>NZ_JBTMUR010000030.1:0-15522 GCF_054473855.1 Stenotrophomonas genospecies 3
AACGCTTGGGCACCGCCTTGAGCATACAGGCGCCGCCATCGCCCCACCGCGCCGGCATCGCCAATTTGAAAGTAGGTGGTGGCCTCGCGCCCGGACAGGCCGTCCTGGCTCATCTTCTCCAGGACAGCCAGCTTGAACGGGAGGTCATAGGACCGGGCCTGGCGATGAAATCCCCGCCAACCATGCAGCCGATAGGTCGCCACCCAGCGCCTGACCGTGGAGAACTCCAGGCCGTGGCGACGGGCAACGGCTTTGACCGATGTGGAGGTCTTGCAGGCCTCTTTGGCGACCTGCAGTTTGAAACGCGCGTCGTATTTGTTCATGTATCCCTCGGGGTTGGATCTAGCGTCCAACTCCCGGGGGTCACTTCACCTTGGGGGCTTGGCCGCGGCATCCATGCCGCGGACACCCCGCAACCCGACACCGCCCCACCCCTGACAGTTTCCCGGTGACGGTCGGTGAACCGCGAATCTGGTTGATGGCTACTGCGAACTGGTGGGTGGCTACCTTGGTTGCCACCAGGAGCGAAGCGACCGGCGTTTGATTTTGACTTTGATTTTCTTTTTTCTTCTCCGTGGCTGGACGCACACGGAAACTGTCAGAGGCCGGGCGGGTGGGTGGCGCAGGGGCGTGAGCCGCATGGATGCGGCGATCGAGCTTACATGGACGTACTTGCAGCGTCCCCTGCGCCACCCACCCGCCCGGCCAAGCGCAGCTTTTGATCTTGCTTCTGCCTTCAGCGACCAACCCACAGCCACGAGGGGCTGCGCCGTTGGCTGGAACCCCAGTCGAGCAAGCTCCACTCTACGGAACAACCTGTTACCCATACGGGGCATGTCCCCGTCACAGCCGCATGCGATGCTGATCACCTGATCCCTGCCAGCGAGAACGCCCGCATGACCACCATCATCGCCCCGCGCGTGCACGACATCGGCGGACTCGAAGTCCGTCGCGCCGTCCCCACCCTGCAGGCGCGCAGCATCGGCTCGTTCGTGTTCGTCGACCAGATGGGCCCGGCGCTCATGCATCCCGGCACGGCCATCGACGTGCGCCCGCATCCGCATATCGGCCTGGCCACCGTCACCTATCTGTGGTCGGGCGCCATCGGCCATCGCGACACACTGGGTTCGGATCAGGTGATCCGACCCGGAGACGTCAACTGGATGACCGCCGGCCGCGGCATCGCCCATTCCGAGCGCACGCCGCAGCCGGACCGCGATCACGACAACCCGATCCATGGCATGCAGACCTGGGTGGCGCTGCCGAAATCGCACGAGGAAATCGAACCGGCGTTCTACCACCATGCCGCGGCTACGTTGCCCGAGCAGCGTCGCAACGGTGCCTGGCTGCGCGTCATCGCCGGCCGCGCCTATGGCGAGGAATCGCCGGTGAAGGTGTTCGCCGACACACTCAACGTGGCGATCGACCTCGACCCGGATGCGGAAATCGATATCGACAATGGCCACCGCGAGCGCGCGCTGTACATCCTCGAAGGCGACGCGCAGCTGGATGGCGTGGACATCCCTGCCCAGCACCTGGTGATCCCCGAGGCTGGTGCGCGTGGCCGCCTGCGCGCGAAGACGCCGGTGAAGGCGATGTTGTTCGGTGGCGAGCCGCTGGATGGCCCGCGTCACCTGTGGTGGAACTTCGTGTCCAGCTCGAAGGAACGCATCGAGCAGGCCAAGCACGATTGGGAGGCCGGCCGCTTCGGCACCATTCCGGGCGACGACAAGGAATTCATCCCGCTGCCGCAGTACTGAACATCGCGTGTTGCACACATCCGAAGGTGTATGCCTGCACCCGGCGTTGACGCTACAGTCACCCGCTGATCATTGAAATGTGACATAAATCACACTTTCGACCGTCAAAGGAGTGCAACACATGAGCATGGGTAAACGCTTGTCCGCCGAATTCCTCGGCACGTTCTGGCTGGTTCTGGGTGGCTGTGGCAGTGCGGTGCTGGCCGCCAAGTTCGGGGGTGACGGCAATCCGCTGGGTATCGGTTTCCTCGGCGTTGCGCTGGCCTTCGGCCTGACCGTGGTGACCGGCGCCTATGCGTTCGGCCATATCTCCGGCGCGCACTTCAATCCGGCGGTCAGTGTCGGCCTGTGGGCCGGCGGTCGTTTCCCGACCAAGGACCTGATCCCGTACATCATCGCCCAGGTCGCCGGCGGCCTGCTGGCCGGCTTCATCCTGCTGCAGATCGCATCGGGC
Source organism: Stenotrophomonas genospecies 3 (assembly GCF_054473855.1). NCBI lineage: Bacteria > Pseudomonadati > Pseudomonadota > Gammaproteobacteria > Lysobacterales > Lysobacteraceae > Stenotrophomonas > Stenotrophomonas genospecies 3. The sequence goes on from NZ_JBTMUR010000030.1 coordinate 2,215, forward strand.
GCCAGCGGCTTCGCCATTGATGGCAGCCAGGCCGGTGCATTCGCCAGCAACGGCTACGGCGCGCTGTCCCCCGGCGGCTACAGCGTGGCCGCGGCCTTCCTGTGCGAAGTGGTGCTGACCGCCGTGTTCCTGATCGTGATCATGGGCGCCACCCACGGCAAGGCACCGGCCGGGTTCGCCCCGCTGGCGATCGGCCTGTCGCTGACCCTGATCCACCTGATCAGCATCCCGGTCACCAACACCTCGGTGAACCCGGCCCGTTCCACGGCGGTGGCCTTCTTCGCCGGCAGCGGCGCGGTCAGCCAGCTGTGGCTGTTCTGGGTCGCCCCACTGCTGGGCGGCGCGATCGGCGGCATCATCTACAAGTGGATCGGCAACGACCGCTGAGGCCTGTGCGGACCATTGCGGCCGACCACCGGCCGCAATGGTTACGCGTGTAACAGCGATTTGTGCGATCGCTCACGTTCCGTTAAGGTTGAGTTGACCGTCCGTGCAGATGCCGGCCGGGGCGGCATCCGGGGATGGGATGCCAAGGCTGCCGGTCCATCCGGCGGAGCCAACGACACACCACCTTGGGGGATGCATGAAGTTCGCGCCTGTAGTGTTGTCGAGCCTGCTGTTCGCGGTGGCCCAGGCCGCCGCTGCACAGGCTCCCACCGAATGTCCTTCATTGCCGGCCAGCAGCGGCCTGCAGTGGCAACAGCAGGCACAGGCCGATTTCCTGGTCTGCCGCGCCAGCACCGGCGATGGCCGCGAGGTACTGAGCCTGATGCTCAGTGCGCGCGATCCCAACCTTCCATTGAACCGCTCGCTGCGCCAGGAAAAGGGCAGCTTCGGCGGTGAATCGCTGTACTGGTACCAGCCCGATCTGGGTGGCCAGCAGCCGCCCGGCTATGCCGAGCGTCGCATCAGTGTGGTCAAGCTCGACAAAGGGCGTTACGCGCAGATTTCGCTGTATCCGGACAGCGCGCAGGAACTGGGCTCGCTGCAGCAGCTGGCGCAGGGCATGAGCCTGACCCCGTCGGCCGTGGCCGCGGGGCGCTGAAGGTGACGGGGATGACTGCCTGGCAGCATCCCCGCAATGCGAGCCGATCCGACGGTAGTGCCGGCCGCTGGCCGGCACCCCGATCCGCCTTTGTCCGAGGCTGCTGCCGGCCAGCGGCCGGCACTCTCTCAGAACTTGCCTTCCTGGAAATCGACGAAGGCCTGCATCAGTTCCTGCCGCGTGTTCATCACGAACGGCCCGTGGCGCATCACCGGTTCGCGCAGCGGACGGCCGGCCACTAGGATCAACCGCGCACCTTCGCTGCCGGCCGAGAGGTGCAACTGCTCGCCACCGCCCAGCACCGCCAGTTCCTGGCGTGCAACGTCGCGCGCGGCGTCCTGCTCACCCACGGTCATCGCACCTTCGAACACGTAGGCGAACGCGTTGTGCCCCTCCGGCAGCGCATAGGTCCAGGCCCGGTCGGGCGCCAGCGTGATGTCGAGGTAGAGCGGATCGGTGGCCGGCTGCACGATCGGGCCATCGGTGCCGTCCACGCTGCCGGCAATCACCTTCACATCCACGCCCGGCTCCGGGTGCACCACGGGAATGCGCTCGGGTGCGAATTCCTGGTACTTCGGCTCGGTCATCTTCTCCTTCGCCGGCAGGTTCACCCACAGCTGGAACCCGCGCATCTGCCCGCTTTCCTGCTCGGGCATTTCCGAATGCACCAGGCCACGACCTGCGGTCATCCACTGCACGCTGCCCGGGGTAAGCAGGCCCTCGTTGCCGTGGTTGTCGCGATGCCGCATGCGCCCGTCGAGCATGTAGGTGACGGTCTCGAAACCACGATGCGGGTGTTCCGGGAAGCCGGCGATGTAGTCTTCGGCACGGTCGGTACCGAACTCATCAAGCAGCAGGAACGGATCCAGGTCGGGCAGCGTCGGGCCGCCGATGACGCGGGTCAGGCGCACGCCGGCACCGTCGGAGGTGGGCATGCCACGGATGGTGCGCAGTACGCGGACCGGTTCGGGAAAGCTCATGGCGACTCCTGTTGGATGGGTGCCACTGAAGATGGACGCCACACGGCCGTAGGCCAATGGATGGCACCGCAACCGATTGTTCCATCCCTGATGTTCGCTGCACGTCAGCGCCCCCTGCGTACGACCAAAGTACTAACGCTGATTCGTCCTGTGCCAATTGACCCTGTCGTGGGCAAGCAGGACTCTTTGTCTGTCTTTCCGGGAGAGAGCACCTCATGAAAGGGTTTTCCAAACTGGGCTGGGCGGTACTCGCTCTGCTCGGCGCGTTCTGTCTGGGCACCGTGGCGCTGCGCCGCGGCGAACACATCAATGCCCTGTGGATCGTCGTCGCGGCGGTGTCGCTGTACCTCGTCGCCTATCGCTTCTACAGCCTGTTCATCGCCAACAAGGTGATGCAGCTGGATCCGACCCGGGCCACCCCGGCGGTGATCAACAACGATGGCCTGGACTACGTGCCGACCAACAAGCACGTGCTGTTCGGCCACCACTTCGCCGCCATTGCCGGCGCCGGCCCGCTGGTCGGCCCGGTGCTGGCCGCGCAGATGGGCTACCTGCCCGGCCTGCTGTGGCTGGTGGTGGGCGTGGTATTGGCCGGTGCGGTGCAGGACTTCATGGTCCTGTTCCTGTCCAGCCGCCGCAATGGTCGCTCGCTGGGCGATCTCGTGCGCGAGGAGATGGGCCAGGTGCCCGGCACCATCGCGCTGTTCGGTGCGTTCCTGATCATGATCATCATCCTGGCGGTGCTGGCGATGGTGGTGGTCAAGGCACTGGCCGAAAGCCCGTGGGGCATGTTCACGGTGATTGCGACGATGCCCATCGCGATCCTGATGGGCGTGTACATGCGCTACATCCGCCCCGGCAAGATCGGCGAGATCTCCGTGGTTGGCCTGATCCTGCTGCTCGCCGCGATCTGGTACGGCGGCAAGGTCGCCGCCGATCCGGTCTGGGGCCCGGCCTTCACCTTCACCGGCACCCAGATCACCTGGATGCTGATCGGCTACGGCTTCGTCGCCTCGGTGCTGCCGGTGTGGCTGCTGCTGGCCCCGCGTGATTACCTGTCGACCTTCCTCAAGATCGGCACCATCATCGCGCTGGCCATCGGCATCTTGGTGGTGATGCCGGAACTGAAGATGCCGGCACTGACCCAGTTCGCCGCCAGCGGCGACGGCCCGGTGTGGAAGGGCGGCATGTTCCCGTTCCTGTTCATCACCATCGCCTGTGGCGCGGTCTCCGGTTTCCATGCACTGATTTCCTCCGGCACCACGCCGAAGCTGCTCGCCAATGAAGCGCACATGCGTTACATCGGCTACGGCGGCATGCTGATGGAATCGTTCGTGGCGGTGATGGCGCTGGTGGCGGCCTCGATCATCGATCCGGGCATCTACTTCGCGATGAACAGCCCGGCGGCGGTGATCGGTGCCGATGCGGCCTCGGCCGCGCACTACATCACCAACACCTGGGGCTTCACCATCACCCCCGAGCAGCTGACCGCGACCGCGGCGGCCATTGGTGAACCCACCATCCTGCATCGTGCAGGTGGCGCGCCAACACTTGCGGTAGGCATCGCGCAGATCCTGCACGAAGCGATTCCCAGTGGCAGCGACGCGATGATGGCGTTCTGGTACCACTTCGCGATCCTGTTCGAAGCGCTGTTCATCCTCACCGCGGTGGACGCCGGTACCCGTGCCGGCCGCTTCATGCTGCAGGACCTGCTGGGCAACTTCGTGCCGGCCCTGAAGAAGACCGAATCGTGGACCGCCAACATCATCGGTACCGCCGGCTGCGTGGCGCTGTGGGGCTACCTGCTCTACACCGGCGTGGTCGATCCGTTCGGCGGCATCCAGACGCTGTGGCCGCTGTTCGGCATCTCGAACCAGATGCTGGCCGGCATCGCATTGATGCTGGGCACGGTGGTGCTGTTCAAGATGAAGCGTGACCGCTATGCATGGGTGACTGCGGTGCCGGCGGTGTGGCTGCTGATCTGCACCACCTACGCCGGCTTCATCAAGATCTTCGACAGCAATCCGGCACAGGGCTTCCTGGCACAGGCACACAAGTTCCAGGCCGCGCTCGCCAGCGACACCATCACTGCACCGGCCAAGTCGGTGGCGCAGATGAAGCAGATCGTGGTCAACGCCTACGTCAACACCGGCCTGACCGCGCTGTTCCTGCTGGTGGTGGGCGCGGTGCTGGTGTATTCGATCAAGACCATCCTGGCGGCCCGCCGCAATCCGCAGCGCACTGACCGCGAGACCCCGTACGTGGCGCTGAAGCCGCATGAAATGGTGGATCTGTGATGAGTACCCAACTGGTTCCCGCCGGCCAGTACCAGGCGCACCGCCGCATCTGGCGGCGCCTGGTGCAGACCGCACGACTGTGCTGTGGCATTCCTGATTACGACAACTACGTCCGGCACATGCTGGAAAAGCATCCGGACCAGGAGCCGATGGACTACAAGACGTTCTTCCGCGAGCGCCAGGAAGCGCGTTATGGCGGACGCAACGGTGGCCGCTGCTGTTGAGGGTTGGGTGTGGGTGCCGGGCTCGCCGCCCGGCACCCGCACCTTTGACAGATTTCCGGTGACGGCGGAAAGCATCAGGGGCCAGATCCGTTTCCTCCGGGAAACGGCTCTGACCCCTTCTTCGAAATGCATCCACGCATGGCGTGGATCTACGCAGGCATGACGCCGGGGCGGCCCGGACTCAGCCGGTGGCCATCCACTTCAGGATCAGGCCGGTGACGTAGGCCAGGCCCGTGCCGGTGGCATAACCCACCGTACCCAGCAGCACGCCCACCGGCGCCAGCGTCGGATGGAACGCCGCCGCCACCACAGGGGCCGAAGCGGCTGCGCCGATGTTGCCCTGCGAACCAATGGCGAAGAAGAACAGCGGCGCGCGCAGCAGCTTGGCCACCACCCACAGCACCAGCACGTGCGTGGCCATCCAGATCGCGCCGAGCAGGAACAGCCACGGCCGATCCAGCAGCGACAGCAGGTTCATCTGCATGCCGATGCAGGCGATCAGGAAGTACAGGAACACCGTGCCCAGCCGCGACGCACCGGCCGCTTCCAGCCGGCGCGCACGGGTGAAGCTCAGGCCCAGGCCCATCGCCGTGGACAGCAGGATCACCCAGACGAACTGGCTGTCCAGGCTGAACTGGCTGGCCCAGCTGACGTTGGCCTTGAACCAGCCCGACAGCGGCGCGGCGATGGCGTGGGCCAGGCCGACGCCACCCAAGGCCACGCCAACGATCACCATCAGGTCGGTCATGCTGGGAATGCGTGCGTTCTGTGCCTCGTAGGCACTGATGCGCGCCTTCATCTCGTCGATGGCACGGGTGTCGGCACCATTGCGGGTGTCGATCTGCTGTGCGCGGTTGGCCAGGAACAGCAGGATCGCCATCCACAGACTGGCACAGGCCACGTCAACCACCGCGAACTGGCCGAAGGTGGTGGCATCGGTGCCGAACACTTCGCGCATGGCGACCATGTTGGCGCCGCCACCGATCCAGCTGCCGGCCAGCGCCGCCATGCCGGCCCAGGTATCACCCGCCACGGTTTCCGGATGGATCAGCTTCATCAGCTGGAACGAAACGATGGCGCCGAGCATGATGCCGGCGGTACCGGCACAGAACACGATCAGCAGTTTCGGGCCGAGCTTGATGACGCCTTTCAGGTCGATCGACAGGGTCAGCAGGACCAGCGCGGCCGGCAGCAGCACGTCACGCGCGACCGGGTTGTACAGCGAGGTGTTGTGGCCATCGATGACACCGGCGGTGTTGTAGACGGCGGGGATGAAATAGCACAGCAGCAGGGCCGGCACCCAGGCGAAGATCTTCTTCAGCAGCGGGGTTGGACCACTGGCGGCCCAGAAGATCAGGGCCAGGGTGGCGGCAATCAGGCCCAGTCCAACGATGTCGTTGCTGATCAGGGCAGTAGCGGGTTCGGTCGGCATGGGATCCTCTGTCGATCGAAAGAGCGGAGAAAAAAAAGCGCCGCATAAGGCGGCGCAGATCGAGATTAACATTGTCTTCACGCCCGGTCATGCTGCAGTGCCGACACCCCCCATCCCGTCAGAGAGCCCACCCATGCAGCTTGGTGCCTTTTCGGTCAGCCTCTCGGTGAAGGATCTCGCGGCCTCCCGTGCCTTCTACGAAGCCCTGGGCTTCTCGGTCACCGGCGGCGATCCGGCACAGAACTGGCTGGTGATGCGCAGCAACGGCACGGTGATCGGGCTGTTCCAGGGCATGTTCGAGGGCAACCTGCTGACCTTCAACCCCGGCTGGGACCAGCACAAGCAGGAACTGCCCCACTTCCAGGATGTGCGTGAGCTGCAGGCAGAGCTGGATGCCAGGGGCATCGAACTGGCGGTCCGCACCGATCCTGATGGCCAGGGTACGGGCTATCTGCAGTTGGCCGATCCCGACGGCAACGTGATCCTGATCGACCAGCACGTGGCGCGACCGAACGGGCGTTGAAGCGGACAGCCATTGCCTGGGTGGGCGTCGACCTTGGTCGACGAACGGCATGCCAACCAAGGTTGGCATCTACCAGAGCACGCCCAGCCACCGCCGGGGCATGCCAACCAAGGTTGGCATCTACCAGGACACGGGCAGCCACCGCCGGGGCATGCCAACCAGGGCTGGCACCTACCAGAACACGGACAGCCACCGCCTGGGTAGGCGTCGACCTTGGTCGACGAACGGCATGCCAACCAAGGTTGGCATTTACACGAACGGCCGGATCAGCACGGTCGCGAGGCACTGAAATCGAGCGTGACACGCGTGCCACGCGGCTCGCAGGGCTGCAGCTGCAGGGTCCATCCGAGGTGCTCGCACAGCCGCGCGATCAGATCCAGTCCGATGCCGCCGCCACGATCGGCGCGTTCGCCACGGGCCATCCGCGCATGGATCGCCGCGATCTCTTCCGGGCTCATTCCATGTCCCGGGTCCTGCAGGGTCAGCACCGCCGATGAACTCAGGCGCAATTCGATGTGGCCACGGCCACTGTTCTCGATGGCGTTGCGCAGCAGGTTGCCGATCGCTGCCTGCACCACCGCCAGCGGCGCGACGATGTCCACCGGTGCGGCCTGGATGCCGATGCTCAGGTCCTTGTCGCCCAGCAGGTGGCGATGGTCGTCGACGATCTCCGGCAGCAGCTGGTCCAGCGCGATGCGCTCGGCACGCGCCGCCAGTCGCGCCGGATCACGCGCCAGCACCAGCAGCAGTTCGATCAGCTGCTCCACGCTCTGTGCGGTGCGCAGTACCCGTTGCATCTGCTGGCGCGCACGCTCGGGCAGGCCCGGTTGCTCCAGCGCCAGTTCGGCGGCACCGGTCATCACCGCGATCGGCGTGCGCAATTCGTGGCTGGCGGTGCTGATGAAGACCCGCTCGCGTTCGACGAACTGCTCGTTGCGGTCCAGGTAATCGTTCAACGCATTGGCAATGGTGTGCAGCTCTGAGCTGCCGCGCGGGTCGACCTCGATGCGCTGCCCCTGCACGCCCGGCCTGAGCGCGGCGATGTGTTGTGCCAGCAGGCTCAGCGGACGCACCATCCGCTCCATGCCGAACGAAGCCATCAGCACGGTAACGAAGATCATGATCACCCCGGCCAGCATCACCCAGCGCGTGGCGAACTGTTCCAGGTCATGGAAGTCGGAGATGTCCAGTACCAGCGCGACCCGTCCCATCGACTGGGTTTCACGCACCATCACCGCCGTCTCGCGGCCCTTGACCATTACGCCGTCGTGCAGCCCTGGATGCAGGGTACGCAGGCTATCGGGAAGGTTGACCGCGTCGAAGCGGTACAGGCTCAGCGTGTCCGAATCCTGCCAGCGATAGTGCGGTTCGTGCTCGACATGCTCGACGATGCTGTCGAGCTCGGAGTTGAGCAGCGCGCGCCAGGCGGCATGCTCGGCGTGCTCGTGCACGTAGTTGCCGACGCTGAACACCGCGATCGACAGCAGCGCCAGATAGCCCAGCAACCACCACACCACGCGCCGGTACAACGGCCCCGGCTTACGCGCCCTCATCAGCATTCCTGCCGACGTCGGCACCCTCCACTACCGCCAACCGGTAACCCACGCGCGGCAGGGTGTGGATCAGCTTCTCGGCAAACGGACCGTCAACGCTGCGACGCAACTCGTAGACATGCGAACGCAGCAGGTCGCCATCCGGCGGCTCGTCACCCCACAGGGCGAACTCCAGCTGCTGTCGCGTCACCGCACCCGGGCTGGCCCGCATCAGCACTTCCAGCAGTTTGCGGCAGGCCGGGTACAGGTGCAGCACCTGGCCCTCACGCTGCGCCTCCAGCGTCGCCAGGTCCAGCACCAGGTCGCCCACCTGCAGGCGCTTGCGCGGGTTGCGGCCCTGCGCACGCAGCAGCAGCGCTTCCAGCCGCACCTCCAGCTCGGGCAGGGCGAACGGCTTGGTCAGGTAGTCGTCGGCACCGGCGCGGAAACCGGCGATCTTGTCCGGCAGTTCATCGCGCGCGGTCAGCATGATCACCGGCACCTCCGACGCGTGTTCGGCACGCAGCCGGCGCAGCACTTCCGGTCCCTCCATGCGCGGCAGCATCCAGTCCAGGATCACCGCATCGTAGGGGTGGCTGCCGGCCAGGTGCAGGCCGGTGATGCCATCCGGGGCCACGTCCAGCACATGCCCGCGCGACTCGAAATAGTCGAACAGGTTGGCCACCAGCTGGCGGTTGTCCTCGATCACCAACAGACGCATGCACGAAACATCCACGGAAGTTCGTACCATGGTAGCGCCGCCCATGTCGGAATGCGGTCGTCCCGCCCCCTTCTGACGCTTTTCCCACCCCCGCCACCTCAGAATGGCCGTTTTGCTCCCGGAGCCTGCCGTGCCCGTAGCCCTGCCCCGCCGTTGGCGACTGCCCCTGTTGTGGCTGCTGATCATTGCTGCATTGGCAGCGGGCATCGGCCTTCGGCAGCCGCAGCCACCGGACGAGCCGCGCTTCGTGCTGGCCGCACGGACCATGGTCGAGAGCGGGCAATGGCTGCTGCCGCATCGTGGCAGCGAGCTGTATGCCGAGAAACCACCGGTGTTCATGTGGCTGCAGGCGGCCGCCTACGAGGTGGTCGGCAGCTGGCAATGGTCGTTCCTGCTGCCGTCATTGCTGGGCGCCCTGCTGAGTCTGTGGCTGGTGTCGGATCTGGCACGGCGGCTGTGGTCGCCGCGGCATTCCATCTATGCCCTCGCGGCGCTGTTCTGCACCCTGCAGTTCGGGCTGATGGCCAAGCGTGCGCAGATCGACATGGTGCTGGTGGGGATGACCACCGTCGCCCTGTGGGGCTTGATGCGGCACCTGTGCGAACGTCGCAACCTGCCCGCGCTGTGGCTGGCCGGTTTCGCCGCCGGTGTCGGCACGGTGACCAAGGGCGTGGGTTTCCTGCCGCTGCTGCTGGTGCTGCCCTGGTTCGGCTGGTGGCTGTACCAGCGCCGTCGCGGGCACCGTGTGGAGGGTCCGCACCCGGCAACGCTGCTGTGGTTGATCCCGGCGTTCCTGCTGGGCGTGGGCGTGTGGCTGGCGCCGCTGGGCTGGGCCCTGCTGCATACGCCCAGCGCCGAACTGCAGGCCTACGCGCACGAGCTGTTGTTCAAGCAGACCGGCACCCGCTACGCCAATGCCTGGCACCACCGGCAGCCGGCCTGGTACTACCTGCAGGTGATCCTGACCCTGTGGCTGCCGGGCAGCCTGCTGCTGCCGATGCTGTTCAAGCCGTGGTGGCGCCGCATCCGTCGTGGCGATCGCCGCCAGTGGCTGCTGCTGGGCTGGGCCGTACTGGTACTGGTGTTCTTCAGTGCCAGCCCGGGCAAGCGCGAGGTGTACCTGCTTCCGATGCTGCCGGCGATGGCACTGGCCGTGGCGCCGCTGCTGCCCGGCCTGCTGCGCCGCGTGTGCGTGCGCCGCTACCTGTTCGGCTACAGCGTGGTGCTGATGCTGGCCACCGGCGTACTCGGCGTAATGCTGATGACCGAGCACCCATGGGCGTTGGCGCAACTGCAACGCCGCGCCATGCCCGAGACGTTGCTACCGGTGCTGGGCGATGGCCTGCTGACCTTCGCCATTGCCCTGGCCACGCTGATCGTGTGGCTGCGGGTACGCCGTGCCGCGACGCTGGTACTGCTGACCCACGGCATGCTGTGGATGCTCTACGGCCTGGTGCTGATGCCTGCCCTGGACCCCTTCGCTTCGGCGTCGGCACTCATGCGCCGGGTGGGCGCGCGGATCGGACCCGACGCCGAACTGGCGCTGGTGGCCTGGCGCGAGCAGAACCTGTTGCAGGCCGACCGGCCGGTGCGCGAGTTCGGCTTCAAGCGGCCCTGGGCCGAGCAGTGGCACGACGCCGGCCCGTGGCTGGCCGAGGCACCGGGCAAGCGCTGGCTGCTGGTGCTGGACGATGCGATGAGCCCGTGCGTGGACCCGAGCAAGGTGATCGATATCGGTATTGCCAACAGGAATCGCTGGCAACTGCTTCCCGGTACCGCGTGGGACGCGGAATGCCACGCCGAACGGGCCGGCGCGACCGCTGAAGAAGACTGAACGCTGACCCGTGCCGGGCAAGCATTAACCCGGCACGAACGAGCGTCCGACCCTTCTCCGACATCCAGGTGACGAGCATGGCCGCGGATTCCCGACCCGCCCTTTCCCAGCATGCCCGTCCGTCCCCTTGATTCGGTAGCGCCGCTTGCGACATCGCCACTGGCGTCAAAATTCGCCGTAACTCACCTCTGGCTGCCTGTCGCAATCGGTCTGCCCGTGTTTACGCTGCTGATGGGTTTCGGCGGCGACCAATGGGTCGCCGATCACCTGTTCCGCCTTGAGGGTGGCCATTGGGCGCTACAGGACGCCTGGGTCACCCGCACGGTGGTGCACAAGGCCGGCAAGTGGCTGAGCACGGCTGCTGCGCTCGTGGCGATCCTGCTGTGCTTCCACCACTGGCGAAAGGGTCGCGATCGCACCCTGCGGTGGGCGCTGCTTTATGTCGTGATTGCCATGGCCCTGGGCACGGGTGTGATCTCCCTGCTGAAGTCGCTGGTGCCGATGGAATGCCCCTGGGACCTGCTGCGCTACGGTGGCCACCAGCCGTTCATCGGGCTTTTCACGGCACGCCCCGCAGGCATGGCCGCACAGGCCTGCTTCCCGGCCGGCCACGCCAGCGCGGGCTATGCATGGTTGTCCCTGTACTTTTTCGCCTTGCTGTGGCGCCCTTCATGGCGCTGGGCCGGGTTGTGGATCGGCCTTGGCACCGGCCTGGTATTCGGCGTCAGCCAGCAGCTGCGGGGCGCGCATTTCCTTTCGCATGACGTTGCTACTGCGTTGATCTGCTGGCTGCTTTCGCTGGGCCTGTATCTGATCGTCAAACGCGTCCTGGCCCGCCGTCAGCTGGACCGTCCCCACCGCCAGGAGGCAAACGCATGAGTGCATCGGTCCAACGCCCCGCCCGCCTTCCCGCGTTGGCGAACCTTCGCCGCTGGCGGCCGCAGCTGTCCACCGAAGCACTGATCGCACTGACCAGCCTGTTCTTCGCGGTGGCAGGCAATGGCCTGTTCTGGCACAGCGCGATGGCCAGCCATCCGGGCAGCCTGCGCTACGCGCTGTCGCTGCTGCTGTTGCTGCTCGGTGCGCACGGCGTGCTGCTGGGCATCCTGGTCTGGCGCTGGAACGCCAAGGTGGTGATCAGCCTGTTGCTGCTGGTGACCGCATTCGCTGCGCATTACATGAGCCGTTACCACATCTACCTGGATGCGGACATGCTGCGCAACGTGCTGGCGACCGATCCCAAGGAAAGCCGTGAGCTGATGACCGTGTCGCTGCTGTGGCCGGTGCTGTTGCTGGCAGTGCTGCCGATGGCGGTGCTGTGGCGCGTGCAGCTGCGCCGCCGCAGCTGGGGCCGCAGCCTGCTCTGGCGCGTCGGCTTCCTGGTCGTGGCGGCAGTGACCGCGGTGGGCGGTGCATTGATCTCGTTCCAGGATGTCTCGGCACTGATGCGCAACCAGCGCGAAGTGCGCTACCTCGCGACACCGGCCAACGTGCTGCTGGGCATGCCGCGTGCACTGCGCGGTGACAACCCGGTGCAGCGCGCGCCGAAGCTGCCGATCGGCACCGATGCCAAGGCCACCCCGCGCGCGCCGGCCAGCAAGCCGCGCCTGCTGGTGATCGTCATGGGCGAGACCGTGCGCGCGCAGAACTGGGGGCTCAACGGTGGCCGCAACACCACCCCGGAACTGGCGCAGGCCAGTGTGATCAATTTCCCGGACATGCACTCGTGCGGCACCAGCACCGAGGTTTCACTGCCGTGCCTGTTCTCTCCATGGGGCAGGCACGACTACGACGAGAAGAAGATCCGCGCGCACCAGTCGCTGCTGCACGTATTGAACCGTGCCGGCATCGCACCGCTGTGGCGTGACAACCAGTCCGGCTGCAAGGGCGTGTGCGAAGGCCTGGACTTCCAGTCATTGTCCGATGCGACCACCCCGGGCCTGTGCGCTGACGGCCGCTGCATGGACGAAATCCTGCTGCAGGACCTGGCCACCCAGGTACGTGCAAAGCCGGGCGACCGCGTTGTGGTGCTGCACCAGCTGGGCAACCACGGCCCGGCCTACTTCGAGCGCTACCCGCCCGCGTTCCGCCGCTTCACCCCCACCTGCGATACCCGCGACATCGGCCGCTGCTCGCGCGAAGAGATCACCAACAGTTACGACAACGCCGTGCTGTACACCGATCACTTCCTGACCAAGACCATCGGCACGCTGCAGGGCATGCAGGACTACGACACGGCGATGATCTACCTGTCCGACCACGGCGAGTCGCTGGGCGAGAAGGGCCTGTTCCTGCATGGCGTGCCCTACGCCATCGCGCCGGCCGAGCAGACCCGGGTACCGATGACGATGTGGTTCTCGCAGGGCTTCGCCAGCAGCCGCGGGCTGGACCTGCAGTGCGTGCGCAAGCGTTCGGCGGCCTACACCGACCATGACAACCTGTTCCCGTCGGTGCTGGGCCTGATGCAGGTGAAGACCTCGCTGTACGAGCGCAACCGCGACGTGTTCGCCAGCTGCGAAGGTTGAGGGTTGTTCGGCAGGGCTTGCAGCCCTGCACCTGCAGAGGCAACTGCAACCGCAACGGCCGAAGCAACAGCAACAGCATGCATTCCGTGGGATGGCGGGGTGGGTCCGGTGGCGGGAGACGCCGTAAACCCATCCATGAAGTGACCCCCGGGAGTTGGACGTCAGATCCAACCCCGAGGGTTACATGAACAGATA
>NZ_JBTMUR010000031.1:0-926 GCF_054473855.1 Stenotrophomonas genospecies 3
GACTTCGATCCGGCCATGCTGAAGGTGGGTCAAGCCTGCTTCCAGCAGGCTTGACCACGAACATAGGATCTCGACTGATTCATCAGGAGCAGTCGAGCACGCTCGACGACACTGTAGCGGCGGATTGGTCGGCATCTGTATCTATGGAAGTGACTGGATCGGGATTACGGTGGGAACAGATTCCTCTCCCCCGAGACCGCCATGCCCACCGCCCTGCCCTTGCGCCTGCTGCAACTGATCACCGGCCTGTTCCTGTACGGCTTCGGCGCCTCGCTGATGATCCGTGCGGCCATCGGCGTGGCGCCCTGGGATGTCCTGTCACAGGGCATCGCCGCGCAGACGCCGCTGTCGTTCGGCCTGGCGACCAATGTCATCGGCGCACTGGTGTTGCTGCTGTGGTGGCCGCTGCGGCAGAAGCCGGGTGTAGGGACCGTGCTCAACGTGATGCTGATCGGCCCCTCCGCGCAGTTCGGGCTATGGCTGCTGCCGCCGGCCGTCGGCCTTGGCTGGCAGCTGGCAATGTTCTGCGCCGGCATGCTGCTGGTCGCGCTGGCCACCGGCCTGTACATCGGCGCCCGCCTCGGTCCCGGCCCGCGCGACGGACTGATGACCGGCCTGCATGCCCGCACCGGCTGGCCGATCTGGAAAGTGCGCAGCCTGATCGAAGGCAGCGTATTGCTGCTGGGCTGGTGGCTGGGCGGCAATGTCGGCCTCGGCACCCTCGCCTTCGCCCTGCTGATCGGTCCGCTGTGTGGTGTCACGCTGGGCTGGTTCGGGATCGGTCGCACCCCGGTAGTGCCGGCCGCTGGCCGGCAGCCGCAGTCCCCCTGAGCTGATCGGGATGCCGGCCAGCGGCCGGCACTACCGCCCCCGGAGTTCGGGGGCAGCGCCGCAGGCGCGGGGGCGTGGAGGCCGGTAAGTGGGGC
>NZ_JBTMUR010000031.1:1024-9172 GCF_054473855.1 Stenotrophomonas genospecies 3
GCCCGCGGTTCGCGCAGCGAATTGCGGGAGCGACAGCACGCATGTGCCGAGCGTACCCGGCCAGCGGCCGGCACTACCCCCCGGAGTTCGGGGGCAGCGCCGCAGGCGCGGGGGCGTGGAGGCCGGTAAGTGGGGCCCGCGGTTCGCGCAGCGAATTGCGGGAGCGACAGCACGCATGTGCCGAGCGTACCCGGCCAGCGGCCGGCACTACCCAAAGGCCGGCCCTTGCCCCGGCCGCCGTTTCGCGGCACGCTTCGCGCTTCCGTACGCAAGCGTATCGACAATGTCGCCAGCCAACGAAAGCGCCTACCCCCATCTGTTCGCCCCGCTGGACCTGGGCTTCACCCAGCTGCGCAACCGCGTATTGATGGGCTCGATGCACACCGGCCTGGAGGATCGCGCCCGCGACTTCCCGCGGCTGGCGGCCTACTTCGCCGAACGCGCCGAGGGCGGTGTCGGCCTGATCGTCACCGGCGGCTTCGCGCCGAACGTGGTCGGCTGGCTGAAGCCGTTCGGCGGCAAGCTGTCCTGGCCCTGGGAAGTACGCCCGCACCGTCAGCTCACCGCCGCCGCGCACCAGCACGGCGCGAAGATCTGCCTGCAGCTGCTGCATGCCGGCCGCTATGCCTACCACCCTTTGTCGGTGGCACCGTCGAAGCTGAAGGCACCGATCAACCCGTTCACCCCGCGCGCGTTGTCGGCCAGTGGCGTCGAGCGCCATATCGCCGACTACGCACGCAGCGCGAAGCTGGCCCGCGAGGCTGGCTACGACGGTGTGGAAGTGATGGGCTCGGAGGGCTACCTCATCAACGAGTTCATCGCCCCGCGCACCAACAAGCGCACCGACCGCTGGGGCGGCGATGCGAACCAGCGCATGCGCTTCGCGGTCGAGATCGTGCGCCGCATCCGCGAGGCCTGTGGCCCGGACTTCATCATCATCTACCGCCTGTCGCTGGTGGACCTGGTGGAGGACGGCAGCAACTGGGAGGAGATCGTGCAGCAGGCGCAGGCCATCGAGGCCGCCGGCGCGACGATCATCAATTCCGGCATCGGCTGGCACGAAGCCCGTATTCCGACCATTGCCACCTCGGTGCCGCGCGCCGCCTTCGCCGGGGTCACCGCCAAGCTCAAGCCGCATGTGAAGGTGCCGCTGGTGGCGACCAACCGCATCAACATGCCCGACGTCGCCGAGCGCATCCTCGCCAGCGGCGGTGCCGACATGGTGTCGCTGGCGCGTCCGCTGCTGGCCGACCCGCAATGGCCGAACAAGGCCCGTGCCGGCCGCGCCGAGGCGATCAACACCTGCATCGCCTGCAACCAGGCCTGCCTGGACCACGTGTTCGAGAACAAGCTGGCCAGCTGCCTGGTCAATCCGCGCGCCGCCCACGAGACCGAGCTGGTCTATCGCCCCACCGCCACGCCGAAGAAAGTTGCCGTGGTCGGTGCTGGCCCGGCAGGCCTGGCGTGTGCCACCGTCGCTGCCCAGCGCGGCCACCAGGTCACCCTGTTCGATGCCAACGAGGAGATCGGCGGCCAGTTCAACGTGGCCAAGCGCATCCCCGGCAAGGAAGAGTTCCACGAGACCCTGCGCTACTTCCGCCACACGCTGGCCGAAACCGGCGTGCAGCTGCGCCTCGGCACCCGCGCCGATGCCGCCACCCTGACCGGCTTCGACGAGGTGGTGCTGGCCACCGGCATCACCCCGCGCAAGGTCGACTTCCCCGGCGCCGACCACGCCAAGGTGGTCAGCTACCTGGACGTGCTGCTGGGCCGGGTTGAAGTGGGCACCAATGCGGCGATCATCGGCGCCGGCGGCATCGGCTTCGATGTCGGCGAGTTCCTCAGCCACGCAGGTGAGTCCCCCTCCCTCGACCCGCAACGCTGGATGGCCGAATGGGGCGTGGACAGCGCGTTCGAGGCCCGCGGCTCGCTGGGCCGGCCCGAGGTCGAGGCGTCACCGCGTCGGCTCTGGCTGCTGCAGCGCAGCCCGGGCAAGCCCGGCGCGCGACTGGGCAAGACCACTGGCTGGATTCACCGCGCCACACTGAAGGCCAAGGGCGTGCGCATGCTCGGTGGCGTCGAGTACCTGGGCGTGGACGACGAGGGCCTGCGCATCCGCGTGGAAGGCAGCGAACAGCTGCTGCCGGTCGACCATGTGGTGATCTGCGCCGGGCAGGAACCGAACCGTGCATTGCAGGCCGAACTGCAGGCCGCCGGCATCAACGCGCAGCTGATCGGGGGTGCCGATGTGGCCGCCGAACTGGATGCGAAGCGCGCCATCGACCAGGGCAGCCGGGTGGCCGCCGCGCTCTGATGAGCGCCTGAATGGGGGGCGGAATGTGATTTCCGTCACCCCTGCCGAACCTGAATGTCAAGCCGGGCGGTTCACGATGCGTTCGGCTATCCCCCCCTACCTTGCGCCATCTTTCCGCTCACCAGCCAGTTTCCGGTGAGCCGGCGCAGCCCCTCGATCGGTACTGATCGTTTCTTTTGGGGCTGCCCACGGGGCGGCCCCGATGGCCGCCTCCCCATGACGCCAAGTCGTATCCCGCCTCCTGTCGCCCCCGCGGCCGGAACCGGAGCGTGCGGCCCATACGGAGCAAGGAGTTATATGAAACTGGCCTGGATTCTCTGGCTGTCGCAGTTGTTGCCTCAGCCGGCCGCTGATTCATTGTGTTTGAGCACCACCGTTTACCTGGAAGCCCGCGACCAGACCCTGCGTGGCCAGCAGGCCGTCGCCGAGGTCGCCCTGCGCCGCCTCGACAGTGGCCTGTGGGGCGACTCCATGTGCCAGGTGGTCACCGCGCGCAAGCAGTTCGCACCGACCATCGTCTCGCCCGGCACCCAGCTGGGCAATGATGCGGCCTGGAGCGAGGCGATGAACGTGGCCTTCGACGCCGAGCGCAACTGGGCGCTGCCGGCCGGCGAGCGCCGCGAGATTGTGCCCGGTGCCAGCCACTTCGCCGCGCTGTCCATTGCCAGCCCGAACTGGCGCAATGCCTACCAGGTGGCCACCATCGGCGATCACACCTTCTATAAGGTGCAGAACCTCAAGCCGCGGCAGTCGTAACGATCCGTGCTGGCGGCAGCGTTGCCGCCCGCTGGCAAGCTCTGGGATAGTGGGCGTTTCCCGCCCGCATCACCTGGAGTTCCCATGAAGCTGTACAGCAAGCCCGGTGCCTGTTCCACCGCCGACCACATCGCCCTGCAGTGGACCGGCAAGCCGTTCGAGGTTGAACTGCTGAACAAGGACACCCTGAAGGGCCCGGAATTCCTCAAGATCAATCCGGCCGGTGCCGTCCCCGCACTGGTCGACGGCGACTTCGTGCTGCTGCAGAACGCCGCGATCATGGGCTATATCGCCGACAGCTTCCCGCAGGCCGGCCTCGGCGGCGACGGCAGCCCGCGCCAGCGCGCCGAAGCCACCCGCTGGCTGGCCTTCGTCAATTCCGATGTGCATCCGGCCTTCTCGCCGCTGTTCGCGCCGGGCAAGTTCATTGCCGACGAGAGCCAGTTCGATGCGATCCGCGCCGCCGCGCACAAGCGCCTGCGCGCCCTGTTCGAGACCGCCGACAAGCAGCTGGCCGACAAGCCGTGGCTGGCCGGCTTCCGCAGCTTCGCCGACCCGTACTTCTACATCACGCTGCGCTGGGCCGCCGGCACCAAGGTCGACCTGTCCGGCCTGGACAACCTGGCCGCCTACAAGGCGCGCATGGATGCCGATGCCGGCGTGCAGGCCGCGCTGAAGGCCGAAGGCCTGGCCTGAGCCAGACCATGGGTCGGAGCCGTCTGCGCAGCAGACGGCTCTGCCCCTATAGGTGCAATCGCCACACTCAGCCGATCTGGCGGATCACTTCGCCCTTGGCATCGCGCAGGTAGGTCGGCACCACTTCGATGCGCAGCGCCGCCGCCACCGGGTAGATGCCGCGCTCGGCCCGCACGCCTGCCAGCGCCTGCAGTCCCGACTCGTCCAGTGCCCAGCGCGCGCTGTCGGCCGATACCTCGCCGGTTTGACCGCGCGCGGCCGGAATGAATTCCCACTGCCGCTCGCGGCTGACCAGTTCCAGTGATTTGCCGTGGCGCAGGCGCAATGGCAGCAGCTCGCACACGCTGGCCACCTGGCCCGCACCGAGCACCAGGGTGGTGACGCCCGCCTCCTGGCGCCAGTCCAGCGTCTCGATGAACAACATGCCGGTGCTGGAGCCCTCGCGCTCGCTGCCGGCCTGCACCTGTGCAGCCAGTGCCGGATCCTCCAGCAGGTTGCCGCGATGCAGGTCGCTGATCCACAGCGGCATCGCCGGTTGCAGCGCCTGCAGCACGCCGCGCGTCGACCAGCGCTTGACCGCTTCCATCTCCTCATCGGTCAACCCGACCAGCTGCAGGAACTGCAGGTGGCCATTGGCGGTGTCGCGTGCGGGCAACTGCGGATCAGCGACGAAGGCCAGATGGCACAAGCGCGTGTTGGTCTCCAACGCGATCGGGCCGTTGGCGTTGAGGTGATGGCCATCCTCGAACACGTTGCCACTGCCGAACACATAGCGCGCCAGGTTCTGCAGCAGGTTCATCGGCCACACCGGCGGCGTGCTGCCGGCGTTCTCACCGGCGTCGGCAGCGAGGCGGAAGGTCAGCTCGAAACCATAGCCACTGGCGGTGGCATCACTGCTCTCCTTGGCGTACAGCTCGGAAAAGCCGTAGGTGATGTAATGCCAATGCGGTACCGGCGCATCCGCCCAGTACACGCTGATGCCATCCAGCGGATCCTGGCCACCGAGCGTGTACGGAAGCGCGGTGCCGAAGTGACGCGGTTCCTGCCCGGCATACAGCGGCGCCAGCGCCGCATTGATCGCGTCCCAGCCGGGGGTATCGGTGTCGTCGTGGTCGTCCTGCACGCGGGACTCCTTGTGGGGAAGTGAGCCGATCACTTTACGCGGTGGCTCAGGCTTGCACGACCTCGCCGCCGCCATTGACCACGGCCGCCTGGGTCTCCTGCCACCAGCGCTGCGCCAATGCCGGGCTACGCGCCTTGCCCACCGCCGCCAGCAGTTCCGGGCACAGGCGCTCCAGTGCCAGCGCATCGGTGCAGCGTTCGATCTTCAACTGCATGAAATAGCCCTTCAGGCCCAGATGCCGACGCACGGCCTCACTCATCGCGTCGTACAGCTGCTGGTACAGCGCCGGGTCCTGTTCACGGCCGGTGCTGATGCTGCGCGTCGGTGCGGTTTCGACACTTCCGCCGATCACTTCAATCAGGCCCTGCGCGGCCAACTGCTCCAGTGCATCCGGCGGTGCCCGCAGGCCTTCGAACAGGCCGCGCAATTCAGTGTCATCGCGATGGCCGTCGACCATCAGCAGGATCGAACGCAGTGCCGCCGGCAGACGCCGACCACGGTCTTCGATTTCCTGACGGCCAGCAGCCGTCTTGGCGTGCAGCAAAGCCATTGCCTCCCCCTCCCTCGATGCGCAATGCCGGCGCGCCCTGGCGGGCACGCTCCCCTGTGTGCCATCCCCGGACGGCACGCGCCTTCCCCGGCGCGCACCGCGTGTTGCAGGTCGATGACAAGCCGAGCTTAGCGCAAGTGCTGCGGGTAGTGCCGGCCGCTGGCCGGCAACCTCGGGATTGATGGGGGGTGCCGGACAGCGGCCGGCACTACCGGGTCAGCGTCCCAGCGCGCGGCGGATCTCCTCCAGCGCGCTGGGGTCGTCCAGCGTCGACAGGTCACCCGGGTCGCGCTGCTCGGCCAACGCCTGCAGCGAGCGCCGCAGCAGCTTGCCAGAGCGGGTCTTGGGCAAGGCATTGACCACGTGCACATGCGCAGGGCGTGCGACCGCGCCGAGCGAGGTGGTCACCGTGGCCATCATCTCGGCCACCACCGGCGCCGGATCCTCGCCATCCAGACCCTGCTTGAGGGTGACGAACACCAGCGGCACCTGCCCCTTCAGTTCATCCTTGACCCCGATCACGGCGGCCTCGGCCACCCGCGGATGGCTGGAGATGGCCTCCTCGATCTCGCGCGTGCCCAGACGATGGCCGGCCACGTTGATCACATCGTCGGTACGGCCGAGGATGAAGGTGTAGCCATCGTCGTCACGGATCGCCCAGTCCAGCGAGCTGTACAGCAGCTCCTTGAAGTGGCTGAAGTAGCTCTGCAGGAAACGGCTGTCGTCGTTCCACACCGTGCTCATGCAGCCCGGCGGCAGCGGCGGCGACACCACCAGCACGCCCTTCTGCCCCGGTGCCACTTCCTCGCCGGTGTTCTCGTCGATCACCTTCATCCGGTAGCCGAGATTGGGGAACCCGGGCGAGCCGAAACGCACCGGCTTCATCTCCAGGCCCGGCAGCAGGGTCAGTGCCGGCCAGCCGGTTTCGGTCTGCCAGTAATTGTCGATGATCGGCTTGCCGAGCGCTTCGCTGATCCAGTGCGCGGTCGGTTCGTCCAGCGGCTCGCCGGCCAGGAACAGGTACTTCAGCGCGCCCAGGTCGTGGCGATGGATGAAGTCCGCGTCGTGCTTCTTCAGCACGCGGATGGCGGTGGGCGACGAGAACATCGTGCGCACGTTGTACTGCTCGCACAGCGCCCACCAGATGCCCGGATCCGGGTTGGTCGGCAGCCCTTCGTAGAGCAGCGAGGTGCAGCCGCCGATCAGCGGGCCGTACACGTTGTAGGAATGGCCGACCGCCCAACCGACGTCGGAGGTGGAGAACATCACCTGGCCCGGCCTGCAGTCGAACACCGTTTCCATCGACTGCGCCATCGCCACCGCATAGCCCCCCACATCGCGCTGCACGCCCTTCGGCTTGCCGGTGGTGCCGGAGGTATACAGCAGATAGCTCGGCTCGCTCGCTTCCAGCCACTGCACCGGCACGTCGACTTCACCGATCTGCGCACGCAGCTCGGCGTAGTCCACATCGCGGCCCGGCACGCGTGGTTCGGCGGCATCCAGCCCACGCGACACGATCAGCACGTGCGGCGGTGGCGACGTGGCTTCGGCGCAGGCTGCATCGACCATCGGCTTGTACGGAATCAGCTTGCCACCGCGCATGCCGGCATCTGCCGCGATCAGCAGCTTCGGCTTGGCATCGTCGATGCGCAGCGCCAGGTTGTGCGCGGCGAAGCCACCGAACACCACCGAGTGCACCGCACCGATGCGCGCGCAGGCCAGCATCGCGAACACGGCTTCGGCCATGTTCGGCATGTACATCACCACGCGGTCACCGTGGCCGACACCGAGGTGCTTGAGCACGGCGGCGAAGTCGTTCACTTCGCGATACAGCTGGCGATAAGTGATTTCGCGGGTGCTGTTGGTTTCGGTGGAAATGGCGACCAGTGCGAGCTGGTCGGCGCGCTCGGCCAGGTGGCGGTCGACGGCGTTGTAGCAGAGATTGGTTTCACCACCGACGAACCAGCGCCGGAACGGCGGGTTGCTGTAGTCGAGCACCTGCTGCGGCGGTTTGTGCCAATGGATGCGCTTGGCTTCCTCGCCCCAGAAGGCCTCCGGCTCGTCGATCGAGCGACGGTAGGTTTCCTCGTAGTTCATGACGCAGCCCTCCCAGACAAAGTCATGGGTTCGAGGATAGTCCGGTGCTGCCGCGCGGGCCGCCCTACCTTGGTAGGGGGTGGGGTTTTGTCCTGCAGGGCTTGCAGCCCTGCACCTGCAGAATCAACGTCAACGTCAACGTCAAAAGCTGGGCTACTGAGGAATGGCGGGGTGGGTCCGGTTGCGGGAGACGCCGTAGACCCGTCCCTGGGGGCTTGGCCGCGGCATCCATGCCGCGGACACTCCCGCAACCGGACCCACCCCGCCTTCGACAGTTTTCCGCGATCTGTCGGAACGGCAAATTGCTCTGGTGGGTGTCGACCTTGGTCGACTGCTCTGGTGGGTGTCGACCTTGGTCGACACGGTAGATCCACGCCATGCGTGGATGATTCATTCGATATCTGAGAGAAAAATCGTGTCGACCAAGGTCGACACCTACCAACAGCCGCGCGGAACAAAGCCGCAGTTACCAACAGCCGCGGGAACCTGTCGAAGGTGGGACGGTGTCGGAGTGCGGGGTGTCAGCCGCATGGATGCGGCTGCCAAGCCTTATCTGATCGGAATCTGGCAGCGTAGGCGTCGAGAGCCGGCGTGGGCCGCCGTGCGAGCCTA
>NZ_JBTMUR010000032.1:0-8292 GCF_054473855.1 Stenotrophomonas genospecies 3
GCTGCCGGCCAGCGGCCGGCACTACCGTGCCCGTTTACCTGACGGGCCTGAGACTCTCCAGCAACACAGTTGCTACAGGGACGTACTTGCGGCGTCCCCGCACTCCGACACCGTCCCGCCACCCCACGGACAGCCCGCTTTTGACGTTGACGTTGATTCTGCAGGTGCAGGGCTGCAAGCCCTGCCGAACCCCTAGAACGGAGTCGCGGACTCGAACGCGAGCGCCTCGCCCGTCACCGGATGGGTGAACCGCAGGCTGCGCGCATGCAGATGCACACGCTGCGCCGGCGCGGCGTCATACAGCACATCGCCAACGATGGGATGGCCGAGACTGGCCATGTGCAGGCGCAGCTGATGGCTGCGGCCAGTGATCGGTTCCAACGCCACGCGGGTGCGCTGCGCTTCAACATCACGTGCCATTACGTGCCAACGTGTCAGCGCCGGTTTGCCGCGTTCGTGATCGACCATCTGCTTCGGCCGGTTCGGCCAGTCCACGATCAACGGCAGGTCCACTTCGCCGGCATCGCCTTCAAGCAGCCCCTCCACGATCGCTTCGTAACGCTTGCCAACCTGGCGCTGCTCGAACTGCATCGACAACGCCACCTGCATGTCCTTGCCGCGCGCATGCAGCAGCAGGCCGGAGGTCACCTGGTCCAGGCGATGCACGGTCAATGCATCCGGGTACAGCGCCTGCAGGCGCGCGACCACGCAGTCCTGGTTCTCGGCGCTGCGGCCAGGCACGGACAGCAGGCCGGCCGGCTTCTCGGCCACCAGCAGCGCGTCGTCGATGTAATGCAGGTGGATCATCAGTTCCTGTATTCCTCAAACAGCAACGGGGAAGCCTGAGCTTCCCCGTTGCTGCGTACCGACCAACGGTCGGTACCTACCTTCTGGATCACGTACCGGCCAACGGCCGGCACCTACCTCGATGGAAGACGTACCGGCCGGAGCCGGTACCGCCTGCATCAGCCCAGCAGGTGGGCGACGCCGGCGCGCTCTTCTTCCAGCTCGGCCAGGGTCTTGTCGATGTACTTCTGGCTGAAGTCGTCGATCGGCAGATCCTTGACCAGGGTGTACTTGCCGTTCTCGGTGGTCACCGCGAAACCGAAGATCACGCCTTCCGGAATGCCATAGGAACCGTCGGACGGCACGCCCATGGTGACCCACTTGCCGTTGCTGCCCAGCACCCAGTCACGCACGTGGTCGATGGCTGCGTTGGCGGCCGAAGCAGCCGAGGACGAGCCACGGGCTTCGATGATCGCCGCGCCGCGCTTGCCGACGGTCGGGATGAAGGTGTTGGCGTTCCACTCCTGGTCGTTGATCGCATCGGCGATCGACGCACCATCGGCGGTGGCGAAACGGTAGTCCGGGTACATGGTCGGGCTGTGGTTGCCCCACACGACCAGCTTCTCCATGCCACCGACCGGCTTGCCGAGCTTGGTCGACAGCTGGCTCAGCGCGCGGTTGTGGTCCAGGCGCAGCATGGCGGTGAAGTTCTCCGGCTTCAGGTCCGGGGCCGACTTCATCGCGATGTAGGCGTTGGTGTTGGCCGGGTTGCCGACCACCAGCACCTTCACGTCACGGCTGGCGACCTTGTTCAGCGCCGCGCCCTGGGCGGTGAAGATCTTGGCGTTTTCCAGCAGCAGGTCCTTGCGCTCCATGCCCGGGCCACGCGGACGCGCGCCGACCAGCAGGGCGATGTCGGCGTCCTTGAACGCGACTTCGGCATCATCGGTGCCGACCATGCCGGCCAGCAGCGGGAAGGCGCAGTCTTCCAGCTCCATCATCACGCCCTTCAGGGCGGCCTGGGCCTTGTCGACCGGCAGTTCCAGCAGCTGCAGGATGACCGGCTGGTCCTTACCCAGCATTTCGCCGGAGGCGATGCGGAACAGCAGGGCATAACCGATCTGGCCGGCGGCGCCGGTCACGGCAACACGAACGGGTGCTTTCATGGGGGTTTCCTCTTGCTTGCAAGCGTTTGATGGGACGCCGCGGGCGTGGCCACGCAGGCCTGGCGGGCGGCGGGGAACAGGGAAACGGCCACCCGAGGGTGGCCGTTTCGAAGGGGGATCAGGCGGCGAGGTGCTTGTTCCACTCCGCGACGCGCTCGGCCTGGGCGGCCAGCACGGCGTCGACGTCGCCTTCCAGGGTGATCGAATGGATCACGTCGCCCTGCTTGACCGAATCAACGATGGCCTGGCCTTCCAGGACCTTGCCGAAGACGGTGTGGCGGCCGTCCAGCCAGTCGGTCTTGATGTGGGTGATGAAGAACTGGCTGCCGTTGGTGTTCGGGCCGGCGTTGGCCATCGACAGCGAGCCGACCTCGTGCTTCACGCCATTCTTCTCGTCTTCGAACTTGTAGCCCGGGCCGCCGGTGCCACGACCCTGCGGGCAGCCGCCCTGGATCATGAAGTCGGCGATCACGCGGTGGAAGATCAGGCCGTCATAGAAACCGTGCTTGACCAGGTTCACGAAGTTGGCCACGGTCAGCGGCGCCTTGTCGGCGAACAGCTCGACCTTGATCGGGCCCTGGGTGGTGTCGAAAGTGGCGATGAGGGACATGAAGATCCTTGATGCAGATGGGGAACGCGTCTAGCCACCTAGTTTACACCTGCCTCGTGGCGGCGGCGGCTTCGACCATGGGCGCAGATCCGGGCTTCAGCCACGGGACGGGGTGCCCCGCGGTGCAGGCCAGGCGGCCTCGACCGGCGCCGCGGCCCCCCAGCTGAATGGGCCCCATGACGGGTGTGAAATCCACCTTTTCGCGAATCGTCAAGTTCGACGTATAATGTTGGACTT
This sequence comes from Stenotrophomonas genospecies 3, assembly GCF_054473855.1. Taxonomy (NCBI): domain Bacteria; kingdom Pseudomonadati; phylum Pseudomonadota; class Gammaproteobacteria; order Lysobacterales; family Lysobacteraceae; genus Stenotrophomonas; species Stenotrophomonas genospecies 3. The sequence goes on from NZ_JBTMUR010000032.1 coordinate 2,800, forward strand.
CTTTTTCCAAATCCGGCGCCGACTGGCCCCCTTTCGTATGTCCATCGAAAATCTTCGCAACATCGCCATCGTCGCCCACGTCGACCATGGCAAGACCACCCTGGTCGACCAGCTGCTGAAGCAGTCCGGCACCCTGTCCGAGCGTACCGTCCTCGCCGAGCGCGTGATGGACAGCAACGACCAGGAAAAGGAACGCGGCATCACCATCCTGGCCAAGAACACCGCCATCACCTGGGAAGACAAGAAGACCGGCATCAAGAACCGGATCAACATCGTCGACACCCCCGGCCACGCCGACTTCGGTGGTGAGGTCGAGCGCGTGCTGTCGATGGTCGACACCGTGCTGATCCTGGTCGATGCGATGGACGGCCCGATGCCGCAGACCCGCTTCGTGACCCAGAAGGCCTTCGCGATGGGCTTCAAGCCGATCGTCGTGGTCAACAAGGTCGACCGTCCGGGCGCCCGCCCGGAATGGGTGATCGACCAGGTCTTCGACCTGTTCGACAAGCTCGGCGCCACCAACGAGCAGCTGGACTTCCCGATCGTCTACGCCTCGGGCCTGAACGGCTACGCCGGCCTGGAAGACACCGTGCGCGATGGCGACATGACCCCGCTGTACGAAGCGATCATGCAGCACGCGCCGCGTCCGGAAGTGGACCCGGAAGGCCCGTTCCAGATGCGCATCAGCCAGCTGGACTACAACAACTTCGTGGGCGTGATCGGCATCGGCCGCATCCAGCGCGGCACCCTGAAGAAGAACATGCAGGTCGCGGTCATCGACCGTGAAGGCAAGAAGCGCAACGGCAAGGTGCTGCAGGTGCTGGGCTTCATGGGCCTGGAGCGCATCGAGCAGGATTCGGCCGAGGCCGGCGACATCGTGGCCATCTCCGGCATCCAGGAGCTGACCATCTCCGACACCATCTGCGCACCGGACTTCCCGGAAGCGCTGCCGGCGCTGACCGTCGACGAGCCGACCATCTCGATGACCTTCCAGGTCAACAACTCGCCGTTCGCCGGCAACAAGGACCTGTCCGGTGGCAAGTTCCTGACCAGCCGCCAGATCAAGGACCGCCTGGACCGTGAAAAGGTCCACAACGTGGCCCTGAAGGTCGAGCAGCTGGAAGACGCCGACAAGTTCCTGGTCTCCGGCCGTGGCGAACTGCACCTGTCGGTGCTGATCGAGAACATGCGCCGCGAAGGCTACGAGCTGGCCGTGTCGCGCCCGGAAGTGATCATCAAGGAAATCGACGGCCAGCTGATGGAGCCGATCGAGCAGCTGGTGGTGGACATCGAAGAAATCCACCAGGGCGGCGTGATGGAAAAGCTGGGCACCCGCAAGGGCCAGCTGAAGAACATGGAATCGGACGGCAAGGGCCGTGTGCGCCTGGAATACTCGATCCCGGCCCGTGGCCTGATCGGTTTCCAGAACGAGTTCAAGACCCTGACCCAGGGTTCGGGCCTGCTGTTCCACGTGTTCGACCACTACGGCCCGAAGGAACAGGGCGCGATCGCCAAGCGCATCAACGGCGTGATGATCGCCAATGCGCCGGGCACCACGCCGGCCTACTCGCTGGGCCCGCTGCAGGAGCGCGGCAAGCTCTTCGCTGCTGAAGGCGACAACGTGTATGAAGGTCAGCTGGTCGGCATCCACTCCAAGGACAACGACCTGACCGTCAACGCGATCAAGACCAAGCCGCTGACCAACATGCGCGCTTCGGGCAAGGACGATGCGATCCAGCTGACCCCGGCGATCAAGTACTCGCTGGAACAGGCCCTGGACTTCATCGAAGACGACGAGCTGGTCGAGATCACCCCGAAGGAGATCCGTCTGCGCAAGAAGTTCCTGACCGAAAGCGACCGCAAGAAGGCTTCGCGCGGCGGCTGAGCCAGCACCCCGTGAACCTGAGCGGCTACAACCCGGATCCACACCGGCATCCGGGTCTCCATGTCATCGCCCTGCTCGAAGCGAGCAAGGCGATGCTGGCGCTGTTGGCCGCCACCGGGCTGGAAGTGCTCGGACCGCAGCCGCTACGGCACGGCATCATGGCCCTGATCCGGCGTTTCAGCCTGGATCCGGACCATGGCACCCTGCCCTCGCTGCTGCACATGATCAGCCCCGACGCGGTCCACCTGGCCGCGGCGGGGATGATCGGCTACGGCCTGCTGCACCTGGTCGAAGCCTGGGGCCTGTGGCGGGCCAAGGCCTGGGCCTCCTGGCTGGGCTGCCTGACCGCCGCCCTGTACCTGCCTTTCGACATCTTCGCGATCATCCGCCACCCCGGCTGGCCGTCGTGGACGATCCTGGCGATCAACCTGATCGTGGTCTACGTGCTCGCCCGCGACCTGCGCAAGCGCCACCGCTGAGCACCGGCTACACTGGGGATTGGAGCCGACCAAGCCGCCCCATGCGCCCGTCCTTGCCGCCTCTGCTGACCTGCCTGCTCGCCGCGCTGCCGGCGCTGCTTTCGGCTGGCTGCAGCCCGGCCACGCCCAGCGCGCATGCGGCCGAACCTGCGAGCCGCAACGTGCCGTTCCCGTACGCCGAAACCGATGTCGCCGACCTGCAGGCGCGGATGACCGCCGGGGAACTGGACAGCACCACCCTGACCCAGGCCTACCTGCAGCGCATCGCCGCGCTGGACCGCACCGGGCCGCGCCTGCGCGCGGTGATCGAGCTCAACCCCGACGCGCTGAAGGAAGCCGCCGCACGCGACCGCGAGCGCCGTGGCGGCCGCCTGCGCGGCCCGCTGCATGGCATTCCCCTGCTGTTGAAGGACAACATCAACGCCGCGCCGATGGCCACCAGTGCGGGTTCGCTGGCCCTGCAGGGCTTCCGTCCGGACGATGCCTACCTGGTGCGCCGGCTGCGCGACGCCGGTGCGGTGGTGCTGGGCAAGACCAACCTCAGCGAATGGGCCAACTTCCGCGGCAATGATTCGATCTCCGGCTGGAGCGCGCGTGGCGGCCAGACCCGCAACCCCTATCGCATCAGCCATTCGCCGTGTGGTTCCAGCAGCGGCAGCGCGGTGGCCGTGGCCGCCAACCTGGCCAGCGTGGCGATCGGCACCGAAACCGACGGCAGCATCGTCTGCCCGGCGGCGATCAACGGCGTGGTCGGCCTGAAGCCGACGGTCGGCCTGGTCAGCCGCGACGGCATCATCCCGATCTCCTTCAGCCAGGACACTGCCGGGCCGATGGCACGCAGCGTCGCCGACGCTGCCGCCGTGCTGACCGCGATTGCCGGCCGCGATGATGCCGACCCGGCCACCGCGACCATGCCCGGCCGTGCGGTCTACGACTACACCGCGCGACTGGACCCGCAGGGCCTGCGCGGCAAGCGCATCGGCCTGCTGCAGACACCCCTGCTGAAGTACCGTGGCATGCCGCCACTGATCGAACAGGCGGCAACCGAGCTGCGCCGCGCCGGCGCCGTGGTGGTGCCGGTGGAGCTGCCCAACCAGGGCGCCTGGGCCGAGGCCGAGCGCACGCTGCTGCTGTACGAATTCAAGGCCGGGCTGGAGCGCTATTTCAGCACCCACCGCGCACCATTGCGCAGCCTGGCCGAACTCATCGCCTTCAACCAGGCGCACAGCAAGCAGGAAATGGGCCTGTTCGGCCAGGAGCTGCTGGTGGAGGCCGATGCCACCGCCGGCCTGGCCGACCCCGCCTATATCCGCGCCCGCAGCGATGCGCGCCGGCTGGCCGGCCCGGAAGGCATCGATGCTGCCCTCGCCGCCCACCAGCTCGATGCGCTGGTGGCGCCGACCACCGGCGTGGCATGGCCGATCCGCAGCGAAGGCGACGACTTCCCCGGTGAAAGCTACAGCGCCGCCGCCGTGGCCGGCTATCCCAGCCTCACCGTGCCGATGGGGCAGATCGATGGTCTGCCGGTCGGTCTGCTGTTCATGGGCACCGCCTGGAGCGAGCCGAAGCTGATCGAGATGGCCTACGCCTACGAACAGCGCACGCGCGCGCGGCGCCCACCGCACTTCGATACCGACGCACTGATCGACGCTGGCGAGCCGTGATCCGGTAGTGCCGGCCGCTGGCCGGCAGATCCCAGGTCGCCGGCCAGCGACCGGCGCTACCGTTCGGGTTCCGGCTCCACCGGCACGATCGCCGCCTCACCATCTTCAGCACCCGGCGAACGCACATCCGCGGTGCGTGCACGTGGACCGCGCGGCATATCCAGCTCATCTTCGTGTTGCAGCCGCGCACGCACCTGCGGCAGCGACTGCGGATGCTCGCTCGCGAGGAAATCGAGCATGCGCTCGCGCACCAGGCAACGCAGATCGAAGGCATCGCCCGAGCTTCGCGCGCTGACCAGCAGGCGCACCTGGATCGCACGCTCGCTGGTCTCGGTCACCTGGGTCACGCAGACCCGGCCATCCCACAGCGCTTCGCCACGGCAGATGCGTTCCAGCTCAGCGCGGATCGCCGCAATCGGGGCACGATAATCCAGCCACAGGAAGGCCGTGCCAAGCAGGTCCGCGCTGCGCCGCGTCCAGTTCTGGAACGGGTTCTCGATGAACCAGGTCAGCGGCACCACCATCCGCCGCTCGTCCCAGATGCGCACCACCACATAGCTGCTGCCGATCTCCTCGATGCGTCCCCACTCGCCCTCGACGATCACCACATCGTCCAGCCGGATCGGCTGGGTCACTGCAATCTGCAGGCCAGCGATCAGGTTGCCGAACACAGGCTTTGCGGCGATACCGGCCACCAGGCCGATGAGGCCCGCCGAGGCCAGCAGCGCGGTGCCGATCTTCTGCACCATCGGGAAGGTCAGCAGCACCAGCGAAGTGCCCAGCACGATGATGCCGCCCATCAGCACGCGACTGAGCACCCGCGTCTGGGTCTGGATGCGGCGCGCTTCCAGATTGTCGGCGACATCGATGGGATGACTGCGCAGGATCGCGCGCTCGCCCGCCGCCACCGCGCGTACCAGCAACCAGATGAAGCACGCGGTCAGCGCGATGTGCAGCACATGCTGCAGGTTGCCCAGCACCGGATCCTGCAGTGGCGTGGCCTGCAATGCGGGAATCAACAACAGCAGCGGCCATGCGGTGGCCAGTGGCAACCCGAGCACGCGACCGATGCGTGCGCGCCGGCGATCACGCCCTTTCAGCCGATGATAGATCCACAGGATCAGCCACGCGCCGATACCGCCCACTACTGCTGCCAATCCCAACGGCCATGCGTAGGCCTGTGCGATTTGCCAGTGCACCGCTGCCACCTCCACTCGAACAGCCAAGCGGAGAGCCTCGCGCATGACGCATGAGTGTCACGTCAGTCGTTCGTAAGAAGGGTGTTGATCGGCAGGGCTTGCAGCCCTGCACCTGCTGCGAGCCGAAGCAACAGCAACAGCAACAGCAACAGCCGAAGCAGAAGCGGGTTTCCTGTGGGGTGGCGGGGCGGGTCCGGTTGCGGGGGACGCTGCAAGTACGTCCATGTAAGCTCGGTCGCCGCATCCATGCGGCTCACGCCCCCGCA
>NZ_JBTMUR010000033.1:2500-4859 GCF_054473855.1 Stenotrophomonas genospecies 3
CCACTCCCGTTGCAAAGGTAGGGGATGAGGTGTGATTAGGAGTGAAAAGCTAATCGAACCCGGAGATAGCTGGTTCTCCTCGAAAGCTATTTAGGTAGCGCCTCATATGTATCCTCTCGGGGGTAGAGCACTGTTATGGCTAGGGGGTCATCGCGACTTACCAAACCATTGCAAACTCCGAATACCGAGACGGACTGTATGGGAGACACACGGCGGGTGCTAACGTCCGTCGTGAAAAGGGAAACAACCCAGACCCACAGCTAAGGTCCCAAATTCACTGCTAAGTGGAAAACCATGTGGAAAGGCACAGACAGCCAGGAGGTTGGCTTAGAAGCAGCCACCCTTTAAAGAAAGCGTAATAGCTCACTGGTCGAGTCGGTCTGCGGGGAAGATTTAACGGGGCTAAGCAGTGAACCGAAGCTTGGGGTGCATACTTTGTATGCGCGGTAGAGGAGCGTTCCGTAAGCCGTTGAAGGTGGATTGAGAAGTCTGCTGGAGGTATCGGAAGTGCGAATGCTGACATGAGTAACGATAATGCGGGTGAAAAACCCGCACGCCGAAAGCCCAAGGTTTCCTTGCGCAACGTTAATCGGCGCAGGGTGAGTCGGCCCCTAAGGCGAGGACGAAAGTCGTAGTCGATGGGAAGCAGGTTAATATTCCTGCACCTCGCGTAAGTGCGATGGAGGGACGGAGAAGGTTAGGTGTACCAGGCGTTGGTTGTCCTGGGGAAAGGCGGTAGGTTTGGATCTTTGGCAAATCCGGGATCCTTCAAGACCGAGCACCGAGACGAGCCTTTATGGCGAAGTCACTGATACCACGCTTCCAGGAAAAGCTCCTAAGCTTCAGCTTACGCAGACCGTACCGTAAACCGACACAGGTGGGTAGGATGAGAATTCTCAGGCGCTTGAGAGAACTCGGGTGAAGGAACTAGGCAACATGGCACCGTAACTTCGGGAGAAGGTGCACCCTTTTTGGTGGCTCGTGCGAGCTATAGCTGAAGAGGGTCGCAGTAACCAGGCCGCTGCGACTGTTTATCAAAAACACAGCACTCTGCAAACACGAAAGTGGACGTATAGGGTGTGACGCCTGCCCGGTGCTGGAAGGTTAATTGATGGGGTCAGCCGCAAGGCGAAGCTCTTGATCGAAGCCCCAGTAAACGGCGGCCGTAACTATAACGGTCCTAAGGTAGCGAAATTCCTTGTCGGGTAAGTTCCGACCTGCACGAATGGCGTAACGACAGCGGCGCTGTCTCCACCCGAGACTCAGTGAAATTGAAATCGCTGTGAAGATGCAGCGTTCCCGTGGCAAGACGGAAAGACCCCGTGAACCTTTACTATAGCTTTACACTGAACGTTGAGTTCGTCTGTGTAGGATAGGTGGGAGGCTATGAAACTGTGGCGCTAGCTGCAGTGGAGCCATCCTTGAAATACCACCCTGTCGTGCTTGACGTTCTAACCTGGGCCCATTATCTGGGTCGGGGACCGTGTATGGTGGGTAGTTTGACTGGGGCGGTCTCCTCCTAAAGAGTAACGGAGGAGCTCGAAGGTACGCTCAGCGCGGTCGGACATCGCGCACTGTGTGCAAAGGCATAAGCGTGCTTGACTGCAAGATCGACGGATCAAGCAGGTAGGAAACTAGGACTTAGTGATCCGGTGGTTCTGTATGGAAGGGCCATCGCTCAACGGATAAAAGGTACTCCGGGGATAACAGGCTGATACCGCCCAAGAGTTCATATCGACGGCGGTGTTTGGCACCTCGATGTCGGCTCATCACATCCTGGGGCTGTAGTCGGTCCCAAGGGTATGGCTGTTCGCCATTTAAAGTGGTACGCGAGCTGGGTTCAGAACGTCGTGAGACAGTTCGGTCCCTATCTGCCATGGGCGTTGGAGATTTGAGAGGGGCTGCTCCTAGTACGAGAGGACCGGAGTGGACGAACCTCTGGTGTTCCGGTTGTCACGCCAGTGGCATTGCCGGGTAGCTATGTTCGGAAGCGATAACCGCTGAAAGCATCTAAGCGGGAAGCGCGCCTCAAGATGAGATCTCCCGGGGCACAAGCCCCCTGAAGGAACCATGTAGACTACGTGGTTGATAGGTCAGGTGTGTAAGTACAGCAATGTATTGAGCTAACTGATACTAATGATCCGAGAGGCTTGACCATATAACCTCAAGTTGCCTTGGCTTTACGACAGCGTCGTAAGAGCATCCAAGTGCACGCTACGTCACAAGAACTACGAGAGGCAGGCGCCTTATCCAGCTGTATCGGATGGCGACGCTCCAACCGCCTCCCTGGTGAAATTAGCGCTGTGGAACCACCCGATCCCATCCCGAACTCGGAAGTGAAACGCAGCTGCGCCGATGG
>NZ_JBTMUR010000034.1:0-4751 GCF_054473855.1 Stenotrophomonas genospecies 3
TGCATCGGGCGTCTTTGGCCGCCTGACGGCGGCCGGACCATCCACCCATCGGTGTCAACCTATGGCAGGACGAGTCACCTATGTGTCGGTGGCCGGGCGCGCGCGCGTGGTTGATGATCGCGCGAAGATCGAGGAACTGTGGTCGCCAGCGATGAAGCTGTTCTTCCCGGGCGGCAAGGACGACCCGAACCTGCGCCTGATCCAGGTGCGCGCCGACTCGGCCGAGTACTGGGATGGACCGGGCACGCTGCTGGGCACAGCGCTGAGTTTCGTGCTGTCAGCCGTGCAGGACGAACCGGCGGCGTTGGCCGACAACGGATTCATCGACCTTCGATGATGGCCGATGTCCGGTATTGGTAGTGCCGGCCGCTGGCCGGCAAACCTGGAAACGTGGCAGCCGGCCAGCGGCCGGCTCTACCGGATTCCGGCTCAGAACCAGCGCTGGAACAGCTCCACCGTGTAGCCCACCAGCTGCCCCGAACTGAAACCGAAGAACGCGATCGCTGCCACGGCGGCGATCCAGTTGAACAGCATCAGCGCGCCATCGCGTTCCAGCAGCGCCAGCGAGAACAGCAGCAGCTGGAAGCCGAACAGGAAATTGGTGAAGGGAATCGGCAACGACAGCAGCAGGCCCAGCAACACCAGCAGCAGGCCACTGAAGGCGTGGGCGGGCAGCGGTGTCAGCAGCTGCGGCAGGCGGGGTTTCAGCATCTTGTCCAGGCGCCGCAGCGGTCGGTCGATGCGGTCCAGGAAACGATGCATGGTGCCGCGCTTCGGCCCGCGGCGGGCGATGAAGCCGGGCAGCCAGGGCCGGCGCAGGCAGAACAGCATCTGCAGGCCGATCAGGACCACCAGTGGGCCGCTGACCGCGCCGCCCATGCCCGGGATCGGGATGAACGACGGCAGGATCGCCACGAACAGGAACACGCCGAACGCGCTCTGCTGCAGGTTGCCGAGGATCTGGCCCAGCGGCATGTGCTCGGCGGGATCGCCAGAGGCAAACATCTCCAGCAGGGTACGGATGCCCTCGTTGCGGTAGGCCGGGCGCTCGTCGCCCGGACCCTTGCCGGCCTCAGGCGGTGAGCTCATCGGCCTGCTCGTCGGACAACGTGCGCAGCAGCAGCTTGTCCACGCGCGCACCATCCAGGTCAACCACTTCGAAGCGCCAGCCCGCCCAGTCGAAGTACTCGCCTGCGTGCGGAATGCGGCCGAAGTAATGGATGCACATGCCGGCCAGCGTGTAGTAGTCGCCGTCCTCGGCGTCGGGCAGGTCGTTGCTGCCGATCAGTTCGCGCACGTCTTCGATCGGCAGCGAGCCGTCCACCAGCAGCGAGCCGTCTTCGCGGGTCACCACCAGCGCGTCCTCGTCGGCGTTCTCCACCGCCTGCAGGCGGCCGACCACCGCGCCCATCAGGTCGCTGATGGTCACCAGACCCTGGATCTCGCCGTACTCGTCCACCACCAGTGCCATCGACTGCTGTTCCTCGCGGAAGATTTCCAGCAGCTTCATCGCGTGGGTCGATTCGGAGACGTACAGGGGGTCGCGCAGGGTCTGGAACAGCGCGTTGTCGCCGCGCGCCATGCGCGTGGCCAGCGATTTCAGTTCGAGCACGCCGACCACGTCCATGTCGTTGTCGCGGTACACCGGGTACCGGGAGAACTCGTGTTCGGCCATGATTTCCAGGTTGCGCTCCAGCCCGGCCTGGGTATCCAGCCACGCGATGCGGTTGCGCGGGGTCATCAGGCTGTCGGCGGTGCGGTCGCCCAGGCGCATGACGCGGTTCATCATGTCGCGCTCATGGGCATCGATCACGCCGGCCTCGTGGCTCTCGGCCACCAGCATGCGGATTTCTTCTTCGGTCACCTGGGCGGCCTCGTCCTTGCCCAGGCCGAGAATCTTCAGTACCAGCTGGGTGGTCTTGGACAGCAGCCAGACAAACGGCAGGGCCAGCTTGGCCAGCCAGCTCATCGGCATGGCCACCAGTCCGGCGATCGCCTCCGAGCGGGTCAGCGCCAGGCGCTTGGGCACCAGTTCGCCAAAGATGAGCGTGATGAAGGTGATCAGGCTGACCGCCAGTACCGTGCCGATCTTGCCGGCATAGGCGAAACCGGGCATCAGGCCCTGGATCCAGCCGGCAAAGGCGTCGCCCAGCGCTTCACCGCCGAGATAGCCGGTCAGCACGCCGATCACGGTGATGCCGATCTGCACGGTGGACAGGAAGCTCTCCGGCTTCTCCGACAGCTCCAGCGCCTTGGCGGCACGCTTGGAGGTGGCGGCTATCTGCTTCAGGCGGCTCTTGCGCGAGGTCATGACCGACATCTCGGACATGGCGAAGAAGCCGTTCAGCAGAACAAGCGCGAAGACAATCAGGATCATTTCAAACACGGGCGTCGTCCCCGGTTGGTGGCAGGGAGGGCGGGTGCTTGCGATGGCGGCTGGCGCTCAGGAACAGGGTCCGGCGCGGCGCAGGGGGGTAAGGGTCGTCGTCCATAAGGTGCGCCCGAAGGCGCGCTGGCATCTTAGCAAAGGGGCGTGGCAGGGTGGCAACCGCCTGTTCAGGTTGGGGCTTCCAGAGCCCCGGAAGGGGGCAGGGATACCCGTGATGGTCATCTAGCCGTCATAATTCCGTCTGGTGCCGTCCTTCCCGCGACGGCTGACAGGTTTCTCAATGTTCTCTCTGCAGACCATTTTCGGTTCCGGCAAACAGTTCTACACCCTGCTCGATGAGGCTGCCGTCGCGGCTTCCGACGCCGCCAAGGCGCTGCATTCCATGCTGCGCGAGGCCGACCGCCAGCCCGCGCTGGACGCCTTCAAGCTGGCCCGCCTGCGCGAACGCGCGGCCTCGGACAAGATCAGCCAGGCGCTGGTGGACAGCTTCATGACCCCGATCGAGCGCGAAGACATCGAAGCGCTGGGCTCGGCGCTGTACAAGATTCCCAAGCAGATCGAGAAGTTCGCCGATCGCTATTCGCTGGCCACGACCCACCTGGAGCACATCGACTTCGCGCCGCGCGCGGCGATGCTGGAACAGGCTGCCGGCGTGGTGGTGGAGATGGTGGCCGACCTGCGCCACATGAACCTGGACCGGATGACCGCTCTCAACGAGAAGCTGCGTTCGCTGGAGAACGAGGCCGACCGCCTGATGCTCGAGCTGTACCGCGACATCTACTCGGGCCGCCTGGACAACCTGCAGATGTTCCTGCTGAAGGAATTCTTCGAGATCCTGGAAAAGGCCATCGACCGCTGCCGCGAGGCCGGCGTGGTGGCGTACCAGATCGTGTTGAAGAACAGCTGACGGACGCCGCCGCATGTTGACCCTTGTCCTGGTGGTGATCCTGGCCGCGCTCGTCTTCGAGTTCATCAACGGCTTCCACGACACCGCCAACTCCATTGCCACCGTGGTGGCGACCAAGGTGCTCTCGCCCGGCTGGGCGGTGATGCTGGCCGCCTTCATGAACCTCATCGGTGCACTGACCGGTACCGCGGTGGCGCTGACCATCGCTTCGGGCCTGCTCAACACCAACGTGGTCGACGTCACCCCGCAGGTGATCCTGTGCGCCCTGCTGGGCGGCATCATCTGGAACCTGATCACCTGGTGGAAGGGGCTGCCTTCCTCGTCCTCGCACGCCCTGATCGGTGGCCTCTGCGGCGCCGGCCTGGCCGCTGCCCACAACAACTGGGACGCGCTGATCTGGTCCGAGCGCCTGGGCAGCTGGGCGCAGAACAAGGGCCTGCTGTGGAAGGTGTTCGTGCCGATGATCACCTCGCCGATCGCCGGCTTCCTGCTCGGCATCGTGGTGATGGTGCTGCTGTGGGGCCTGATCGCCGGGCTGGCCAGGATCGGTGGTGCCATCGGTCGTCTGGCCCGCCCGCGCATCGTCAACGCCTTCTTCGGCAAGGCGCAGATCGCCTCGGCGGCCTACATGGGCTTCGCCCACGGCCACAACGACGCGCAGAAGACCATGGGCATCATCGCCATGACACTGATCGGTGCCGAGGCCACCGGTGCGCTGGATGACCTGCCGTCGTGGCTGGCCTTCATGCACCCGGACGCCAGCGCCGGTGACGGCATCGCGATGTGGATCGTGCTGACCTGTGCGGTGGTGATGGCGGCCGGTACCGCCTCGGGCGGCTGGAAGATCATCAAGACCCTGGGTCACAAGATGGTCAAGCTGCACCCGATCCACGGCTTCGCCGCGGAGACCAGCTCGGCCACCATTCTGACCCTGGCCGCCCACTTCGGCATGCCGGTCTCGACCACGCACAGCATCTCCACCGCGATCATGGGCGTCGGCTTCGCCAAGAACCCGCGCTCGCTGAAGTTCGGCGTCATCGAACGCATCGTCTGGGCCTGGATCCTGACCATCCCGGCCGCAGGTGGTTGTGCGTACCTGATCCTGAAGCTGTTCGAACTGTTCGGCTGGACCTGATCGCCGCGCCAAGGTGCACACGAAAAAGCCCGCCGGATACCGGCGGGCTTTTTTCATGGGCAGAGAATTCTTCCGGACACATCGTGTCGACCAAGGTCGACACCTACCAGAGCAGAAACAGGGATCCGATCCCGTGCCGACCAACGGTCGGCACCCACCAACAGCAGCAGGAACCTGTCAGCGGCGGGGTGGGGTGGGGTTGCAGGACCGTTGGCGCCATGGATGGCGCCATCGAGCCCCCAGGGTGAAGTGACCCCCGAGACTTGGACGGGGTCAGGCGGCCGATTGGGCCTGCTCCCGGTACTTTACCGGGCTCAGAC
>NZ_JBTMUR010000035.1:0-3171 GCF_054473855.1 Stenotrophomonas genospecies 3
CTGCGCCTGATTGTTGATTTCATTGAACATTCCTTTTCCAGAGGGAAAAGGTGTCAACCCAATTCAGGACGGGTCACATGACAAAAAAAGGGGACGGAGGGGATTAAGTCGTTTGTGCCAAAAACGACTTAATCCCCTCCGTCCCCTTTTTCGGCTGCCGGCCAGCGGCCGGCACTACCCGTGCGTCACTTCGAGGGCTGGATGCGAACCCGGATTTCTTCCTCTTCCGGTGCGGCCTGCGGAGCCGGTTGCGCCTGCTGCGGCTGGGTCTGCGGGGCAGGGGCCGGTGCGACCGGCGCCGGGGCGCCACGATGGCGCAGGCCGATCACCAGCGCCACGCCGGCGATCACCACCAGCAGGGCGATGCGGATGCGCCAGGCCCAGCCGCGCCCGCCGCTTCCCTGTTCCGGCATGTCGCGGAAGGCGAATTCGGCGGTCGGATGGTCGCGGCGGGTGGTGTCGAGCAGTCGCGCCTCGCGCAGGATTTCACGCGCGCGCGGCTGGTCTTCGGCGCGCACGATCCACACCGCTGGGTAGGCGTTGGCGTTGCCCAGGTCGGTATAGCTGAACTGGCCGCGGCGACGGGTCTTGTACGAGCGCCCATTGGTCACCTTGACGTCGATGCCATGCCCGCGCAGGAGCTCGGCGACGCCTTCAACGGTTTCCACACGCTGGCTGCTGAAGATCTGGCGCATCGGATCAGTCCTTGGCCGGCACGGCGGCGGCCGCGGCCTGGTCGGGAACCACGCGGATCAGGCCTTCCTGCGCGGTGCTGGCCACCAGCACGCCATTGCGGGTGAAGAACTGGCCGCGGGCCAGGCCGCGCGAATCCTGCGCGCTGGGGCTGTCCAGCGAGTACAGCAGCCAGTCGTCGGCACGGAACGGGCGGTGGAACCAGATCGCGTGGTCGAGCGAGGCCATCTGCACGTGCGGGTGGTAGTAGCTGATGCCATGCGGGAACGTCGCCGTGCCCAGCAGGTGGAAGTCGGAGGCATAGGCCAGCAGTGCCTGGTGCAGCTCCGGGGCATCGCCGACCGGCTCGCTCAGGCGCAGCCACACCTGGTGGTAGGGCGGGCGCTTGGGCGGGTTGAGTTCGTCACGCGGGTAGACGTGGCGGAACTCGAACGGGCCGCCGCGTGACAGCCAGCGCTGCACCTTGATTGGCAGCCGCTCCAGCACTTCGGCCGGCAGCGGACGGTTCGGTTCGATGTCTTCCGGCTGCGGCACTTCGGGCATCTTGTGCTGGTGCTCGGCGCCGGTCTCGGCCTGCTGGAACGAGGCCGCGCAGAAGAAGATCACCTTGCCGTGCTGGATCGCGGTGACCCGGCGCACCGAGAAGCTGCCGCCGTCGCGGGTGCGGTCCACGTCGTAGACGATCGGGTGGTCGATGTTGCCGGCGCGCAGGAAGTAGGCGTGCAGCGAGTGCACGTGGCGGCCGTTGTCGACCGTGGCCTGCGCCGCAGCCAGCGCCTGGCCCAGCACCTGCCCGCCGAACACGTACTTGGTGCCGATGTCGCGGCTCTGCCCGCGGAACAGGTTGTCCTCCAGCCGCTCCAGCGTGAGCAGGTCGATCAGCTCGGAGACGACGGGTTCGGGCGTGTCGTTCAAGGGGGCGGCCACAGCAGTGAAAGTGGCCTGATTATACCGGTGCAGCCCGGCCCATCATCGGTAGTGCCGGCCGCTGGCCGGCAACCTCATGATCCTCCTGGGGTTCCTGCGGATGCCGGCCAGCGGCCGGCACTACCGGTTACTTGCCGAGGCGCGCCACCAGCGCCTGCAGGGCGTTCTGCGCATCGGGGGCGAACCAGGCCTCGACGAAACGGTCGAGCTGGATCAGGTCCGGGTGCAGCGCCTCATGCAGGTCGGCGCGGGCGATGGCGCGGGTCAGCAGCATCGGCTGGCGCGGCTGCTTGAGCAGGTTCTGCAGCCAGGCAATGGCGCGTGCCACCACCAGGTCGCCTTCGGCCAGCTCATCCACCAGGCCGATCTGCAGCGCCTGTTCGGCCGGCACCAGCGAACCGGTGGTCAGCAGCACACCGGCGCGGTGCACGCCCACCGCACGGCGCAGCAGGCGCTGGATGCCCTCCGGCGCGATCAGGCCGACCTGCACTTCGTTCAGGCCGATGGCATACGGCCGCGACGGATCGGCGCTGCGCGCCATCACCCGGTAGTCGCAGCACAGGGCCAGCACGCAGCCACCCGCCGGGGCGTGGCCGGTGATCGCCGCGACCACCGGAATGCGGCTCTCGGCCAGCGTGCGCACGGCGCCAAAGAAGGCGTTCCAGGTGTCCAACAACTTGTGCTTGTCATCGCCATGCGAGAGCAGGTGCGGCACGTCCATGCCGCCGGTGAAGACGCGCTCGCTGCCCGACAGCACGATGCCATGCGCGTCTTCGGCCATGGCCAGCTCGATGGCATGGATCAACTGCCGGCACAGTTCGGTGTCCAGTGCGTTGACCGGCGGCCGTGCCAGGCGCAGTTCGCGGATGGGGCCATGGTTGATCACCTCGATGAGCGTCGTCATGCTGCGGTCTCGTTGCGAAGAAGGAACCTGGGCGATGATAACCAAACCATTCGTTGGCGTACTGTGGGTCCTGTGTGCGACCGCAGCATCGGCCTCGGCCGCCGAACCGGCGTGCGTCACGGTGGAGCAGGGCTGGGCGCGGTTGCCTCCGAATCCGGCAATGCCGATGACTGCCGGCTACGGCGTCATCCACAATGGCTGCAGCAAGGCGGTGGCGATCACTGGCGCAATCAGCAGTGGCTTCGGCGATGTGTCGCTGCACGAAACCACGATCGTCGATGGGGTCAGCCGGATGCGCGCGATCGAGCGTCTGCCGCTGGCACCGGGCGCACGCGCCGAGCTCAAGCCCGGTGGCCTGCATCTGATGCTGATGCAGGGCAAAGGCGCGTTGAAGGAAGGGCAGGCGCTGCCGTTGCGGCTGCAGCTGGAAGGCGGTGGCGAAGCGAGCGCGACGTTGGTGGTGCGCAAGGCCGCGCCGTAAGCGCGCGGGGAAACGGCACGCTGCTGCTGAAGCAAGGGGTTGGGATGGCCGTCGTAGCGTCGAGCTTGCTCGACGGCCCCGGCCAGCAGCAGTCGAGCAAGCTTGTATGTTCCTCCCGGCTCCTACGAGGTATGTAGGAGCCAGGGTGGAGGGACCGTCAAGCATG
>NZ_JBTMUR010000036.1:0-1578 GCF_054473855.1 Stenotrophomonas genospecies 3
CATCGGGCGTCTTTGGCCGCCTGACGGCGGCCGGACCATCCACCCATCGGTGTCAACCTATGGCAGGACGAGTCACCGGGTGCATTGCCCCATCCCAGGCGGCGCTGCTCAAGCACCTGCGGAGTGAGCCGATCGACGTCAGACGCCGGTCAACCGCAACCGGAATGACATCACGTCGTGCGACTGCACCCCATACAAAGGGCATCTTTCATCGGAAAAGAGGAAGGTGGAATGCTCGCCACCCAGGGTCGTGCAGCCATCGAATGGGAACCAATGTTCACGGATGTGAGCACTTAAACCATTGATTCCAATGGCGCGCCCGACAGGAATCGAACCTGTAACCGCCGGCTTAGAAGGCCGGTGCTCTATCCAGTTGAGCTACGGGCGCCCGAACCGGAACGGTGTCCAATCCGACGTGATGTGGGATTGGTCGGGGTAGAGGGATTCGAACCCCCGACATCCTGCTCCCAAAGCAGGCGCGCTACCAGACTGCGCTATACCCCGGTCTTGCAATCCCCTCGGGCCATGCCCGGGGAGCTGGTCATTGTCGCCAAGCGCATTGGGAACTGTCAACGCAGGATGCGTAGATCCGGCACCTGCCACAACGCCGAAAGCAGTCATCGGCTATGCTCACGCCCATCGGCCGGATGGCCGTCCTGACCCTCATTCGCACGGAGAACGCGTATGCGCAGCGGCAACCCGGCTCTTTCCGAGTCCACCTTCCTCGACCTCGCCAGTGGCTCGGTGGTGACCAGCCCCGACCAGGCCATGACCCTCAACGGCACCGTCAACAAGACCGGTTTCCTGCTGCTGTTGACCGTACTGACGGCCGCTTTCGCCTGGAACCAGACCATCGATGACTACGGCCAGGTCATGGCTGGAGCCAAGCTGTATGCCATGGGCGGCGCCATCGGCGGCCTGGTGCTGGCGCTGATCACCGTGTTCAAGAAGGAGTGGTCGCCGGTCACCGCACCGATGTACGCGCTGGTGGAAGGCCTGTTCCTGGGCGCCATCTCGGCCGTGTTCAACGCCAAGTTCCCGGGCATCGTGTTCCAGGCGGTGCTGCTGACCTTTGGCACCCTGTTCGCGCTGCTGTTCGCGTACCGCAGCGGCCTGATCAAGGCCACCGAGAACTTCAAGATGGGCGTGGTCGCCGCCACTGGCGGCATCGCCCTGCTCTACCTCGCCTCGTTCGTGCTGGGCTTCTTCAACATCGACGTGCCGGTGATCCACGACTCCGGCTGGCTGGGCATTGCTTTCAGCCTGTTCGTGGTGGTCGTGGCCGCGCTGAACCTGGTGCTGGATTTCGACTTCATCGAAACCGGTGTCGCCCAGCGTGCACCGAAGTACATGGAGTGGTATGGCGCATTCGGCCTGATGGTGACCCTGGTCTGGCTGTATGTTGAATTCCTGCGCCTGCTGTCGAAGATCCAGCAGCGCTGAGCCGAAACATGCCGTAGACGACAAAGGGCGCCCTTCGTGGCGCCCTTTTTCGTTCTTCTGACCCGTCCTGAATTGGGTTGACACCTTTTCCCTCTGGAAAAGGAATGTTCAATGAAATCAACAATCAGGCGCAGT
>NZ_JBTMUR010000037.1:0-1428 GCF_054473855.1 Stenotrophomonas genospecies 3
TGAAGTGACCCCCGGGAGTTGGACGTCAGATCCAACCCCGAGGGTTACATGAACAGATATGACGCACGTTTCAAACTGCAGGTCGCCAAAGAGGCCTGCAAGACCTCCACATCGGTCAAAGCCATTGCCCGTCGCCACGGCCTTGAGTTCTCCACGGTCAGGCGCTGGGTGGCGACCTATCGGCTGCATGGTTGGCGCGGATTTCATCGCCAGGCCCAGTTCTATGACCTCCCGTTCAAGCTGGCTGTCCTGGAAAAGATGAGCCAGGACGGCATGTCCGGGCGGGAGGCCACCACCTACTTCCAGATTGGTGATGCTGGCGCAGTGGGGCGATGGCGGCGCCTGTATGCTCAAGGCGGTGCCCAAGCGTTGGCACCGCCTCCGCCGCTGCCTCGAAAGCCGATGAAAAAGACCCGTTCGTCCAAGCCACCTGAGGAAATGAGCCGCGATGAGCTGCTCAAGGAAGTCGCCTATCTGCGTGCGGAGACCGACTACCTAAAAAAACTCGATGCCTTGATCCGGGAAGAGCAGGCGGCGCAAGACGCAAAGCGCAAGCCATCCAAGGATTGAGGCAGGTTCATACGCTGTCGCTTCTGCTCGAAGCGGCGGAGCTGTCACGCAGTACGTTCTATTACCAGAACCATGTCCTGGCCCATCCGGATCAGGACGAGGCAGCCCTGTGCGAGCGCATCCGTGCAATCTACGATCAAAGCCAAGGGCGCTATGGCTATCGCACAGTGACGCTGGAATTAGCCAATCAGGGTCATCGGACCAATCACAAGCGGGTTCAGCGCCTGATGGGGGAGATGGGACTGAAATCGCGGGTGCGTGTGAAGCGCTACCAGGCCTTCAAGGGGGCGGCCAATGTTGTGGTTGGCAATGACCTCAATCGCCAGTTCCATGCCGAGCGGCCCAACCAGAAGTGGGTGACTGACGTGACCGAGTTCAAGGTGCAGGGCATGAAGCTGTACCTGTCACCGATCATGGACCTCTATAACCGTGAAATCGTGGCTTATCAGATCAAGCGTCGGCCCGTATTTGATCTGGTGGGCCAAATGCTGGAGGAGGCCATCAAGAAGCTCTCCCCGGATGAGCGCCCGATGATCCACTCCGACCAGGGCTGGCAGTACCAGCATGAAAACTACCGGCACATGCTGGAAAAGCACTCGTTGAAGCAAAGCATGTCCCGGCGCGGCAACTGCCTGGACAACGCGGCGATGGAGAGCTTCTTTGGAACGCTGAAGTCGGAGTTCTTCTACCTGAACAGCTTTGACAGCCTCGAGAGTCTGGAGGCTGGGCTGGTGGAATACATCCAGTACTACAACGAAGAACGCATCAAACTGAAACTGAAAGGTCTGAGCCCGGTAAAGTACCGGGAGCAGGCCCAATCGGCCGCCTGACCCCGTCCAAGTCTCGGGGGTCACTTCA
>NZ_JBTMUR010000038.1:0-1261 GCF_054473855.1 Stenotrophomonas genospecies 3
TGTAGCAACTGTGTTGCTGGAGAGTCTCAGGCCCGTCAGGTAAACGGGCACGGTAGTGCCGGCCGCTGGCCGGCAGCCTTTGGTCTTTCGCCCTGGCTCGCCTCAGGCGGGGACTAGCTCGCTTTCAGCGTCGCGCACACGGGCGTTGAGGATGACCAGCATCTTCCGCATTACTGCCACGATGGCCACCTTGCCTTCCTTGCCGCGGGCTCGTAGCGACTGGTAAAAATCGCGCAGCCGAGGTTCATGCCGCATGGCCGACATTGCCGCCATGTAGAGCACTTGCCGGATTTCGGCTCTTCCACCGTGGATGCTTCGTTTTCCTCTCATCGTGCCGCTGTCGTGGGACATCGGGGCTACCCCGACCAGGCTGGCGATGCGCTTGCCAGTGATCCTGCCAAGCTCTGGCAGATAGCTGGCTAGAACTGCCTGCAGCACAGGCCCTACGCCCTTCATCGACTTCAGCATCTTCAGTTGAGGCTGCTGACCAACCTGCTCGACGATCTGCTTGCCCAGACGCTCAACCAACGTTTGTAGGCGGGTGATGTTGCCCTGCAGTAGTCGGCGCAGTTCACGATCAAGCACCATTTCCTGCTGCTGCCGCGCGATGGTCAGGGCGTCTATCGCCTGCCGACGTGCCCGAACGAACTCCCGCATCTTCTGCTGCCAAGACTGCAGCGGCTGATAGGGAGGCAGCTTCACCAGGGCGGCCATCTGTGCCAACGCGTAGGCATCCAAACGGTCGGTTTTGGCAATCTGACCCAACCCCTGAGCCAGTTTCCGGGCGCGCAAGGCATTGGCACGGACCACCGGATGACCGGCCTTGTGCAGGAAATCCAGCACAGGCTGCTCATAGCCACCTGTGGCTTCAAGCACGATCTGGCGGGTCGGACGCTTCTTCAGCCAAACATCCAGTTCAGAAAACCCGGAGCGGTTGTTGCCGACCTGCAGGGTTTCTCCGTCCGTCGTACCGATATCCAGCTGACGCTTGCTGACATCAATCCCGATCCCGTTCATCACCTGACTCCGTATAGTCTGGAAGGGTCGAGAGCTCCCCCGCTTGCCCAGTCTTATCGCTTCGAGTGGTCGCTCCAGCAACTGTTCGGGCGGATCAAGGGAGATTCCGGCGTGGGCGCCAAGCTACATGGCGATCGTCGCGATCCTGGTTACGGATCGTCGAGATCTAGGCTCGCACGGCGGCCCACGCCGGCTCTCGACGCCTACGCTGCCAGATTCCGATCAGATAAGGCTTGGCAGCCGC
>NZ_JBTMUR010000039.1:0-1253 GCF_054473855.1 Stenotrophomonas genospecies 3
TGATCTGGCCCCCTGAAAACGGACGCCATGAAGCCGTTTCAGGCGGCAGCCCGGAGCTGCCGGGCGTAGTTGTTAGGCGAGTGGTAGCCCAGCGCCGAGTGTAGCCGGGCTGGATTGTAGAAGCCGTGGATGTAAGCAGCGATGGACTGGCTGGCTTGCTCCCTACTGGCGTAAGGCTCGGCAGCCTCTTCTGTCTTGAGCGTCGCAAAGAAGCTCTCGGCCACCGCGTTGTCCCAGCAATTGCCAGGCCGGCTCATGCTTTGGACCACGCCATGGGACTGCAGCAGCTGGCGAAACTCGTTTCCCCAGTACTGCCCACCACGATCTGAATGGAAGATCAGGCCGGGTCGTTGTGGATGCAGAGCCCAAGCATTGGCAAATGCTTTCACCACCAGTTCTTCAGTCAGACGCTTGGAAACGCTGTAGCCCAGCACCTGCCGGGTCTGGACGCTGATGACCACGGCCAGATGCAGCCATCCCTGGCGGGTGGGGACATACGTGATATCCCCGACCCACGCCGTCGGTCCGGTTCCGGGGGCAAATTGCCGATCCAGCAGGTTGGGGGCGAGCTGAGATGAGCCGCCAGAGGACTTGGGTCGGAATCGGCCTTTGGTCTTGCCCTGGATTCGCTCCTCGGCCATTAACCGTGCCACGCGCTTGTGGCCGACTGGATGATTCCTGGCTCGTAAGGCCCTGACCAGCCGACGTCGCCCATAACTGCGCTTGCTGGTCACATGAATGGCCCGAAGCTCGGTACGGAGGGCCGAATCGACATCGCACGTTTGGGCACACTGCCGGCGCAGGTAGTCATGGAATCCAGAGACAGAAACCCCAAGAACCCGACACAACAATCTGGTCGGGTAGTGAGTCCTTTGACTGGCGACGAAGGCGTACCTCACTTGGACTCTCTGGCAAAGAACGCCGCCGCTTTTTTTAGGATTTCCCGCTCCATCTTAAGATTGGCGTTCTCGGCCCGAAGGCGGCTGATCTCGCTTTCCAGGTCGGTGGCTGGCCTGCGAGCCTCAGAGGTCAACGACCGGCCAGCACGGACCGCGTCAAGCCAGTTTGCCAGCGTCTTGACCGACATCTCCAACTGACGGGCCGCTGCGGCAGGCCCGAGCGACTCGGCCAACTCCACGGCTTGGTGCTTGAACTCATCGGTGTAGCTACGGCGGGTGATACGGGACATAAGGGACCTCCAAGTGCGATCAAAGTATCGCTTCTTGGCGTCCGCTGACGGGGGGCCAGATCAG
>NZ_JBTMUR010000003.1:0-178470 GCF_054473855.1 Stenotrophomonas genospecies 3
GGTCTGAGCCCGGTAAAGTACCGGGAGCAGGCCCAATCGGCCGCCTGACCCCGTCCAAGTCTCGGGGGTCACTTCAAGGACGGGTTTACGGCGTCCCCGCAACCCGACACCGCCTCGCCCAACAAACAGAAAAGCCAGAGCCGGCTGTTGCTCCGGCTCTGGCTCTGGCTTTTGCTTCGACGGTTGCCTCTGCGGGTGCCGGGCCGCAGGCCCGGCCGATCAACTCACACCACCGGTTCGCGCAGGGCGGGGTTGTCCCAGCCCGGGCGCGGTGCGAAACGGTCACCATGGCGCTGCTGCAGCGCCTTCAGCCGCTCGACGATCGCATCGGCACCCACCGCGCGGATGTGCTGGATCGGACCACCGCGGAACGGTGCGAAGCCGGTGCCGAAGATCACGCCCGCATCCAGCAGGTCCGCATCGGCCACCACGCCTTCGTGCAGGCAGGCCACCGCCTCGTTCAACAGCGGCAGGATCAGGCGGTCCTCCAGATCGGCCGGGGCCTGGTAATCGCTGGCCACGTCCGGCTTCTTTGGCTTGCCGTTTTCCCAGGTGTAGATGCCCTGGCCATCCTTCTTGCCACGCTTGTCCGGTTCCACCGTCTGCAGCGCGGCCGGAATCTGCAGGCCCAGGAACGGTGCCAGTTCGCGGCCGACACCGGCGGCTACGTCCAGGCCCACGGTATCGATCAGTTCGATCGGGCCCATCGGCATGCCGAACTTCACCGCCGCCCTGTCGATCACCGGGCCCGGGATGCCTTCGGCGTAGGCAGTGGCGGCTTCCAGCATGTACGGGAACAGCACGCGGTTGACCAGGAAGCCCGGGCTGCCGGCCACCGGCACCGGGAACTTGCCCAGTGCCTTGCAGAACGCGGCCAGGCGACGCTCGGTCTCAGGCGCCATGCCGTCGTGGTGGATGATTTCCACCAGCGGCATCTGCGCGACCGGGTTGAAGTAGTGCAGGCCAGCGAACTGTGCCGGGCGCTGGATGTGGTCGCGCAGCTCCACCAGCGGAATCGACGAGGTGTTGGTGGTCAGCAGCGCATCCAGCTTCATCTTCGGTTCCAGCGTCTGGTACAGCGCACGCTTGGCTTCCGGGTTCTCGATGATCGCCTCGATCACCAGGTCGGCCTCGGCCACGCCGCTGCCTTCCAGGTCGGCACGCAGGCGCGCGGCCACCGCGGGACGCTTGCTCTCGTCGCGTACCTTCTTGGCGAACAGCGCCTGCGCGCGCTCCATGGCCGGGTCGATGAAGCGCTGCTCGCGGTCCTGCAGGGTGACCTCGAAGCCCTTGTAGGCGGCCCACGCGGCGATGTCGCCGCCCATCACGCCGGCGCCGACCACGTGCACGTGGCGGATGCCGGAGTCACCGCCGCCGAGGCCCTTCAGGCGCTCGGTCAGGAAGAAAATGCGGATCAGGTTGCGCGCGGTCGGCGTGCTGGCCAGCTTCACCACGGCACGCCGCTCGGCATCCAGGCGCGCCTGGATCGGCTTGCCGCCGCTGTGCTGCCAGGTGCTGATCAGCGCGTAGGGCGCCGGGTACTGGTCCTTCTTGGCCTTGTGCGCGACCTGCTTGACCATCTGCGGTGCCAGCAGGGTGCGGGCCAGCCAGGTGTTGGTGGCCCAGGCCGTCGCGCGCTGCTTGAACGGACGGGTGGTGCCGGACAGCGCCAGCGCGACGGCGGTGTCGAGCACCACTGCCGGTGCCACCACCTTGTCGACCAGGCCGATGCCGCGCGCGGCCGAGGCCGACAGGGTGCGGCCGGTCAGCATCATGTCCATCGCCGCCGGTGCGCCGACCAGCTGAGGCAGGCGCGCGCTGCCACCCCAGCCCGGGAAGATGCCCAGCTGGGTCTCCGGCAGGCCGATGCGGGTGCTGCTGTCATTGGAGGCCACGCGGTAGCGGCAGGCCAGCGCCAGCTCGGTACCGCCACCCAGGCAGTGGCCGTGGATGGCTGCCACGGTCGGGCAGGGCAGTTCAGCCAGCTTCTGGTAGGTGGCCTGGCCGCGACGGATGGCGTCGTTGACGGTGCCGCGGCGGTCGAACTCCTGGAACTCCTTCAGGTCGGCACCGGCAATGAAGCCGGCCTTCTTCAGCGACTGGATCACCACGCCCTTGGGCGGGTCCAGTGCAATGCGCTCGAGCAGGTCGCCCAGTTCCAGCAGCACGTCCTGCGACATGGCGTTGACGCTGCTGTCCTGACGATCCAGGGAGAGAACCACCACGCCGTCGTCGCGGATCTCGGGGTGCCAGTGGCTGAAGCGGAGACCATCGAAGCCTGAGAGCATGGACGTTCCATCCGGTTGTGTATGGAGAAGCGGCTATGATCCAGAGGTTGTTTCCCCCGCGTCAAATCCCAATAGCAGGGGAGTGGCGACCCCGGATCCATGGCCGTGGACCGGGACGCTAACGGAACGGTGGTTAAAAGCTGGTGCGGCGCCAGGTGATCGGCGACTGAACTTTTCCCGGGATTGGCAGTCTCATTGCCCGACGTCGGTTGGGCTGACAGGAGTGCGGCCCCTCATGGCCGATGTTGATACACCTCAGGAGCTGGATCTGGAACTGGTCCGGCGCGTGCAGCACGGCGAGAGCGCCGCGTTCGATGTCCTGGTGCGCAAGTACCAGCATCGCGTGGTGGCCCTGGTCGGTCGCTACATCGCCGACTGGAGCGAATGTCAGGACGTCGCCCAAGACACTTTCATCCGTGCGTACCGCGCGATCGGAAGTTTCCGCGGCGATGCCCAGTTCTCAACCTGGTTGCATCGAATCGCCGTGAATACCGCCAAAAACTACCTGGCTTCACACAATCGCCGGCCGCCGACCGATGACATCGACATCGGTGACGCCGAACAGTTCGACAGCGGGACGCGCCTGCGCGACACCGATACGCCCGAACGCGAGTTGATGCGCCAGGAACTGGAACAGACGGTGATGAAGGCCGTCAATGCGCTGCCGGAAGAACTCCGGTTGGCGATCACCCTGCGCGAGGTGGAAGGCCTGAGTTACGAAGATATCGCGCAGAAAATGGGGTGCCCGATCGGCACCGTGCGTTCACGGATCTTCCGGGCGCGCGAGGCGATCGACACCGAACTCCGGCCGCTGTTGGACATCGGCAGCGCCACCCGTGAGAAGAGCCGCGTATGACCAGTAATCCGTTCAACGAATCGCAGAACCACCAATCGCCCGCCGGGCAGCGCCTGGACCAGCGCCATCGCGAACAGCTGTCGGCCCTGGTCGATGGCGAGCTGGGCGCCGACGAAGCGCGCTTCCTGCTGCGCCGGATGGAGCACGACCCCGAGCTGGCCGGCTGCCAGGAACGCTGGCAGCTGCTGGGTGACGTGATGCGCGGGCAGGCCTCGGCGCTGGCGCCGGCCGGCTTCAGCGCGGCCGTGGCCGCCGCCATCGCTGCCGAACCGGCGCCGCAGGCCGAGCCGCGCCGCGAGGTGCGCCGCAGCGGTTGGCGGGCCTGGGGCGGTGGCGCCGCACTGGCCGCTTCGGTGGCGGCGGTGGCGCTGTTCATGGGCGGCGAGAAGCTGAAGGAAGCCACCCCGGGCGAGCCGCTGGCACCGCAGGTGATCGCCAGCCAGGCCGAACTTGCGCCCGCTCCGGCGCCGACGACGCCGGCTCCGGTAACCGAAGCCTCGGTGGATACCGCCGCAATGGCCGTGGCCGGTGTACCGGCAGTGGCCATGGCCGCGGCCAGCCGACGCCAGGACACCCGTCGCGCCAGCGCTACCCGCAGCCAGCAGGCCGCGCGTGCCGCCCAGCGCGAGGACATGCCGCAACGCGCTGTGGCCGCTGCACAGGCGCCGCTGACCCCGACCGTGCCGGCCAACAATGCCAGCCGCAACATGCCGTTCGGTGAGGTTGGTGGCCTGCAGGCGCGACCGTGGCCGCGCTCCAGCCTGGCGCCCGCTGCCGGTGGCGCGCTCAATGCGAGCTTCCCGGCCCACGCCGGGGGCGCCGCGTTCTACCCGTTCGAGCCGCGCCTGCAGGACGACCTGCCGGTGCCGCCGCGCCCGCGCGACTGAGCCGGGCGCTTTCACGCCCCGCCGTCGGCGGGGCCCGTATTCCTCTTTCCATCCGATCCGGAGGTTGCCGTCCGATGACTCCCCGACTCCGCACGCAGGCCATGGGCCTGCTGGCCCTGACCCTGCCGTTGGTGGCCTGCGCGCAGGCCCCGGCTCCGGCCGCCCAGACCCAGGCCGCGCCGGCCGCCGCGCCGCGGGCCCCGGCCCAGCCGCTGGTCACGGGCCTGCCTGACTTCACCAATCTGGTCGAACAGGTCGGGCCTGGCGTGGTCAACGTCGACACCACCATCGTCCGCAACAACCGCCAGGCCTCGCGGGGCCCGATGGGGGGCGACGATGACATGCCGGAGTTCTTCCGCCGCTTCTTCGGCCCGGATTTCCCGATGCCGGGGCAGGGCCCGGGCGGTCCGGACGGTGGCCCCAGCATCAAGGGCCGCGGCATGGGCTCGGGCTTCATCATCTCGCCCGATGGCTATGTGCTGACCAACTACCACGTGGTGGCCGATGCCAGCGAGGTGAAGGTCAAGCTGGGTGACCGCCGTGAGTTCACCGCGAAAGTGGTGGGCAGCGACCAGCAGTACGACGTGGCACTGCTGAAAATCGACGGCAAGAACCTGCCGACCGTGCGCGTTGGCGACTCCAACTCCCTCAAGCCGGGTCAGTGGGTGGTCGCGATCGGTTCGCCGTTCGGCCTCGACCACTCGGTCACTGCCGGCGTGGTCAGCGCCCTCGGCCGCAGCACAGGTGGTCCGGACCAGCGCTACGTGCCCTTCATCCAGACCGACGTGGCGATCAACCAGGGCAACTCCGGTGGCCCGCTGCTGAACACCCGTGGCGAAGTGGTCGGCATCAACTCGCAGATCTTCTCCGCCTCGGGCGGCTACATGGGCATCAGCTTCGCGATCCCCATCGACCTGGCGATGAGCGCGGTCGAGCAGATCAAGAAGACCGGCAAGGTCACCCGTGGCCAGCTCGGCGCGGTGGTGCAGGAAATCGACGGACTGAAGGCGCAGGCGATGGGCCTGCCGGACAGCCGCGGCGCCCTGGTCAACCAGATCGTGCCGGACTCGGCTGCAGCCCGGGCCGGGGTGAAGATCGGTGATGTGATCCGTTCGGTGAACGGCGCGCCGGTCAACAGCTGGTCCGACCTGCCGCCGCTGATCGGCGCGATGGCACCGGGCAGCCGGGTCACCCTGGGCGTGATCCGTGATGGCAAGCCGCGCGACCTCAGTGCCACCCTGACCGCACTGACCGAAGACGGGCAGGCCGGTTCGCGTGGCCCGGCCACCGGCGACAGCGATGCGGCTCCGCAGGCCGGCGCCAATGCCCTGCTGGGGTTGGACGTCAGTGACCTGACCGCACCGCAGC
This sequence comes from Stenotrophomonas genospecies 3, assembly GCF_054473855.1. Classification (NCBI taxonomy): domain Bacteria; kingdom Pseudomonadati; phylum Pseudomonadota; class Gammaproteobacteria; order Lysobacterales; family Lysobacteraceae; genus Stenotrophomonas; species Stenotrophomonas genospecies 3. Next base: position 5,400 of record NZ_JBTMUR010000003.1, read on the forward strand.
GCAAGCAGCTGGGCCTGGAATCGGGCGAAGGCGTGCGCATCACCGGGGTCAAGGGCCAGGGCGCGCGTGATGCGGGCCTGTCTCCGGGCATGGTGATCCTGCAGGTGGCCAGCACCCAGGTCGGCAGCGTGGACGCGCTGAACCGTGCGCTTTCCAGCTACAAGAAGGGCGACGTGGTGATGCTGCTGGTGCGCACCGGCAGCGGCAACAGCGCGTTCGTCGCGGTCAAGGCTGGCCAGTAAGGCCTGCCGGGGCCGCTTCGGCGGCCCCTGCTTTTCCCCGAAGCCCCGCCCTGGCGGGGCTTCGGCCATTCCGGTCCCGGTCCGATGAGGCCGTTTTCGCGGGCGGGCGCCGGGCATGCGATAATCGACCGTTACCCTGACGACGCCGCGCGCCGCCGCCACCTATGTCTTCTGATTCGATGCGGAACATCCGCAACTTCTCCATCATCGCCCATGTCGACCACGGCAAGTCCACGCTGGCCGACCGCATCATCCAGCTCTGTGGTGGCCTGCAGGCCCGCGAGATGGAAGCGCAGGTGCTCGACTCCAACCCGATCGAGCGCGAGCGTGGCATCACGATCAAGGCGCAGTCGGTGTCGCTGCCGTACCTGGCCAAGGACGGGCAGACCTACCATCTGAACTTCATCGACACCCCCGGCCACGTCGACTTCTCCTATGAAGTCAGCCGCTCGCTGGCCGCCTGCGAAGGCGCGCTGCTGGTGGTCGATGCGGCCCAGGGCGTGGAAGCGCAGTCGGTGGCCAACTGCTACACCGCCGTGGAGCAGGGCCTGGAAGTGGTGCCGGTGATCAACAAGATCGACCTGCCCACCGCCGACATCGAGCGTGCCAAGGCCGAGATCGAGGCCGTGATCGGCATCGACGCCTCCGACGCCGTGCCGGTCAGTGCCAAGACCGGCCTGAACGTGCAGGACGTGCTGGAAGCGATCGTGCATCGCATCCCGCCGCCGAAGCCGCGCGACACCGACAAGCTGCAGGCGCTGATCATCGACTCCTGGTTCGACAACTACCTGGGTGTGGTCTCGCTGGTGCGCGTGATGCAGGGCGAGATCAAGGCAGGTGACAAGCTGCAGGTGATGTCCACCGGCCGCAACCACCAGGTCGACAACGTCGGCGTGTTCACCCCGAAGCGCAAGGTGCTGCCGGCGCTGCGTGCAGGTGAAGTGGGTTGGGTCACCGCCAGCATCAAGGACGTGCACGGTGCGCCGGTTGGCGACACCCTGACCCTGGCCGGCGACCCGGCACCGAAGCCGCTGCCGGGCTTCCAGGAAATGCAGCCGCGCGTGTTCGCCGGCCTGTTCCCGGTCGATGCCGAGGACTACCCGGACCTGCGCGAAGCGCTGGACAAGCTGCGCCTGAACGATGCCGCGCTGCGTTTCGAGCCGGAAAGCTCCGAGGCGATGGGCTTCGGCTTCCGCTGCGGCTTCCTCGGCATGCTGCACATGGAAATCGTGCAGGAGCGCCTGGAGCGCGAATACAACCTGGACCTGATCAGCACCGCGCCGACGGTGGTGTATGAAGTCCTGAAGACCGATGGCTCGATCATCAACATGGACAACCCGGCCAAGCTGCCGCCGGTGAACCAGGTCGAGGAGATCCGCGAGCCGATCATCCGTGCCAACGTGCTCACCCCCGAGGAGTACATCGGCAACATCATCAAGCTGTGCGAAGAGAAGCGCGGCAGCCAGATCGGCATCAACTACCTGGGCAGCCAGGTGCAGATCAGCTACGAGCTGCCGATGGCCGAGGTGGTGCTGGACTTCTTCGACAAGCTGAAGTCGGTCAGCCGTGGCTATGCCTCGCTGGACTACCACTTCGTGCGCTTCGACGCAGGCCCGTTCGTGCGCGTGGACGTACTGATCAACGGTGACAAGGTCGATGCACTGTCGCTGATCGTGCACCGCAGCCATGCCGACCGTCGCGGCCGCGAGCTGTGCGAAAAGATGAAGGACCTGATCCCGCGCCAGATGTTCGACGTGGCCATCCAGGCCGCCGTCGGCTCGCAGATCATCGCCCGTACCACGGTCAAGGCCATGCGCAAGAACGTGCTGGCCAAGTGCTATGGTGGCGACGTTTCGCGCAAGAAGAAGCTTCTGGAAAAGCAGAAGGAAGGCAAGAAGCGCATGAAGCAGGTCGGCCGCGTGGAGATCCCGCAGGAAGCGTTCCTGGCCGTGCTGCAGATGGACAACAAGTAAGCCCGCACCGGCCCTGCGGGGCCGGTCGTCTGGTGACGTTGCAAAGGACCCTGAATGAAACTGTTTGAGATCCTCCTGGTCGTGCTGACCCTGGCCTCGGGCCTGATCCTGCTCGCGGACAAGCTGTACCTCGCCAAGCGTCGCGCCCAGCGCGCGGGCCTGCTCGATTCCGAGCCGGTGCTGGTGGACTACTCGCGTGCGTTCTTCCCGGTGCTGGCGATCGTGCTGATCGTGCGCAGCTTCATTGCCGAGCCGTACAAGATCCCGTCCAGCTCGATGATGCCGAACCTGCTGATCGGCGATTTCATCCTGGTCAACAAGTTCTCCTACGGCCTGCGCCTGCCGATCAGCAACACCAAGTTCGTGCCGGTGGGCGAGCCCTCGCGTGGTGACGTGGTGGTGTTCCACTTCCCCGGCCATGGCGAGAACGATCCGGCCAAGGGCGAGAACTTCATCAAGCGCGTGATCGGCGTGCCGGGCGACACCGTGGTCTTCGAAGGCGACGGCGTGATCCTCAACGGTGAGCCGCTGAAGTACGACAACAAGGGCATCTACGCCGGCCACAAGGGCCAGGGCGAGGGCGCCAACCTGCTGGTCGAGCACCTGCTGGGCCGCACCCACACGGTGCTGGAGACCGACTATCCGCGTGGCCAGGGCCAGTGGACCGTGCCGGCCGGCAAGTACCTGGTGATGGGCGACAACCGCGACAACAGCGACGATGGCCGTTTCTGGGGCCTGCTGCCGGAAGAGAACCTGCGTGGCAAGGCATTCCTGATCTGGCTGAACTGCCAAGGCTGGTTCTGCAAGGATGGCTTCGAGCCGTCGCGGATCGGCTCGAGCATCAACTGAGCGGGCACCAACTGAGTATTTTCACATCCAACGCGTATCTGGGGAGAACGCAATGAAGACGATGAACACGCAGCGTGGCATGACCCTGACCTCGTTCCTGACGGTCCTGATCGTGGTTGGCTTCTTCCTCTACATCGGCATGAAGCTGTTCCCGATGTACCAGGAGTACTACGCGGTGCGCTCGGCGATGAAGAGCCTGGCCAACGAGCCGGGCGTGGGCAGCATGGAGCCGGCGCGCATCCAGGACCTGTTCTTCAAGCGCCTGTACATCAACTATTCGGACAACGTGAAGCCGGCCAACGTGAAGTTCGACCGTCGCGACAATGGCTGGACCCTCAAGGTCAACTACGAAGTGCGCCGTCAGCTGATCGGCAACCTCGATGTGGTTGGCAAATTCGATTCTTCCCAGGACCTGACACGAAGCGGTGCCCAGTAAATTCATCCAACGTGGCGACCTGATCGGTCATGCCTTCAGCGACCCGGCCCTGCTCAAGCAGGCGCTGACGCATCGCAGTGCCGGTGCGCCGCACAACGAGCGCCTGGAGTTCCTCGGCGACAGCATCGTCAACATGATGGCGGCCGAGGCGTTGTACCGACGCTGGCCCAAGGCTGACGAAGGCGCGATGACCCGTGCCCGTGCCGAGCTGGTGCGTGAAGGCGCGCTGGCGGTGATCGGGCGCACCCTGGAACTGGGCGAACGGCTGACCCTGGGCCCGGGCGAAATGAAGTCCGGCGGTCATCGTCGCGACTCGATTCTGGCCGACGCCGTGGAAGCCGTGGTGGCCGCGATCTACCTGGATGCCGGCTTCGAGGCCTGCCGGGCGGTGGTACTGCCCTGGTTCAGCGCTTCGATCGAGGCACTGCCGGCTTCCGGTCGGCCCGAGAAGGACCCCAAGACCCGCCTGCAGGAATGGCTGCAGGCCCGACAGAAGGCGTTGCCGCAGTATGAACTGGTGTCAGAATCCGGTGACGACCACGCCAAGCACTTCCGGGTACGCTGCAACGTAGCCGACCCGGCCGCCAGCACCGAGGGCGAAGGCGCCTCGCGGCGGCTTGCCGAACAACAGGCGGCTGCAGCCGTCCTAGAACAACTGGATTCCAAGTGAGCGAACAAACTTCCCATCATTGCGGCAGCGTGGCCGTCATCGGCCGCCCGAACGTGGGCAAATCGACCCTGACCAATGCCCTGGTCGGCGCCAAGGTCAGCATCGTTTCCAACCGCCCGCAGACCACGCGCCATCGCCTGCTGGGCATCGCCACCTATCCGGAAGGCCAGCTGGTGCTGGTCGACACCCCCGGCCTGCACAAGGTGCAGAAGCGGGCGATGAACCGGGTGATGAACCGCGCCGCGCGCGGTTCGCTGGAAGGCGTCGATGCCGGCCTGCTGGTGATCGAAGCTGGTCGCTGGGACGAGGAAGACAGCCTGGCCTTCAATGTTCTGCGCGACGCCGGTATCCCGGTGGTGCTGGTGGTCAACAAGATCGACCGGCTAAAGGACAAGGGCGCGCTGTTGCCGTTCCTGCAGGAAGTCACGGCCGGCCGCGATTTCTCGTCGGTGCATCCGATCTCGGCGCAGAAGCGCAACGGCCTGGAAGCACTGGTACGCGACGTACTGGCGTTGCTGCCGGAAGCGCCGCCGATGTTCGGCGAGGACGAGATCACCGACCGCAGCCAGCGCTTCCTGGCCGGCGAACTGGTGCGTGAACAGCTGATGCGCCAGCTCGGCGAAGAGCTGCCGTATGCCACCACCGTGGAAATCGAGCGCTTCACCGAAGATGGCAACCTGCTGCGCATCGGCGCGGTGATCTGGGTCGAGCGCGAGGGCCAGAAGGCGATCGTGATCGGCAAGGGGGGTACCCGCCTGAAGGAGATCGGGGCCAAGTCCCGCCTGCAGATGGAGCGCCTGTTCGGCGCCAAGGTGTTCCTGGAGACCTGGGTGCGCGTGCGTGAAGGCTGGTCCGACGACGAGGCCGCACTGAAGGCCTTCGGTTACGAGTAAGCCGTTGCAGTCGCTTCGATGATGATCGAGGACGACACCGGCTTCGTGCTGCATGCACGGGCCTATCGCGAGACCAGCCTGCTGGTCGAAGTGCTGAGCGCGCAGCATGGCCGGATCGGCCTGCTCGCGCGTGGCGTATCCACCGCCAAGGGACAGGTGCTGCGCGCGGCCCTGCAGCCGCTGCAGTGGATCCGCTTCAGTGCCCAGCAGCGGGGCGAATTGGCCCAGCTGCGGGGTGCCGAGGCACTGGATGCGGCGCCACGCCTGGTCGGCCAGGCGATGCTGGCCGGCTTCTATCTGAGTGAATTGACCCTGCGCCTGGCCCCGCGCCAGGACCCGCTGCCGGAGTTGTACCTGGCCTACGGCGAGGCACGCGCGCGGCTGGCCGTGGGCGCCGGCCTGGCCTGGACCCTGCGCCGGTTTGAGCGCGAGCTGCTGTCTGCGCTAGGCCTGGGTTTCGATCTGGACAGCGCCAGCGACGGCCAGCCGATCGACCCGGCCGCGCGCTACGAACTGGACCCACAGGAAGGCGCGCAGCGCCTGCTCAGCGAGCGCGGTGGGGAACGCCGGGCGGCCGCGACCGGCTCGGCGCTGCTGGCGCTGGCCGCCGACGAAGAGCCCGATGCCGCCGACCTGGCCAGCCTGCGCCTGCCGATGCGGCGGGTGCTGGCCCATCACCTGGGGCCACGAGGACTGAAGTCCTGGGAAATGCTCGAGCAGCTCGCTCCCAGGCGTTGAGGGGTGTTCGGCAGGGCTTGCAGCCCTGCACCTGCCGAGGCCAAGGCACGAGCAACAGCAACAGCAACAGCAACAGCGTGCATTCCGTGGGATGGCAGGGTGGGTCCGGTTGCGGGAGACGCCGTAAACCCGTCCATGGGGGCTTGGCCGCGGCATCCATGCCGCGGACACTCCCGCAACCGGACCCACCCCGCCTTGGACAGTTTCTCGCGAGCTGTCGGAATGGCACTCTGCTCTGGTGGGTGTCGACCTTGGTCGACACAGTAGAGCCACGCCATGCGTGGATGCGTTTCGATTTCAATTCGAAATATTTGATTCCGATTGAGATTCATCCACGCATGGCGTGGATCTACTGGCCACCGGCCAACTGTCGAAGGCGGGGCACTGTGGGTTTGCGGGGTGTGAGCCGCATGGGCCCGAGGCATGCCTCGGGCGGGTTGGGCAGGACGCCCAACCCCGGTCTTGCCGTGTGCGCAGGAACGCGCACACGAGCAAGCGGCGACCAAGGCTACATGGACGTACTTGCGCCGTCCCCGCAAAGCCACAGTGCCCCGCCATCCCACGGAATGCTGCTTTGGCCTTTGACGTTGCCCTGGCTTGAAGGCTTCGGCAGGTGCAGGGCGCAGCCCTGCCGAACAACCCTTAATGCAGCAGGGCAGCCACCGCGTCGCGGAATCCCGCCTGGGCCTGCCCGGACTCCGGCGCATGATGCAACTGGCGCACCGCCCGGCCCAACCGCGCCGCGCCCACGAAGCCACAGCTCGCCTGCAGCCGATGCAACTGGCTGCGCAGCTGGCGCTCGTCATGCTGGTCCACCGCCTGCTCGACCGCATCGCGTACGCCCGGCAGCTCGGCCAGGAACAGCTCGCGCAGCGCGATCAGGTGGTTGCGCTGGCCATTGAGCGCGGCCAGTGCCGCAGTCTCGTCCCAGTCCTGTACCTGCAGCTCGACCGCGGCCGGCGCCTGGGCCATGACGATCCCGGCCGGGCTGTTGACCAGGGCGCGGCGCACCGCCTTCAGCAGCTGGTCGCGGCCCAGCGGCTTGACCAGCGTGTCGCTGAAACCGGCCTCGCGCAGGCGCGCATGGATCGAGGTATCGCCGTCGGCGGTATGCGCCAACGCCGGGGTGTCGGGATGTGAACGGCGCAGTTCGCGCAGCAGCTGCGCGCCATTGCCGTCAGGCAGGTTGACGTCGATCAGCCACAGGTCATGCGCGCCGGGCTCGGCGCTGGCCAGGGCACTGGCCAATGAGTCTGCGGTGTCCACGTCCGCCGGTAACGTTTCCAACGCCGCCTTGAAAAAACCGCGGCTGATGATGTCGTCCTCGACAAGCAGGAAGCGGGGCCGGCTGGCCCGCGGGGTCATCTGCATCAGGGCTGCCTCCATGTCAGCTGTTGCAATCATCAAGCACAGCGGCGGCGGGCGCAAGCGGGTCCGGACCCTGCCGGTCAGGATCTGCGACAATACGCCCCCATTTTTGCCCGCAGCCTGTTGCCACGTGGCCCGATCCCGCTCCCGCATCGACCGTACCCCGTTCCAGACCGAGATCCTCGACCTCAGCCATGATGGTCGCGGTGTCGCCCGCCGTGAAGGCGAGGGCGGCAAGGTCACCTTCGTCAGCGGCGCCCTGCCGGGCGAGGTGGTCATGGCCGAACAGACCGCCCGCAGCCGCCATTTCGACGAAGCGCGTACGGTGGAAGTGCTGCAGGCCTCGCCGCAGCGCGTCACCCCGAAATGCCCGCACTTCGGCACCTGCGCCGGCTGCGTGCTGCAGCACCTGGACGAAGACCAGCAGATTGTCGCCAAGCAGCGCGTGCTGATGGACAACCTGGAGCGCATCGGCCACGTGAAGCCGGGCACCGTGCTGGCGCCGCTGGTCGGCGAGAGCTGGGGCTACCGGCGCAAGGGCCGCTTCTCGGTGCGCCGGGTCGAAAAGAAGGACAAGACCCTGGTCGGCTTCCGTGAACAGGATCCGCGCTTCGTCGCCGACCTCAGCCAGTGCCTGACCGTGATCCCGGAAATCGGCACCAAGGTCGAGGCGCTTTCCAGCTTCATCGAATCGCTCGATGGCAAGCGCGATATCCCGCAGATCGAGTTCATTGCCGGCGACCAGGCCGTGGTCCTGACCGTGCGTCACCTGCAGCCGCTCAGCGACGCCGATCGTGCGGCCTGGGCCGCCTTCGGCCAGCAGCATGGCTTCGTGATCTACCTGCAGTCCGGTGGCGTGGATACCGTGCAGCCGCTGGACGGGCAGGGCGTGCCGCTGTCGTTCCGGCTGGCGCCGTGGGACGTGGAGCTGGCGTTCCGTCCGTTGGACTTCATCCAGGTCAACGCCAAGCTCAATGAGAAGATGATCGCCCACGCCCTGGACCTGCTGGAGCCGGGTGAGGACGAGCGTGTGCTGGACCTGTTCTGCGGCCTGGGCAACTTCACCCTGCCGCTGGCGCGCCGCGTGCGCGAAGTGGTCGGTGTGGAAGGTGATGCTGGCCTCGTCGCGCGGGCCCGTGAGAATGCCGAGCGCAACGGCCTGACCAACGCCCAGTTCTTCAGCGCCGACCTCACCCAGGACCAGCGCAGCACGCCGTGGATGCGCCAGGGCTTCGACAAGCTGCTCTTGGATCCGCCGCGCTCGGGCGCGATCGAAGTGCTGCAGCAGCTGCCGCTGAAGCAGTTCAAGCGCATCGTCTACGTCAGCTGCCACCCGGGTTCGCTGGCACGCGATGCCGGCTATCTGGTCAACGAACAGGGCTTCACCCTGGTCAGTGCCGGTGCCATGGACATGTTCCCGCACACCGCGCACGTGGAAAGCATCGCGGTATTCGAGAAGCGCTGATCGGCTGTCATGCCCATCGCGCATAATGGCGCGATGGGCATCGAAATCGAACGCAAATTCCTCGTCAGCAGTGATGGCTGGCGCACCGCCGCGCACCGGGTGATCCCGATGGCGCAGGGCTACATCAACGACATGGGCGCGCTCGATCGCGGCACCCAGAACGCTTCGGTGCGCGTGCGCATCGAAGGCGACCACGCCGCGCTGAACCTGAAGTCGCGAACCATCGGCCACACCCGCCAGGAGTTCGACTACCCGATCCCGGTGGACGATGCGCGCGCACTGCTGGCGCTGTGCGTGGGCGGCCTGATCGACAAGCGCCGCCATCTGGTCGAACACGCCGGCCTGACCTGGGAGGTGGACGAGTTCCTCGGCGACAACGCCGGCCTGGTCGTGGCTGAGGTTGAGCTGGACAGCGCTGACCAGACCATCGACCTGCCGGACTGGGTGGGTGCCGAAGTCACCGATGATGCCCGCTACTACAACGTTGCCCTGGCCAGTCACCCGTATTCAGAGTGGTGAAACCACCAAAAAGGGGACGGAGGGGATTAAGTCGTCTTTACCCCATCTGTGCGGAAAACGACTTAATCCCCTCCGTCCCCTTTTATCGAGGGTGTCGGCCCCCATGTGGAAAGGATGAGAATCGACATCTACTCCGACGTGGTCTGCCCCTGGTGCTGGATCGGCAAGCATCGTTTCCAGCAGGGCGTGCAGTTGCTGGGCGCCAACGCGCCTGAACTCGATATCCACTGGCAGCCGTTCCAGCTCGACCCGGATGCTGACGCCACCCCGGTGCCGCTGCGCGAGGCCTATGTGCGCAAGTTCGGCGGCGTTGAGCGTACCGAACAGATCCTCGGCCAGACCCAGACCACCGCGCGGGCCGAGGGCCTGCCGATGGACTTCAGCCAGGGCCAGGTGCGGGTGACCACGCTGCCGGCGCACCGGGTGTTGTGGCTGGCGGGCGAGCACGGCGTGCAGGATGCGGTGGGCGAAGCACTGTTCCGCGCCCACTTCGAGCACGGTCAGAACCTGGCGGACCCCTCGGTGCTGATCAAGGCGGGCGCGGCAGGCGGCCTCGACGCGGGTGAAATCACGCAGATGCTGGCCTCCGACCGCGGCTTGGCCGAGGTCGAAGCCAAGCTGGCGCAGGCTCATGCATTGGGCGTTTCTTCGGTGCCGACCTTCGTCATCGATGGGAAGTGGGCCATTTCCGGGGCGCAGCCCCCCGAGGCCTTCGCCAACGCCCTGCGCCAGATCGCCGCCGAGCAGGGCGCGCCTGCGGCCCCGGCTGACGGCGACGAGGCCTGCGGTCCGGACGGCTGCAAGGTCTGACCGGATCCGAAAAGGGGACGGAGGGAATTAAGACGTATCCAGCCCGTAGGGGCCGATTGCGGCTTAATCCCCTCCGTCCCCTTTTTCTGACCACTGCGCCTGTCGGCCGGTTCTGCGACAATGCGGCACTGCGCCATGCGGGCGCGCGTTGTGGAGATCGACCATGCTGCTGATCGGCGTTGCCGGCACCGAACTGACCGCCCAGGAACGCGACTGGCTGCAGCACGATGCCGTGGCCGGGGTGGTGCTGTTCAAGCGCAACTTCGCCTCGCGCCAGCAGGTGACCGATCTGAGCGCGGCGATCCGCGCTGCCGCGCCACGCCCGCAGCTGATCTGCGTGGACCAGGAAGGCGGTCGCGTACAGCGATTCCGCGAGGGTTACAGCGATCTGCCGCCACTGCAGGACATTGGTGCCCTGTATGCCACCGACCCGCAGCAGGCCTTGGCATTGGCCGAACGGCACGCCTGGCTGATGGCCAGCGAGGTACGCGCCAGCGGCCTGGACCTGAGCTTCGCGCCGGTGGTCGATCTTGGCCGTGGCAACCGTGCCATCGGCAACCGCGCCTTCAGTGAAGACCCGCAGGTGGTGGCCGCGTTCACCGCCGCCTACGTGCGTGGCATGCACTCGGTCGGCATGGCCGCCACGCTCAAGCATTTCCCCGGCCACGGCACCGTGCTGGAAGACACCCACGTCGATACCGCGATCGATCCGCGCGCGCTGGACGAGCTGCGCGCGCAGGACCTGGTGCCGTTCCAGGCCGGCATCGCCGCCGGTGCCGATGCGGTGATGATGGCGCACGTGATCTACCCGCAAATTGCGCCTGAACCGGCAGGTTACTCGCCGCGCTGGATCCAGGACATCCTGCGCGGCGAGCTCGGCTTCCGTGGCGTGGTGTTCTCCGACGACATCGGCATGGCCGCCTCGCACAGCGCCGGCGGCGTGCCGGCGCGCGTGCACGCGCATCTGGACGCCGGCTGCGACGTGGTGCTGGTCTGCCACCCGGAGCTGGTCGATGAAGCCCTGCACGCGGTGCAGGGGCGCTCCCTCAATACCGCTGCGCTGCTGGGCCTGATCGGCCGCGGCGCGCTTGGCTGGGATGGCCTGCTGGCCGATGCCCGCCATGGCGACACCCAAACCCGTCTGCTTGAAACCCTTGGAAGAACCGTCTGATGCCCAACCTCACCATTTCCCAGGCCCTGGCCCAGGCTGACCTGCTGGTCGACCGCCCCACCATCGACAAGGCCATCGCTGGTATCGCCGACGCCATCGCGCGCGATTACAAGGGCGAGGTGCCGCTGTTCCTGTCCATCATGCACGGTGCGCTGCCGTTCGCCGGCCAGCTGGCGCTGGAACTGGGCGCGCGCGGCCAGGACGTGCAGTTCGATTACCTGCACGCCACCCGTTACCGCGGTGAAACCACCGGCGGCGACCTGGTCTGGAAGCACAAACCGGCCACCTCGCTGTTCGGTCGCCGCGTGCTGCTGGTCGACGATATCCTCGACGAGGGCTACACCCTGCAGGGCGTGCGCACCTGGTGCCTGGAACAGGGCGCGACCGACGTGCGCATCGCCGCGATGACGGTGAAGAAGCACGACCGCGCGCTGCCGGACGTGACTGCCGACTACGCCGGCATCGAACTGCCGGACCGTTACGTGTTCGGCTTCGGCATGGACGTCAACGAAACCCTGCGCTGCGTGCCGGCCATCTACGCGATGAAGGAATAACGGCGCAGCCGCCCGCGGCGCGTCTTCTTCTGCCGCCGGCATCCTCGGGTGCCGGCGTTCGTCTTTTCATGGAGTGCTTCGAATGCAACAGATCGCCCTGGCCGTGATCGGCGGTACCGGTGTCTATAACCTGGCCAAGCTTGACGACGTGCAGACCCACGAGGTCGACACCCGCTTCGGCCGTCCGTCGGGCCCGGTGCGCGTTGGTACGCTGCTCGGCCATCGCGTGGCGTTCCTGGCGCGGCATGGCGAAGGCCATTCGCTGCCGCCGCACAAGATCAACTACCGCGCCAACCTGGCCGCGCTGCAGCAGCTGGGCGCGCAGCGCGTGCTGGCGTTGAACACGGTGGGAGGCATCACCGAACACTTTGGTCCGCGCGTGCTGGCCTGCCCGGACCAGATCATCGACTACACCTGGGGCCGCATCAGCACGATCTGTGAGGAAGAAGGCACCGACGTGGTCCACGTTGATTTCGGCCACCCGTACACACCAATGCTGCGCAGCAAGATCCTGGCTGCGGCCAAAGTGACCGGCGTCACGGTCCATGACGGTGGCTGCTACGGCGCAACACAGGGCCCGCGCCTGGAAACCATCGCTGAAATCGCCCGTATGCGCCGCGACGGCTGCGATCTGGTGGGCATGACCGGCATGCCGGAAGCCGCGCTGGCACGCGAGCTGGGGCTGGATTACGCCTGCCTGGCGATCATCGCCAACTGGGCTGCCGGCTGTGGTGATGGCGAGGAGATCACGATGGCCGAAGTGCTGGCCAACGTGCAGGCAGCCGGCAACGGACTTCCGGAACTGGTGGGCGAATTGGCACGGGGGTGATTGTCTTCCCCGAGCAAGCTTTGCATACTCAGCTTGTGCGCGGGTTCAGCGTACACCACCCATTCATTGCATAAGGTCTCGCATCACCATGCCGAACGGTACCGTCAAGTGGTTCAACGACGCCAAGGGATTTGGCTTCATCTCGCCGGAGGATGGCAGCGCCGACGTGTTCGCGCACTTCTCCGCCATCAACTCCAAGGGCTTCCGCAGCCTGCAGGAAGGCCAGCGTGTCACCTATGACGTGACCCAGGGCCCGAAGGGTGCCCAGGCTTCGAACATCACGCCGGCCGAGTGATCCACTCGACAGTGCGTTGAAAACCCCGCTTCGGCGGGGTTTTTTTTGCGCGGATTGCCCGCGACCCGCTCGCGATCCAGCCGCCTCGGGCACAATGCAGCCATGACGGAACGACTGCGCATCGCCGTGATCGGCTACGGCACCGCTGGACAGGCAGTGTCCATCCTGCACACCCGTGACGGCCACGAGGTGGAGATCTTCGAACGCGTGCCCACGCCGGGGCCGGTGGGTGCCGGTTTCCTGCTGCAGCCCAGCGGCCTGCAGGTACTGTGGCAGATGGGCCTGCTTGATTCCGTGCGCGCACATGCCGCGCCGGTGCACCGCCTGTATGGCGACACGCCGTGCGAGCGCGCGGTGATGGACATGCGCTACGAGGGACTGGATGCGCGCCTGCACGGCCTGGGCATGCAGCGCGGGGCCTTGTTCTCGCTGTTGGACGAGGCGCGCGCAGGCGAGGGCCAGCTGCATGCCGGTACCACCATTACCGAGGTGGATGCCGAACACGGCCGTCTGCGCGACAGCGACGGGCGCACGCATGGCCCGTTCGACCTGGTAGTGGTCGCCGATGGCGCCGCGTCGACGCTGCGCGGCACGATCGCCGGCGGTGCCGGGCTGGACCGCGTGTATCCGTGGGGGGCGCTGTGGTGCCTGCTGCCGGCCGAGGACTGGCCGCACGTGCAGGAGCTGCGGCAGCGTTACGTGGCCGCGCGCAAGATGATAGGACTGCTGCCGGTCGGCACGCGCCCCGGTGATGACACGCCGCGCCTGAGTTTCTTCTGGAGCCTGCCACGCGCCGACTTCGAACGCTGGCAGGCCGATGGCATGACGCCCTGGCTGGATGAACTGCATGCACTGTGGCCGCAGGCCAGTGCGCGCTTCGCCCATCTGCGTGATGCCGGCCAGTTGGCGCGCGCGGTCTACCGTGATGCGGTGATGACGCGCTGGCACCACGGCCGCATGGTGCTGGCCGGTGATGCCGCGCATGCGATGAGCCCGCAGCTGGGGCAGGGCGTGAACATGGCGCTGTTGGACGCGCTGGCGCTGCGCGATGCGGTGCGCACCTATGGCGGCAGCACGGTCGCGCTGCAGGCCTACCAGGCGCAACGCAGGGCACACGTTGCGGTGTACCAGCGCTGGAGTCGTTGGCTGACGCCGCTGTTCCAGTCCGACCGCGACGCCTGGGCGAAGGCGCGTGACGTGCTGCTGGGCCCGATGGGGCGCCTGCCCGGTGGCCGTGGCCACATGCTGCGCGTGCTCAGTGGCACCCAGCACGGCTGGTTCGGTGCACTTGCACTGGATCCGGCGTTCGTCGACGCACTGGCCACTGCAGCGGAAATGCCTCGTATCAACGCGATTTCGGCCAATGCGTGAAGCGCGTCGTCACCTGAATTAACGGTTGCCTCACCGCCGATATGCGAGAAGTAGGTTGCACGCGATTGCGCGTCGCCCGTTTTCCTTTCCGTGATCAACATCGCGCGTGGCCCGGGCGGCGCTGCCGTTGCGGCCTGTTGCGGCCCGGACGTGCCGCCTGTTGTTGAAGAGGAGGACGCCATGTTGTTCGCGGTCGAGGAGCTGGAATCGGAAATCTGCAAGCTGCGCGGATTGCTGCAGATGCTGCACGAGGACCAGCCCGACGTACTGGAGGACGTGTTCGAGTTCCATGTCGGCAGCCTGATCAGTCATGCATCAGCGGAGCACCACGCGCGCATCCGCACCTGCGCGCAGGAAATGCTGGCGGCGATCCAGGCGTTGCCGCGACGACGTGAGGGCGACACGCCTGATTTCCAGTTGATGCCGCAGCTGGGCATTCGTCCGGCCTGATTCAAGCCACCGGCAGTTGCACCAGGCCGTTTTCCACGCAGGCGACCCTTTGCTCGCCGCGGGCGGGCACGGGCACGATGCCGGCAGTGAACGCGGAGAAGGCCGGCAGCACCGTCATCCGCTCACGCAGCCAGAACGCGGGGAAGCGCCGTCGCAATGGCGGCAAGGCGACCTGCGGATGCAGATGCCCGGCGATCACATGCAGCTCTGCATCGGGCATCGGCTCATGGCGTAGCAGGAACGGCTGCAGCCGTACTTCATCGTGGATCTGTACCTGCAATTGAGCATGCGGCAGCTGGCGGTCGTGATTGCCACGCAGGACATGCACGTCCAGCGAAGCATTGCGTTCGCGCCATGCAAGCCATTGCTGGTACCACGCAGCGCGATGCGCCGGTCCATGCAGGATGTCACCCAGGATCCACAGCTCGCGACAGGCATGCCTGTCCAGCAGCCCCTGCAGGCGTTGCAGGTCTTCGCCGGTGCCGCCGCTGGGCAATGCGATGCCGGCGCGGCGGAATACATCTGCCTTGCCCAGGTGCAGGTCGGCGATCAACAGCGCCTGCCGCGCGGGCCAGTACAGCGCACGCGCGCCAAGCAGAATCAGCGATTCTCCGGCGCGCAGCAGCGGCAGTTCATCGGCCATGGCGGCGCTCCAGCTGCTGGGCCGCGCGTTGCACGCGGGTGCGCCAGTCCTCGTTGCTGAACTGCCCGCGCAGGCGTTCGGCCCACAACGGGAAGCCCAGTGGCGTGAGTGATGTCGGGTGCTGCACGGAGAGGACCTGCATGCCGATCCTTGCCAGGACCTGCTGTAGTCCCGGCAGATCCAGGCTGTCGTGCAGCACTTCGCGTTCGGCCAATGCCAATAGCAGGTGGCCGGGGTCATGCTCGCGCAGTACGTCGTAGAGCAGGCCTGCCGAGGCCTGCAGCTGGCGCAGCGATCGCGGCATGCCGCCGGGCAGGCTGGGGACCAGCAGGCCTGCTACGCGTGCGATGCCACGGAACTGGCGGCGCGCCAGCTCGCCCAGGTTCACCGCGGCACGCAGATCGTCCAGCAGCTGATCGGCGGTGAACAATGCCCGCCATTGCGCCGCATCCAGTTCGATCGCCTGCGCCGGTGCCAGCACCAGGCCATGATCGTTCACCGCGTAGCCGATGCTGTTGCGCTGCCGGCGGGTACAGCGCAGTGCCAGCAAGGCGGCCAGCGCCTCGTGCACGTGACGGCCGGCAAAAGGGTAGACGAACAGGAACTGGCCGTCGCGGCGCCGCACCTCTTCCACCAGCAGATGCTCTGGGCCGGGAAGCGCCGACAACTGCTGCTGCAGTGCCAGCAAGGGGGACAACCAGCGTGATTCGGCACTGTCGTCGGCGCCGGACAGCACCCACTCCAGCTCGCGGCCGAGCGGCATCGACAGCGGCAACTGGCCTCCCTGCCAGCGCGGCACCACACCATCACCGCGCCCTCGTGCCAGCCGCACGAAGGCGGTCATGTCGCGCAGCTGCACCAGTTCCAGCAGGCGCCCGGCGAACTGGAAACGGTCGCCGCGACGCAGGCGGCTGGCGAACTGTTCCTCTACGGCGCCCAGGCTGCCGCCGCGCAGGAACTGCACGCGCACGCTGCCATCGCTGCTGATGGTGCCGATCGACAGCCGATGGCGCAGTACCTGACGGCGATCGTGCATGCGGTAGTGGCCGTCGGCATCACGCACGACCTTGTGGAAATCGGGGTACTGGGCCAGGGCCTGGCCACCCTGCACGATGAACGTCAGAACGGCCTGCCACTGGTCTTCGCCGAGCGACGCAAAGGCATGGGTACGCCGTACCTGCGCCAGCAGCGCATCGCTGTCGAAGCCACCGGCCAGGGCGCGGCTGACCGCATGCTGGGCCAGCACATCCAGCGACAGCGTCGGCGGCCTGCGCGCTTCGACCACGCCTTCGGCCAATGCACGGCGCACCGCGGCGTATTCGGCCAGCTCCAGTGCATGGCTGGGCACGCACAGGATGGAACCGCTGGCGCCCGGGCGGTGACGCGCACGTCCCGCGCGTTGGCGCAGGCGGGCCACGCCCTTCGGGCTGCCCAGCTGCAGTACCTGCTCAACCTCGGGGAAGTCCACGCCGAGGTCGAGGCTGGAGGTGGCAACCACGCAGCGCAGCGCGCCCGCGCGCAGGCCATCCTCGACCTGCTGGCGCAGCGCTGGATCAAGCGAGCCGTGGTGCAGCGCAAGCGTGTCCGGGGCTTCCGGCCAGACCGCGGCCAGCGCCTGATGCCACAGTTCTGCCTGCGCACGGGTGTTGGTGAACAACAGGCTGCTGCGTGCCCGCATCAACGCGTCCAGCACCCGCGGCAGCTGCGCCAGGCCCAGATGCCCGGCCCACGGAAAACGTTCGCCGGGTTCCGGCAGCAGGCTGCGCACGCTGATCGCGCGCGTGCGCACGCCCTGCACGATCGGCGCGTCGGGCTGTCCGGGCAGCAGCACGTCGCGCGCCTCATCCAGGTTGCCCAGCGTGGCCGAAAGCCCCCACAGCTGCACTGCAGGCGCAGCTTCGCGCAACACCGCCAGGTTCAACTGCAGCAGCACACCGCGCTTGTTGCCCAGCAGCTCATGCCATTCGTCCACCACCACGCAGCGCAGCTGGCGCATGCGCGGCAACGTATCCGGATAGCTCAGCAGCAGCGCCAGTGATTCGGGCGTGGTTACCAGTACGTCGATGCGGCCTTCGCGGGCCTGGCGCCGCTCGCGGTTGCTGGCGTCACCGCTGCGCAGGCCGACACGCCATCCCAGTCCCAAGCCGTCGACGACGGCCTGGAGCGCGCGTGCGGTATCACTGGCCAACGCGCGCAAGGGCGTTACCCACAGCACCTGCAATGGGCGCACCGCACTGGCGCGGCGGGGCGAGGGCGGTGGATCGATCAGCGCCTGCAGCAACGGCCCGCCGAACATCGCCAGCGTCTTGCCGCTGCCCGTGGGCGTATGCAGCAGCCCGGATTCGCCGGCCAGGTAGTGGCGCCACATCGCGCGCTGGAAGGGCAGTGAGCGCCAGCCGCGTGCCGCGAACCAGTCTTCCAGCCGGCGCAGTGCCTGGCTGCGGGTCATCGCGCCAGCGCCTGCAGGCTGGCCAGCTGATCGGCCTCGCTGGCAGGCTTGTCGTGGCGCCAGCGCAGGATGCGCGGAAAGCGCACGGCGATCCCCGACTTGTGCCGGCTGCTGCGGTTGACCGCTTCGAAACCCAGCTCGAACACCTGTTCGGCGCGTACGCTGCGCACCGGCCCGAAACGCTCGCGGGTGTTGGCGCGGATCCAGCGGTCAAGCGCGAGGATCTCCTTGTCGTCCAAGCCCGAATACGCCTTGGCCACCGGCACCAGCGTGTCGCCGTCCCAGACGCCGAAGGTGTAGTCGGTGTACAGCGTGCTGCGCCGCCCATGGCCCGCCTGTGCGTACAAGAGCACCGCATCGATGGTGAGCGGATCGACCTTCCATTTCCACCAGTCACCGCGGCGTCGCCCAGCCAGGTAGGGCGAGCCGCGTCGTTTCAGCATCAGCCCTTCCACGCCACGTTCGCGTGCCACATCGCGCATCGCCGCCGCCTGCGCCCAGTCGACGGCGGCAACGTCGGGCGACAGCTGGATCCGCACATCGTCCAGTGCACCGATGACCGCGGCAAGCCGCGTACGCCGTTCCTGCAACGGCAGCTCACGCAGATCCGCGCCATCGTGCTCCAGCAGGTCATAGGCGAGCACGCGTACCGGCGTGTTGCGCAGAGTCGCTGCTCCTGGCTTGCGACGCTGGATGCGGGTCTGCAGGGCGGTGAATGCGCGCGGCAGGTTGGCGGTCTCGTCCCAGGCCAGCAGCTCTCCGTCCAGCACGCAGCCCTCCGGCAACGCCATCGCGGCGTGCTCGATCTCGGGGAAGCGGCCATCCAGTCGTTCCTCGCCACGGGACCACAGCGCGACTTCTCCACGCCGGCGCAGCAGCTGCAGGCGTATGCCATCCCATTTCCATTCCAGCAGCCAGTCGTCGATCGCGCCGAGGCGTTCGGCAGGATCGCCTTCCAGAGGGGAGGCGAGGAAGAAGGGGTAGGGCTGCTGGCGGTCGGACGGCAGCTCGTCCGGTGACAGCAGTTGAGCCAGCAGCCCGGGCGAGGGGACCCACTCGCCGAGCATGCGCTGGGCGATGCGTGCGATGTCCAGGCCGGACCATTCCGCCAGTGCCTGCTGTACCAGTCGCTGCGAAACGCCAACGCGCAGGGCACCGGTCAGCAGCTTGTTGAACACCAGGCGTTCGCTGCTGCACAGCTGCCGCCACCCGGCGACGACCGCAGCGCGGCGTACTGCCTCGGGTTGGTTGGCCACGGCCAGCAGATGCTGTTCGATCCAATCAGCCAACGGGCGGTCGGCGGCTGGCTGCGATGGATCATCCAGCAGCAGGGTCAGCGTTTCGGCCAGGTCACCCACCTGCGCATAGCTGTCTTCCACCAACCACGGGGGCAAGCCGGATTCTTCGGCAATCCAGGCGCGCAGTTCGCCGCTGGCAGCGATCCTGCGGCGTGCGCCGCCCACCTTGCCACCGCTGAGCAGGTACAGCGCCCATGCCGCATCGTGCGCGCGCGCCTGGCGGAAGTAGTCGACCAGTGCGGCACGCTTGTCCAGCGTGGCGGTGCTGCGGTCCAGGCGCTGGTAGAGCGCTGCGAAGGCCTTCATTCCTCGCTCCCGAAATCGGTACGGAAGGCTTCGGCCGCCACGCCGCGCTCACGCAGGAAGGGAATCAACGCATCGGTATTGCCATGGGTGGCGATCACCCGCTGCGCACCGGTCTGTTCAATGGTCTGCAGCAGCGCAGGCCAATCGGCGTGATCGGAAATGACGAAGCCACGATCGACGTTGCGGCGACGCCGGTTGCCGCGCAGCTGCATCCAGCCCGAGGCAAAGCCCAGCTGGTGGCGGCCGAAGCGGCGCATCCACGGTGTGCCGGCGGCCGAGGGTGGTGCGAGGATCAGCTGGCCGGCGGCATCAGGCTGGCGGCCCTGCTCGGCCACGGTGAGCGTCTCCAGCATCGGCACCCCGGCCTGCCGGTACACCGCCACGCCATTGGCGATGGCGCCGTGCAGCCAGGCTGGTCGATCGTCCAGCGGCAGCAGCTCGGCCAGCACCCGCTGTGCCTTGCCCAATGCGTAGCACAGCAGGATCGCGGCTTCGCCACGTTGTTCGCATTCGCGGCGCCACGCCACGATCTCTGCAGCCACCGCCGGCGTGTCCGGCCAGCGGTAGATCGGCAGTGCGAACGTAGCTTCAGTGATGAAGGTATCGCAGGGCACCACTTCGAACGGTGTGCAGGTCGGATCAGGCTGTCGCTTGTAGTCGCCGGAGGCTACCCATACCTGCTGCCCGTCGTCGATGCGTACCTGTGACGAACCGAGCACGTGGCCGGCCGGATGCAGCGATACCTGCACCTGCCCGAGGCGGAACGGCACACCCTCGGCATGCCCCTGCACCGGCACGTCACCCAGACGCCAGCGCAGGATCGGCAGGCTGCCTTCGCTGCAGTGGTACTCCCCCATGCCCGGGCGGGCATGGTCGCCGTGGCCATGGGTGATGACCGCGCGCGCTACCGGTCGCCACGGGTCGATATGGAAATCGCCGGCGGCGCAGTACAGCCCCTCCGGGCGCAGCACCACCAGATCGTCGTTGCCTGCCATGCGGTCACTGTGGCCTGCGTCTCGTGCAGAGGGTGAGAACCGGCCTGAACACGGGCTTGGCAGGCGATGCGGCACAATCGGGCCGCAGACCTCTTGCCGCCAGGATGGACCGGATGAGTGGACCCAGCTTCAGCAGCAACGCACCGTATGAAACCCATGTGGTGTTGAACCAGCCGCCGCCGTTCGCAGGGCGACAGTTGTGGACCGACGACGTGGCGCTGATGGAGGCCGTGCAGCGCGAAGGCGCCGCCAGCTTCGCGCCGCGACTGGGTGTCTATGGTGCACTCGCCGGTGATGAACTGTACCGGCTCGGCTTCGATGCCAACCGTGATCGTCCGCGGCTGCGCACGCATGATGCACAGGGCCATCGCATCGACATCGTGGAGTTCCATCCGGCCTATCACCAGTTGATGGACACGGCAAAATCGCACGGTGTCGCTGGATTGTCCTGGCATGAGCCGCAGCCCGGCGCGCACGTGGCACGTGCGGTGTTGAGCTACCTGCATCACCAGGCCGAGGCGGGCACCAGCTGCCCGTTGACCATGACCCATGCGGCAGTGGCGGTACTGCATTCGCAGCCGCATCTGGCCGAGTGGGCGCGCAAGGCCGCTGCGCCGGTCTATGACCCGCGCGACGTGCCGGTGGCGGACAAGGCCGGCATCACCCTGGGCATGGGCATGACCGAGAAGCAGGGCGGCTCGGATGTCCGTGCCAACAGTACGCGCGCCGAACCGATCGATGGCGAGCGTTACCGTCTGGTCGGCCACAAGTGGTTCTTTTCCGCACCGATGTGCGATGGCTTCCTGGTGCTGGCGCAGGCGCCGGGAGGCCTGACCTGCCTGCTGATGCCGCGCCGGCTGGCCGATGGTGACCGCAATGCGTTCCGGTTGATGCGGCTGAAGGACAAGCTCGGCGATTGGGCCAACGCTTCCAGTGAGGTCGAGTTCTGCGGCGCACAGGCATGGCGCGTGGGCGAAGAGGGGCGCGGCGTAGCCACCATCATCGGCATGGTGATGATGACCCGCCTGGACTGCATGCTGGGTGCAGCGGCGGAGATGCGCATGGCGCTGGCGCAGGCGCTGCACCACGCACGTCATCGACGTACCTTCGGCAAGCTGCTGGTCGAGCACCCGCTGATGACCAACGTGCTGGCTGATCTGGCGCTGGAGTCGGAAGCGGCCACGGTGTTGGCGATGCGGATCGCGCGCGCGGTGGATCGCGCTGGTGTGGATGCCAATGAAGCCGCGATGGCGCGGTTGGGGACGGCGCTGGGCAAGTACTGGCTGTGCAAGCGCGCGCCGGCCTTCGTCAATGAAGCGCAGGAATGCCTGGGCGGTGCGGGCTACGTGGAGGAGTCGATGCTGCCGCGCCTGTACCGGCAGGCACCGTTGAATTCGATCTGGGAGGGCAGCGGCAACATCCAGTGCCTGGATGTGCTGCGTGCGCTGGCGCGTGAACCGGAGGCGATGGCGGCGCTGCGCGGTGAGCTGGCATCGGTGGCTGACCGTGATGGGCGCTATGCAGCGGCATTGCAGCGTTGGGCAGCGGCACCGCCACCGGAGGAAGCGCAGGCGCGGCTGTTCTGCGAGCGCACTGCGCTGCTGCTGCAGGCGGCGCTGTTGCTGCGTGCGCGCAGCCCGATGGCGGAGGCGTTCGTGCGTAGCAGGCTGGAAGGGGAGCACGGGCTGGCGTTCGGGACGCTGCCGGCGGGGGTGGAGCTGACGGCGATGCTGGCGCGCGCGCTGCCGTAGGAGGCGGCCAACGGCGGAGCCCCTCGTGGTGGGCGCTGATACTGATGGGTGGGCCGCGCGGGTAGGTCGCGCAGGGGGCGCTGCAAGTACGTCCATGTAAGCTCGGGCGCGCCATCCATGGCGCTTACGCCCCTGCGCAACCTACCCGCGCGTCCGTGGACACTTTCCGTACGCGTCCACCACGGAATCAACAGAAAGAGCAGAGAGCGAAAAGCAGAAAAGCCGCGGCAGTGCCGCGGCTTTTCCTGTAGCGCCGAGGCCATGCTCGGCTGCCGGTAGGGCTTAGTGCTTGGCTTCTTCCTTGGCGGCGTTGGCCTTGGCGTCATTGGCGACATCGCGAGCCTTGTCGGCGACCTTCTGTGCGGCGTTCGCAGTGGCGTCGCTGGCATGTGCGGCGGCATCGGTTGCGGCGTCCTTGGCCTTGTCGGCGGCGTTGGCGGTGGCGTCTGCAGCCTTGTCCAGCGCCTGCTGGGTATCGGCGGCGGCCTGCTCGGACGCGGCAGCGGTCTTGTCGGCGGCGTCGCGGGTGGCTTCGGCGGCCTTGTCCACGGCGTCACGGGCGGCAGCGCCTGCGCTGTCGGCAGCCTGCTGTGCGTCCTGCTTGGCCTGTTCGGCTTCCGGGCCCTTGCAGGCGGCCAGGGCCAGCAGCAGGGAGGCGGCCAGCAGGGTGGTGGTGATCGGACGAATCTTCATGGCGGTCTCCGGTACTGCAATGGATGGGGACGCCAGCCTATTCATGCCGTTGTGAAGACGGGGTCGCGATGCAGCGGCTCAGTCGCGCGCATTCGAAAAAAGAAAAAGCCGCTGGCGAACCAGCGGCTTTTCCAGAACAGCGTGAAGAAAGAAGTTATTACTTCTTGGCTTCTTCAGCAGCGTCCTTGGCCTTCTCAGCGGTGCCTTCAGCAGCCTTGGCAGCGTCAGCAGCGGCGCCGGCAGCGGCGTCGGTGGCAGCAGCGCCAGCCTGGGCAGCAGCGTCAACCGAAGCGTCAGCAGCGGTGGCGGCGGTGTCAGCGGCCTGCTGGGCAGCGTCGGCGGTCTGGGCGCCAGCAGCGGCGGCCTGGTCGGCAGCAGCCTGGGCTTCGGTGGCGGCTTCGTTGGCCGAAGCAGCGGCGTCCTGGGCAGCTTCCTGCTTCGAGCAGGCGGCCAGGGCCAGAGCCAGGGACATCGCGACCAGCAGCTTGTTGATGCTCATTGTGTGAATCCTCGTCGTTAGAATTAGGCAACGCGCATGCTGCGCGCCGACAACATGATGACAAGCCAAGATTGGGTGTCAAGCGATCCCGCATTCATTTTTGCGAAATCATCGTTAAATCTTTTTAAATCAATTCGATGGCGATAGCCGTTGCTTCGCCACCGCCGATGCACAGGGTGGCAATGCCGCGCTTGCCACCGCACGTGCGCAGGGCGTTGACCAAGGTCACCACCAGGCGTGCACCGGAGGCACCGATCGGATGGCCCAGCGCGCAGGCGCCGCCATTCACGTTGAGCTTGTCGTGCGGAATGCCCAGTTCGCGCATCGGCGCCATCGCCACCACGGCGAAGGCTTCATTGATCTCGAACAGATCGACCTGGTCCAGCGACCAGCCGGTCTTGTCCAGCAGTTTGTGCAGCGCGCCGATCGGGGCGGTGGTGAACCACTCCGGTTCCTGCGAATGGGTCGCGTGGCCGACGATGCGGGCCAGCGGGGTGATGCCGCGAGCGGCTGCATCTTCCTCGGTCAGCAGGACCACTGCAGCAGCGCCGTCGGAGATGCTGGAGGAACTGGCGGCGGTGACGCTGCCGTCCTTCTTGAAGGCCGGGCGCAGGGTCGGGATCTTGGCGATGTCCGAGCGGCCCGGCTGCTCGTCGGTGGCGACCTCGACCTCGCCCTTGCGGGTGGCGACCTTCACCGCGACGATTTCATCGGCGAACGCACCGTTGGCCTGCGCCGCCTGCGCGCGCTTGACCGATTCGATGGCGTAGGCGTCCTGCTCTTCGCGGCTGAACTGGTATTTGTCCACGGCGCATTCGGCGAATTCACCCATCGCCTTGCCGTCGTAAGCGTTGACCAGGCCATCGTGGGCCATGTGATCGACCGCCTGGAAGTTGCCGAAGCGGTTGCCGGTGCGCGAGTTCGGCAGCATGTGCGGCGCGTTGGACATCGATTCCATGCCGCCGGCGACAACGATGCTGGCCGAACCGGCCTTGATCAGGTCATGACCGAGCATGATGGTCTTCATGCCCGAGCCGCACACCTTGTTCAGCGTGGTGGCACCGGTCGACAGCGGGATGCCGGCAGCGATCGCCGCCTGGCGGGCGGGCGCCTGGCCGAGGTTGGCCGGCAGCACGCAGCCCATGAGGACTTCGGAAACGTCGCTGGCCGGGATGCCCGACTGTTCCAGGGCGGCAGCGATGGCGGCCGCGCCGAGGGTCGGGGTCGGCACGCCGTTGAACTGGCCGAGGAAGGAGCCGATGGCGGTGCGCTTGGCGGCGGCGATGACGATGTTGGACATGGCAATCTCGTTGATGCGTAAGCAATGTTCGGAAAGGAGACCGGGGGCCGTTGGATGTGCCCCGGTTTCCCGGCAGACTGCGTGGGGGTCGACCCAAGTATAGAGGGTCGGGGAGGGCCGCCGCTGGGCGCGGCCGCACGCCTGCCGGGATGAAGGCAGGACAACGTTCATGGGAAGGAATCGATGGAACGCACGATGATGGTGAGGTCTGCCCTGGGAACCGCGCTGCTGGTAGCGCTGACGGCCTGTGGTGGAGGTGGCGGGGGCGGCAACGTGCGCATCGATACCCCGCCACCACCGCCGCCACCGACTACCCCGCCACCGACGACGCCGCCCCCGGTCAAACCGCAGGAGCCGGCCTTCGACGCGCATCTGTCAGTCACCAATGCGCGCGCCGCACAGGCTGCCGGCCTGACCGGCCAGAACGTGCGCATCGGCATCGTCGACTCCGGCGTGCAGCGCAATGCGGTGGCGTTGAATGGCCGGGTGCTGGCCAACCTCAACTACATCGATCCGGCCAGGAACAATCTGGGTGTCGATGATGTGGTCGGCCACGGCACCGCCGTGGCCAGCCTCGCCGCCGGCGCGGCAACGGGCTCCTGGCCGGGTGGCGTCGCGCCAAAGGCGCAGATCGTGTCGGCACGGATCATTGCCGACAAGCCGCCGGTCGATGACGGCAGCGGCAAGGGCAATTCCTTCAGCGGCCCGCTGGGCGTGGCCCAGGTCCACCAGGACCTGATCAGCTACAACGTGAAGGTGATGAACAATTCGTGGGGCGGCCTGTACTGGACCGACCTGCCGACCACCGCGCAGGTGGCCGCCGAATATCGCCCCTTCGTGATCAACCATGGCGGGCTGGTGGTGTTCGCCGCGGGCAATGATGGCCGCAGCGAGCCGAGCAGCCTGGCCGCACTGCCCAGCCAGCAGGGCGTGGCCGGCACGCTGCCGGCTGCCGACCTGGAGCGCGGCTGGCTGGTGGCCACCGCCGTGGATCCGTATGCGCCCGGTACGCTGGCCAGCTATGCCAATGCCTGTGGCCAGGCGGCCCGCTACTGCCTGGCGGCGCCCGGCAGCGCGGTCTACCCCGATGCCAACGGTGGCAGCTACTACTGGAACTACGGCACGTCATTCGCGGCGCCCTTGATTTCCGGTGCGGCGGCGCTGGTCTGGGAGCGCTTCCCGTACTTCAGCAACGATCTGGTGCGGCAGACCCTGCTGGGTACCGCCAAGGACATCGGTGCGCCGGGCGTGGATCCGGTGTTCGGCTACGGCCTGCTCGACATCGGTCGTGCGATCAACGGTCCGGGTCGTTTCGACTGGGGTGATGTGGTCGCCAACGTGGATCTGGCATCGACCGGCTCGGCGTGGCGCAACGATATCGTCGGCAGCGGCGGGCTGGTCAAGCAGGGCGGGGGCACCCTGGTGCTGGCCGGCAACAACAGCTACACCGGTGCCACCCGCATCGAACGCGGCGTCCTGTCGCTGCAGAACGGTGGCGTGATCCGTTCCAACGTGACCATCCTCGGCCAGTCCGATCCGGATTCGACCGGCCTGCAGTTCAATGGCGGCACGCCCCGCGTGATCGGCAATGTGGTCAACGGCAGCAGCGTATTCCTCACCACCGGCAACACCACCGGCACCATCGAGGGCAACTACACGCAGCAGGCAGGTGGCCAGCTGATGATCGCGCTCGGTGCCAATGCGCTGCAGGTGACCGGCAATGCCGCCATCGACGGTGGCGTGCGCGTGCATGGCTTCGTTTCCGGCTACGTGCCACAGAACGGCAGCCGGCAGGACCTGATCCATGCGGCAGGCGGACTCAGCGGCACCTTCAGTACGCCGGCTACCTCCAGTGGCCTGCAGGGCCTGTCGTTGCTGCAGAGCAGCTACGGCTATGACAGCAACAACGCGTGGTTGAACCTGACCCAGGTCAGCGTCACCGCAGCGGCCAGCGGGCTGGGGGCGTCCGCCCAGGTGGCAGCACAGCGCCTGGAAGGTGCATTCGCAGCGCTGGACAAAAACACAGGCCTGCAGGGATCGGCCTTTGGTGCAGCGGCCGGTGCCCTGCAGTGGACCGGCGGTGGCCCGCAGGGCCTGGCCGCCAGCCTGCAGAGCCTGTCCGGTCAAGCGCATGCGCGAGCCGAAGCAGCGACCTTCGACAGCATCGACATGTCGCGGCGTGCGATCGCCGAGCGCTTTGATCGTGTACAGGCCGCACCGCGCCTGCGCGGGAGCTGGCAGAGCGCGCTGGGTGAGGCGGGGCAGGGCAGCTTCGCCGGCAACGCTGCCGACAGCCGGGGCTGGATGGCCGGCCAGGATTTGCCACTGGGCAGCAACGGCCTGATGGGCGTGGCGTTTGGCGAGACCCGCAGCACTGGTGGCAGCAGTTTCGGCGGTGATCGTGGGCGTGATCGCCAGGCGCAGGCACAGTTGTATGCCGGCTGGAATCTGGGACGTGGCTACGCGCTGGCCCAGGTGGGGAGCGGACAGTTCACCCGCGCGCTGGATCGTCAGCTGCTGCTCGGTGCGGGTGCCTATGGCGTCTCCGCGCGGTACGGCGGCCGTTTCAGCAGTGCCAGCGTGGAGGGCGGGTACCGGCTGGGGCGTGCGGGCGCATCGATGACGCCCTACGTCGGTGCCAGCACCACGCGTGTGGAGACCGACGCCTTCAATGAACTCGGCGGCTTTGGTTTCGGCCTGCGGGGCGATGCCAACCGCGTGCAGCGCAGCCAGATGCTGGCCGGTATCCGCGGCGAGCGCGGTTGGGGGCGTTGGACGCTGCGTGGGCATGCCGAATGGCAGCAACGGCTTGATGGTGCGGATGCGGACTGGCAGGCCAGCTTCGTCGGCGTCGATGCCTGGGCGCCGTTGGCGGGCTGGAACGCGCCGCGCGGCAGTGCGCTGATCGGCGTGGCGCTGGAATCGTGGTGGGGCCGCAATGGGCGCCTGAGCCTGGGCTTCGACCAGCGCGTTGGTGGCGAAGGTGCGCGGCAGGCCGCCTTGCGCTACAGCACCGGCTTCTGAAGGACGGCTCGCGCCGGGTCATGCCCGGCGCGACATCGGCAGGTTCAACCGCCGCGCAGGTTGCCCAGGCGCGGGGTGCTGCGGCCCAGCGGCATCTTCAGCTTGCCGATCGACAGGATGCGGCTTTCGGCGATGCGGTCGGCGGCACGCTGCGGCGCGATGTTCTCGCGCTGCGACAGTTCGAAGATGCGGGTGAGGTTGTGGTAGATGCTGCGGATCAGGCGCATTGCGCGTTCGCGGTTGTAACCGTCGATCTCCAGCGACACGTTCATCACGCCACCGGCGTTGACTGCATAGTCCGGCGCATACAGGATGCCGCGCGCATGCAGCTCGTCGCCGATTTCCAGGCTCGACAGCTGGTTGTTGGCGGTGCCGCAGATGATCTTCGCCTTGATCCGCGGCAGCGTGTCGGCGTTGATCGCACCTTCCAGCGCGCACGGTGCGAACACGTCGGCGTTCACCTCGTGGATCTCATCCGGCTTGACTGCTTCGGCGCCGAAATCGCTGACCGCGCGATCAACCAGCGCGCTGTCCAGGTCGGTGACGTACAGCTTGGCACCGCGGTCGCGCAGCAGTTTCACCAGTTCCATGCCGATGTGGCCCAGGCCCTGCACGGCGATGCTGGTCTTGCCCACTTCCTCATGGCCGAACTTGAAGCGCATCGACGCCATCAGTGCCTGCAGCGCACCGTAGGCGGTGAACGGGGCGGGATCGCCGGAGCCACCATGGACCTGGTGCACGCCGGTCACGAACTGGCTTTCCAGGTAGATGTTCTCCATGTCGTTGACGTCGGTTCCGACGTCCTCGGCGGTGATGTAGCGCCCGCCCAGCGAATCGACATAGCGGCCGAAGGCACGGAACAGCACCTCGGTCTTGTCCACTTTGGGGTCGCCGATGATCACCGCCTTGCCGCCACCCACGTTGAGGCCGGCCAGTGCATTCTTGTAGGTCATCGTCCGGCTTAGCCGCAGCGCATCGGCCAGCGCCTCGTCGGTGCTGGCGTAGGGGCGCATGCGCACGCCGCCCAGGGCCGGGCCGAGGGTGGTGTTGTGGATGGCGATGATCGCCTTCAGGCCGGCGTCGTGGTTGTGGCAGAACACCACCTGTTCGTGGCCGGTGGTGGCGAGGGTTTCGAATAGCATGGCGTCTCCGATGGCGCGATCAGCGGCGAACTGCAGCGAACGGCCAGTGAACGGTAGGGTCCCAAAACAAAAAAAGCGACGTCGTCGGTGCAGGGGGACGGGTCGCGCGGCGCCATTCTAGTCCATTCCCCCGGCCGGTGCCGTCGACATCGGTGGCCTTCCGGTTAAAGAAGATGAAAGTTCGGCCGATGCTGCGACGACGGCGGGTGGCCGGATTCGCGTGAAGAGGCAGGGCGGTCAGTGACGGCAAGGGCACCACAACGACAGGGCGGGCGGCGATGACGCCGGCCTGGTGGCGATCATTGCGTGGCTGGCTGGCGCGCTCGACCGGGACGGCACCGTCCCGGTTGGCGGCGGCGTCGCGGCAGGTGGTGGCGGCGGCGGCGGCCAGCCTGCAGGGCGAGGCTCTGCCCTCGGCCGAGATCGCTGCACATCTGCAGCGTGGCCTGCATGCACTGGCCCTGTACCCGCGCCTGGCCGGTGAATCCACGGCGGTGCAGGCCGCGGGGTTGGGCGAGGCGGTGGCGCGCGCGCTGCAGGACCGGGACTGGGCGGCCCGTCAGCTGCCGCGCCGCCCGCAACTGCTGCCGCAGCTGATCCAGACGGTCAACGACGATGCTGCGTCGGCGCGGGTGATGGCGGCGATCATCGGCCAGGACCCGGTGCTGACCGGCAACCTGCTGCGCATCGCCAACAGCCCGGCCTACAAGGTGCACGAGCGCCCGGTGGAAAGCCTGCAGCGGGCGGTGACGCTGGTCGGTACCGAAGGCGTGCGACAGATCATCAGCGCAGTTCTGGTGCAGCCGGTGATGCAGGTGCAGTGCGAGGTGTTTCCGCAGTTCAGCACGATCATCTGGGAGCACGCACTGCTGGCTTCGCGCGCAGCCGCTGACCACGCGCGCACGGTCACTTTCGGCGATGCCTTCGCCGCCCAGTGGCTGGGCCTGGTACAGGGGCTGGGGGCCGCGCTGGTGATGCGCCAGCTGCTGCAGGAAGCGCAGGCACGCGATGAAACGGTGGAGCCGGCGCTGGCGCTGCAGCTGCTCCAGCAGTGGTCACTGCCGTTGGCGCAACGCGTGGCTGCGGCCTGGGAGCTGCCAGAGCCGGTGCACCAGGCGCTGGCGCCCGAGGCGGATGGCCCGCTGGCCGACAGCCTGCGCCTGGCCAGCGCGGCCGCAGCGGCCAGCCTGCTGTGCCGGCACGGACATGCCAGCCAGAGCCGCATGCTGGCCCTGCTTGAACAGTTGCCTTCGGCGCCGCCGCATGCGCTGCGCTGGATCTGGCGGCGCCTGCATGGGCGCAGCGTGGAAACACGGGATGACGCCGGACAGGAAGAGGCGGGTCCTGCGCCCTGAGCGCTACAGCTGCGATTCCACCGGCAGCCAGCTGATCACCCGCGCGGTCCAGCGCTTGCCCAGGCTGGCACCGGGTTCGGCCTCCACCCAGTGCGGCGGTGGCTGCCGCTCCAGCCAGCGCAGGTCATCATCGCGCCCCAGCGCCAGCCACCAGCTGTGCTCCGGGCCGGCCAGGCGCAGGTACTCGTCGCGCAGCTGTGCACCGAGCGCCGGGTCATCGAACAGCACGCCCATTTCGGTATTGAGGTAGGCCGAACGCGGGTCGAGGTTGAACGAACCGACGAAACCGCGGCGGTCATCGACCACGAATGCCTTGGTGTGCAGGCTGGCGCCGCTGCTGCCGAACAGGCTGGCATCCAGCTGGCCGTGTGCCTTCAGTTCGTAAAGGTGGACGCCGGCTTCAAGCAACGGCACGCGGTAGCCCATGTAGCCACCATGTACGGCGGCGACGTCATTGGCGGCCAGTGAGTTGGTGACCACGCCGACCTGCACGCCCCGCCCGGACATGGCCGAAAAGCCATCCAGGCCCTCGTTGCCGGGAACGAAGTAGGGCGAGATCAACAGGGCCTTGTGCCTGGCGGCCTGCAGCTCGCTGATCAGGGTCGACACCAGCCAGGCAGCGCGATCGTCCTTGCGGTGCTTCATGGGCGGGTCGGACACGATGCGCACTGCACCGCTCCAGCGCAGCGGCTCGGGGCTCGGGCGCTGGCGCTTGCGCGATTCGGCCACGCGCGCCAGGTACGGCAGGGCCACGTCCCGCTGCGCCTCATGGTCCGATTCGCGCACCAGCAGGCGCAGTTGTGCGTCGGTATGGAAGGCAAGCGCGGATACCGGAATGGCGGTTTCGCTGTTCCAGTAGTCGTCGAAGATGCGGTTGGCCTGCTCCACGGCGGGGCCGGCGACCAGCAGGTCCAGATCCTGGAAGTTCACATCGGTGCGCGCGCTGAAATACTCCTCGCCGATGTTGCGGCCACCGACGATCGCGACGCGGCCATCGGCGATCCAGCTCTTGTTGTGCATGCGGTGGTTCACGCTGAAGAAGCGCTGCACCATCTC
Source organism: Stenotrophomonas genospecies 3 (assembly GCF_054473855.1). Classification (NCBI taxonomy): domain Bacteria; kingdom Pseudomonadati; phylum Pseudomonadota; class Gammaproteobacteria; order Lysobacterales; family Lysobacteraceae; genus Stenotrophomonas; species Stenotrophomonas genospecies 3. The sequence goes on from NZ_JBTMUR010000003.1 coordinate 36,544, forward strand.
CACCATGCGCAGGATGCCGGTCCGGTTGCGGAACGGGTTGTACAGGCGGATCTCGATGTTCGGATGCGCATCGAGTGCCATCATCAACGCGTCCTTGTCCTTGGCGTTCATGTCGTCAAGCAGGATGCGCACGCGCACGCCGCGCTCGGCGGCGTCGTACAGCGCCTTGGCCATCAGATGGCCGATCAGGTCGTCGTGCCAGATGTAGTACTGCAGGTCCAGGCTGCGGCCTGCGTGCGCGGTGATCATCGCGCGCGCGGCGAAGGCATCCATGCCATCACTGAGGAACGCCACGCCGGACTGCCCGGGGTGTGCGTCCTGCAGCGGCACGATCTGCTGGTCGATGCGGGTCTGCGCCGGCTGCAGTGGCAGCACATGCGAGGGTGCGCCCTGTGCCTGCGGGGTGAGGTGGTCGGCCAGCAGCAGCCCGGACAGGACCAGCAGCAACAGCGCGGCGAGGATGATCGCAGCGACGCGCGGCAGGCGTCGCCACAGCGGCTTGGGCAGGCTCATGCCCCGATGGTAGATCCACGCCGCGTGTGGATGAAAGCCAACAGACCTATCGCTGTAGATCCACGCCATGCGTGGATGGCAGGGACTTCGCGTTCAGAACCGCTCGTCGCTGCCCAGGTAACGCCACTGCCCCGCAGGCAGTGGTCCCAGTGCCACGCGGCCAATCCGCAGCCGACGCACGGCCGCGACCTGCAGGCCGGCAGCGGTGACCGCCACGCGCAGGCCCTTGGCCGTCAGGCCCTTGCCGGCGAAGCGCAGGCGCTGCTCGCTCTGCCAGCTGACCTTGGCGCCGCCCGATTCCTGCTGCAGCCGCGCCATCAGCCACGGGCCGCGCTCGGGACCGCCTTCGGCCACTTCGATCAGGTATTCCTGTTCGGTGCGGCCCAGATTGCGCTGCAGATGGGCCAGCGTGGCCGGGTCCTGGCTGACCACCACCAGGCCGCCGTCGCTGGCCGGAAGCGAGGCGGCCAGCTGCAGGCCGTGGAAGTGACGCTGAAGCGGACGGATGTCGCTGGCATCAAGTTCGCTGCGGCTGTCACTGCTGACCAGCGCACACAGGGTTTCAGCGGCAACACCTGCCGGCTTGTGCAGCAGCATGCTGACCCGCTCGGCCTTTTCATCGCTGGCCTGCTCGGCCACGACGATCACCGCGCTGTCATCGACCGGGCGCTGCGGCTGCTCGACCACCTCGCCATTGACGCTGACCCAGCCGCCTTCGATGTAGCGCCGCGCTTCACCGCGCGGGATGCCGAGCAGGGCGGACAGGCGTTTGTCGAGGCGGATCGGTTCCATGGCGGAAAGGTCAGGCAGGGGGCGCGCAGTGTAGCCGCTGCGGCCGGTCAGCGCTGGCCGCGGTTGGCCAGCTCGGTCAGGTACAGGCGGGTATCGAACTCCAGCTGCAGGTACTCCGGCTCCATGTGCTGGCACAGCTGGTAGAAGGCCTTGTTGTGATCGGCTTCCTTCAGGTGGGCCAGTTCATGCACCACGATCATGCGCAGGAACGCCGCTGGTGCCTGGCGGAACACGGTGGCGATGCGGATCTCGCGGCTGGCCTTGAGGCGGCCGCCGTGCACGCGGGAGATGGCGGTATGGGTGCCCAGCGCGTGCTTGATCACTTCCAGCGTGTTGTCGTAGCAGACCTTGTTGAGCGGCACCGACTTGCGCAGGTAGCGGTCCTTCAGCTCCTGCGTGTAGTCGTACAGCTGGCGGTCGCTGCGCACCTCGTGCGGATCGGGATAGCGCTGCTGCAGCCAGGGGCCGAGCTTGCCCTGCGCCAGTAGTTCACTGACCTGGGCGACCAGGGGTTCGGGATAGCCGGTGAGGTACTTCAGGACTGCCATGCAGGGGCGGCGGGGCGTCGGTAGAATGGGGCATCCAAGATTACACGCGGTACGCATCGACCATGGCAAAGCCCAACGCGCTGCAGGAACAATTGCTCAAGGCCGGCCTGGCCAAGAAGTCGCAGGCCAGCGCTGCCGCGAGCGCGCAGGCCAAGGCCCGGCAGGGCAAGGCCGAATCGACCTCGGCCGATGTCCAGCGCGAGGCTGAACGGGCCCGCGCCGAGAAGGTCGAGCGCGACCGCGCACTGGCCGCCGAGCGCAATGCCCAGGCCAGGCAGGCTGAACAGAAGGCCCAGGCCCGGCAGATCATCACGGTCCATGCCGTGCCTCACAAGGGCGACGACGAGTACCGCTTCAGCGATGGCGCGGCGATCCGCACCCTGCTGATCGACCCCAAGCTGCGCAAGGCGCTGTCGGTGGGCGTGCTGGTCATCGTTGCCCTCGGCGACGGTTACGCCCTGCTGCCGCGTGCCGCTGCCGAAAAAGTGCGTGAACGCGCCCCGGAGGCGATCATCGTCGACCACGGCCAGCCGGGCTCGACCGCCGAGATCTCCACCGGCAATGCCGAGGACGACGCCTACTACGCGCAGTTCCAGGTGCCGGACGACCTGGTCTGGTAAGCCAAAAAGGGGACGGAGGGGATTAAGCCGCAAATGGCTTGCTCCGGCCCTTCTGCCTTCTGCTCAGCTTGCTGAAGGCCCGCCGGTCATGGTTCGGCGCTACCGTTTACTGCGCGGTGTATCGTCCCCATATCAGGCGACACACCTGCGGAGGATGCCCATGGCCACCGGTTGGGCGGGAGACGGCGCGGTCCAGGACCAGATCGACGCCACCGTCGACGATGCGATCGCCCGCGCGAGGCGCCAGCTGCGCGAGGGTCCTGGTCTGGAACATTGTGAGGAATGCGACGCGCCGATCCCGTTGGCGCGGCGCCAGGCTGTGCCCGGGGTACGGCTGTGCGTGGCGTGCCAGCAGGCGCATGACGACGAAGCGCAGGCGCATGCCGGCTACAACCGGCGTGGCAGCAAGGACAGCCAGTTGAGGTAAATGTTGTTCGGCAGGGCTTGCAGCCCTGCACCTGCCGAAGCCTTCAAGCCAAGGCAACTTCAACGTCAAAAGCGGGCATTCCGCAGGTAGGCGGGACGGTGTGGGTAGGCAGGACACGCCGTAAACCCTTCCATGGGGGCTCGATGGCGCCATCCATGGCGCCAACGGTCCTGCCTACCCACACCGTCCCGCCTCTGACAGATTTCCGCGGCTGTTGGTAGGTGTCGGCCTGGGTCGACACATCCGTCAGATATCGAATGATTCATCCACGCATGGCGTGGATCTACCGTGTCGACCCACCCCGCCATCCCGCAGGAAGCCAGCTTTTGCTGTTGCTTCGGCTGTTGCTGGTGCTGTTGCTCCCGCTCGTAGCGGGTGCAGGGCGCAGCCCTGCCGAAACCCCCATTCTCAGCCGTCGCCCTGGATGCCGCCGGGGGCCTGCGTCGGGTCGCGCCAGCGGCGCACCGTGCGCTGGAAGAACAGGTTGTTCGGCAGCTGCAGCACCGTGCCCTCGTGGCCGTCGCCGGTCTCCTGCAGCGTGGTGTAGATCAGGTTCACGTCGATCACCCGGCCCTTCAGGCCCGGCTTCTCGCCGTTTTCCAGCACCTCGATGTAGTCGTGCAGGCGGAACGGGCGGGTGGTGAAGATCAGCAGCGTGCAGAAGATGTTGGACAGCACGCTCCACGCCGCGAAGAAGGCCACGGCGCCTACGGCTGCGAAGCCGGTGAACGCGGTCCACAGCACCGACGGCTTCGCGCCGAGCAGGCTGAGGATGTACAGCAGGGCACTGAAATAGACCACGAAACTGGTGATCCGGCGCGCGCCCATCACCATTTCCGGCGGCAGCGTGTAGTGCTCGGCGAAGCGGCGGATCAGGCGACGGGCGAGCACGCGCAGGAGCCATGCGACCAGCAGCACCAGTACGATCTGCAGCGCCACGCCGGCGTAGTTCAACCACGGGTGGGTCCAGGCGGGCAGGTGATCCTTCAGCGACAACATCATGGGGCGAAAACAGGCGGCGGGAACGGCCCCTGATGTTACCCGGCGCGTGCGGGGGATTCGACCGCCGGGTTCCAGGCCACGCACAACAGCTCCTGGCGGTGCTGCTGCAGGCAAGCGCGGCCATTGTCGGGACGCAGCTGCAGTGACAGGCCCAGCGCCTGCAGCAGGACACAGGCGGTGATCACCAGCAGGGCGGCGCAGGATGGGCTGGACATGGCAGGACTCCTGGACGGCAATTTCGCGAAGGACCTTTCATGGATGCAGCAGCCACCCAGAAGGTTGCATGCCATCGATCATCGATCGGCTCTAAACCTTTTCCCGGGTCGCCGCATCCAAGCGATATGCTCGACACCACCATGCCCGCGCCGCCTGCCGCCAACGACGCCGTCGATGAACCCGCCCTGGTGCGGGCGGCGGCCGCCGGTGATACCGCTGCCTATGAACTGCTGTACCGGCGCCACGCGCCCCGTGTATTCGCTGTGCTGTGGCGGCTGTGTGGCGGCCAGCAGGCACGCGCCGAGGACGCGCTGCAGGAAGCGTTCCTGCAGGCTTGGAAGGCGCTGCCGGGCTTCCGTTTCGAAAGCAGCCTGTCGACCTGGCTGCACCGGCTGGGCGTCAACGCGGCACTGATGGAGCTGCGCGGACGTGCGGGCGGGCAGGATCACGACAGCCTCGACGAAGTGGACGGAGGGTTGCAGGAGCTGGCAGTGCACGATCGTTGCGCCGGCACCGAACGCGACCTCGAACGGGCACTGTCGACACTGCCGCCACGGGCACGTGCGGTACTGGTACTGCACGACATCGAAGGCTGGAAACACCAGGAAATCGCCGAACAGCTGCAGATGGCCGTCGGCAGTTCCAAGGCACAGTTGCATCGTGCGCGCGGCCTGTTGCGCGCACGGCTGGGAGACATGACATGAGTACACACGACCACGATTCCGACCACGATCTGCTGGCCCGGCTGCGCGCGCTGCCGACCGAACGCGGCGTACCCACCGATGGCTGGGCACGCCTGTCGGCGCAGCTGCCGCCGCGTGAACCGCAGGCGGCACCTGCGCCGGGCGACAACGTGGTGGCCCTGCCAGCGCGCTCGCGGCGTCGCTGGTGGCTGCCGGTCGGTGCGGCATTGGCGGCCAGCCTGGCGCTCTACGCGGTGGCACCGTGGCGGCATGCGCAGCCGGAGGTGCCGGTACCTTCAGCGCTGCAGCTGCAGGCGGCGGCGATGACCGAGCAGTACCAGCAGGCCGTCGCTTCGCTGCCCGATGGACGGGCGCCGGAATGGCAGCCGGCGCTGCACGAACTGGATGAAAGCGCAGCGCAGATCCGTGCCGCCTTGGCGCAGGACCCGCGTGCGCCGCACCTGCTTGGCCAGCTCAAGCGCACCTACGCGCTGCGGCTGGAACTGACCCGGCAGGCGGCCTATGCCGCCGAGTCCGGCTTGACGACCTGAGGAGACCCCCATGACCCGAACCCTGATTTCCTGCTGTGTCGCGCTGCTGCTGGCCCCTGCCGTGGCGCTGGCCGACACCCGCATCGACGTGCGCCACACCCTGGCCGCGGGCGGTCGCATCGAGCTGAGCAATGTGGCCGGCAAGGTGACCGTGCGTGGCTGGGACCGCAATGACGTGCAGCTCACCGGCACGCTCAGCGACGGCCTGCAGCTGCGTCAGGAGAAAAGTGCCAACCGTGTGCGCTGGGAGATCGAATACCCGCGCCGCAGCAGCAATGGTGGCGCGACGCTGGTACTGAACGTGCCGCGCTCGGTGGAGCTGCTGCTGAGCACGGTCAGCGCCAGCCAGGACATCAGTGGCATCGATGTGCGACGGCTGCAGGCCGACACGGTCAGCGGCAGCCTGAGCGCGGCTGGCCGCAGTGGCGACAGCAAGCTCAACACGGTCAGTGGCAGCGTCAGCGCACGCCTGCAGACGCCGAAGCTGGACGTGAACACGGTCAGTGGCCGGATCGAGGCCGGCGGCGGCGTGTCCGGTGATATCGGTGCGCAGACGGTGTCCGGCCGGGTCGAGGTGGACGCCGGGCGCGTGCAGCGGCTGGCGGTGGAGACCGTCTCGGGCAGCATCGATCTGGCAGCGGCCGGGTTGGCTCCCGGCGGCCGCATCAACGTCGAATCGGTCAGTGCCTCGGTCACGCTGAGCCTGCCGCGCACGGTGTCGGCACAGCTGTCGGTGAACAGCTTCAGTGGTTCGATCAACAGTGACGCCGGGCAGGTGGAGCGGCCGCGCTATGGGCCGGGCAGCCACCTCGATACGCGTCTGGGCGGCGGTGATGGTGACATCCGCATCCAGTCGCATTCGGGCAGTGTGCGGGTACGCCTGGACCGCTGAACGCGATCCGGCAGGCCGCGGCGGCAGCGCCGCCGCGGTCGGTACTGGGTCAGCTGGCTTTCTTCAGCGCCCAGGTGGTGCCGAGGACTTCGATCTTGCCACCGGCCTTGCGGAACGCTGCCAGGTCCGAAGCGATCGAATCGCTGCTGACCACAGTGCTGGCGGCCGCGCCCTTGCGTTCGCTGCGGATGCTGTTGCTGGCCTTCGCGGGGGTCTTTGCCTTGCGGGGCATGGTTGCTCCTGTCAGGTGGAAGGGGAGGAAAGCGCCCAGGCATCGGCCTGGCGCAGGTAGTCCTGCCGCTCGCGGCGGCAGTCATCGCCGCCCATCGAAAACTGGCGGCAGATCGCCGGGCGCTGCGAATAGATCGTGCAGCGCAGGTGATAGGGATCGATCGCCGCGCACCAGCCTTCCTCGTTGCGCGCCATCACGGCACGGCCGTGGGTGTCGCGTGACAGAAACTGGCCGGGCACGTGGTCGCCGGGCTGCAGCAGCACGGGCAGCCGGCAACAGACCGCGTCACAACGGCGGCAGTCGATGGGTGCAGGTGCTGCGTCAGGTTGTAAGGCCACAGGGGCCTGGCGGGTGCCCAAAGCGGGTCTCGATGGCGGCTCAGGTGCTGCGCGGACCATGAACGAGCCAGGAAGGCATGGCCGCTAGGCCCGCGGGGCGGGCCAGGCTGCACTGTGGACACACACCGGCGTGGCCGGCGGAAGGTGCAGCGTGGTTCTAGCCGACCAAGAGTAACTTAGACCGCGTAACGTTTTGTTAATCCTGGCTGGCTGCCGCCAGCGCAAGGCCCTGGACCACGCCCAGCGAGGGCTCGCCGTGGACCATGCGGGCCCCCGGGAAGGCCTCGGCCACGGCCTGGCGCAGGTAGCCGGCACGGGACATGCCACCGGTCAGGAACACCGCGTCCGGGTCGCCGCCGATGTCGCTGCGGACCTGGGCCAGCAGCTCGCGGATCTGCTCCAGGTAGCCATGGGCGGCGGCGGCCAGGCCGTCGGCGCTGCTGTCGGCATGCAGGTCGCGGGCGATGTAGTCCAGCGTGCTGCGGTGCTCGCTGGCGGCGCTGAGGGCAATCTTGGCGCGTTCGACATCGCGGTACAGGCGGGCGGTATTGCCGGTGTCCTGCAGGGCCTGCAGGCGCGCGCCCCACGGGTCGTCGACGTGATCGTATTTGTGCTGGCGGAAGTCGCGCTGGCGCGTCATGTCCTGCACGGTGGCGGCTTCCACGTAGTGGTGGGCGGGCACGCGGGTGATGCCGCGGCCGAACAGCGGCATGTAGCTGGACAGGCTCAGCGCCAGATCGATGTCGGTACCGCCACGGGCGATACCCCAGGCGCGGTGGATGCGCGGCGCAGCATCGCCACCAACCTCGGCGTGGGCGATATCGGTGGTACCGCCGCCGATGTCAACGATCACCGCCTGGTGCCGCTCGCGGCTTTCGGCGTGGTAATGCATGGCCGCCGCGGCCGGTTCCTCGAGGAAATCGATCTGGTCGAAACCGGCCTGGGTGGCGGCTTCGCGCAGGATGTCCAGTGCCTGATCGTTGCCGGCCGCGCCGATCGAGCTGCGGAACTGCACCGGGCGGCCGAGCAGGGCGGCACGCAGCGGCTGGCCAAGCTGGGCGCTGGCGGTCAGGCGGATGTGCTCGAGGATGTGCGCGGCGATGCCGGTGATGGTCTGCTTCGCGCGCGGGTGCAGGTTGTAGCCCAGCATCGACTTCGGGCTCTGCACCAGGTTGCCTTCGTGTTCCTCGAAATAGGCTTCCAGCGCGTCGTCGCCGTAGACCGCGTTCTGCAGCAGGTCGCTGGCGCTGCGCTCCTTGCCGGCGCGGGCTTCCATCCATTCCCGGCGCAGTGCGCGCAGGGCTTCGCGGCGCAGCGCCTGCGGCGTGCGTTCCTGGCCGGCGGCACGGGCCGCGCGCGCGGCGCTGTCGATCATCTGCTGCAGCTCGTGTTCCTGGCCGGCGTCGAGCTGGAAGTCGTCCGGGTCGGGCACCACGCCAGGGAAGTACACGCTGGTACGGAACTGCTCGGCGTCGCCGAAGCGGATCGGCAGCAGTTTCCCCTCATGCACGATGGCGGCGGCGGAGTTGCTGGTACCGAAGTCGATGCCGAGGCGCATGGGGAGTTCCGGGGGCGATCAGGGGCCGCGCACTCTGCTGCAGTTCGTCGCCGACTGCAAGTTCCCGTCGCTTGCCGGTGTGGAACGAGTCAAGGAGTTTCCCGGGCACCACCCCCGAAAAGAGGGGGGAAGGGCTGGGCGGTTACAATGGCGGCTGTTGATTCACTTTGAGGTACTTGCTGATGTCTTCTGCCCCCGCCTGCCCGCAGTGCACCCTGGAAAACACCTACGCCGATGGTGCGCTGTGGATCTGCGCCGACTGCGGTTTCGAATGGACCGCCGAGGAAAGCGCCGGTTCCACCCTGGTCGTGCGTGACAGCAACGGCAACACCCTGCAGGCCGGCGACACCGTCACCGTGATCAAGGACCTGAAGGTCAAGGGCTCCTCGATCCCGCTCAAGCAGGGCACCGTGATCCGCAACATCCGCCTGGTCGAGGATGACGCCGAGCACATCGAAGGCAACTCGGACAAGATCAAGGGCCTGGTCCTGAAGACCTGCTTCCTCAAGAAGGCCTGATCGCCTTCAGCGCTTGGCCTGCTGCTGCGCGCGCCAGCGGGCCAGGCTGTCCAGCTTGGCCTGGTAGCGCGCCTGCTCCGGCGCGCCCCCCAGTTCCTGTGCACGCAGCAGTTCGCGATCGGCGCGCTTGAGCTGGCCAGCCAGGAAATAGACGCGTGCCAGCCCGAAGTGGAACTGATGCGCGGTGTCATACAGGCGCACGGCCTGCCGGTAATAGCGGATCGCCTGGTCCAGCTGGCCGGCACGTTCGGCCTTGGCGCCGAACATGTACTGCGCGAACGGGTCTTCGCGCTGCACCGACTTCAACCGGCGCTCAAGTGACTGCGCCTGCGCGGTCAAGCCCAGGCTGCGGAACAGCGCGGAGGCATTGGTCAGTGCGGCATCCTGGCGGCCTTCCAGCTGCAGCGATCGGTCCAGCGCCTGCCGCGCCGCCTCGTTGTTGCCTTCGCGGTGGTCGAGCACGCCGAGGTTGTTCCACACCGGAGCGAACCCGCTGTCCTGAGCCAGGGACGCGTCGAAGAATGCACGCGCGCCGACGAAATCACCGTCGGCGAGGCGCTCCGCACCCCGGTTGTTGTAGAAATGCGCCAACGCCCGCGCACGGCTGACGGGAACCGGCCCGCGGCGGTCATAGAGCACATTGCGGTCCAGATCGACGGTACCGAAGCGCCCACCGACGTCGACGCCGGCGTTGACATGGCCGACGCTGTAGACCACGCCCGCATCCTGGTCCTGGTACCAGGACACCACCTGCCCGACTTCCTGCACGCGGGCCTGGATGCCAGCCTCCCGCGCAAGCGTCACGAACAGCAGGGTGAAGGCCAGGCAGTTGGCGCGGCGGTGTTGCCAGATATCGCTGACGGTGTAGGTCGCATTGGCGTCGTACTGCAGGTCCAGCCCGTGCTGGTCGAAGATCATCTCCACGAGCGCCTGCAGCCGCTGGTCGCGGGAGTAGCTGCGCTGGATCACCTGCTTCTGGAGCATCGCGCGCAGGTCCGCGGGAATGGCGAACACTTCTTCCGGGGTCGGCACACGTGCGGCCGACACGGTGATGGTCGGGGTCGTCACCACATAGGCGGGCGGTGCCTGGCCTGCGCCGAAGGCAGGAGCACAGAAGGCCAGCAGCGAAAGAGTGAGGCAATGGGCGGCAGAACGGTACATGACGGTTCCCGGCAGCGGCGGGCGCTCCCGCCTGTGGCGAGTGTATGCCCATGGATGTCCGGCTGCAGCGACCGTTGGTCGGCGCCGCGTTCATCCACAACCGGTGTGGACCAGCGCTCGACAAAGCTGTGGACAACTGGCTCCGGGCCCCGCCCGGCAAGCGTTGTGAGTGCGTGGTGAAAAAACCGCCAGCTTGCCCGGCGCCGGCACAGGCGGGATGATCAGGTCATGGACTTCTCACCGCTGACGCTTGCCCCGGCGCAGTGGCAGGCGCTGCAGGACAGCTATGCAACGCCGCCACGGGCCTACCACCACTTCGGCCATGTGCGCGCGGTGCTGCAGCACTGCCAGGAGGTCGCCGATGGCCCCGGCTGGAAGCAGCCGGCCGAGATCTATCTGGCCGTGCTCTATCACGATGCGATCTACCAGGCGGGGCGCAAGGACAACGAGGCGCGTTCGGCGCAGCTGGCTCTGCAGGCGATCGCACAGGCGCCAGAGCTTGCCACTGTCGACGCCGCTCGCGTGGAGCAATTGATCCTGCTGACCGCCCGCCACGGCGCGCTTGGTCCAGAGGATGTGGATGCCGAGGCGGCGCTGTTCCTGGACTGCGACATGGCCATCCTGGCCGCGCCGGAGCCGGTGTTCGCTGCCTATGACCGTGGCGTGGCCGAAGAATACAAAGGGGTGGTGCCGGGCTTCCTGTACCGTGCCGGCCGTCGCCGCTTCCTGCAGGGCCTGCTGCGCGCTCCGCGGATCTTCCTCAGCGGGTTCTTCCACCAGCGCCTGGACGCGGCCGCCCGTGACAACCTGCGACGTCAGTTGGGCGTTTGAGCCGGCCCGGTACACTGGTGACCTGTTTCCAATGATTGCCGTTTCCGACCGTGTCCGTCCCTGATCCCGATCCCCGCCCGCTGCCACCGGAAGAACCCGGCCCCAACGAATGCTGCGGCAGTGGTTGCCCGCTGTGTGTGCTGGACCTGTATTCCGATGAGCTGCAGCGCTACCGCAAGGCGCTGGCCGAGTGGAAGACGCGGCATCCAGAGGCCGCACCATGAGCCGTGCACGCCCGGCGGCGGTGCTGGCGCTGGTGGCACTGGTGCTGTTCGTGGCCACCGCGCTGTGGACCCAGGTTGCGCGCAGTGATCTGGACTGGGTGCGGGCGACCTTGAGCCTGTACCTGCACGGGCCGTGGGGGCTGGCATTGCGCGCTGCCTACTGCCTGCTGGCGCTGGCCATTGCGGCGCTTGGCATTGCGCTGTATCGCGGCAGCATCGGCCCGCGGCGCAGTGCGGCCGCACCATTGCTGTTCACGGTTTCCGCGCTGGGCCTGGCGACGGTCGCCATCGGCGACAGCTGGCTGCCTGAAGCAACACCGCTGCTGGCACCGTTCATCCATGGGCTGGCAGCCAACACGGCGTTCCTGTGTGCCAGCGTCGGCATGCTGCTGCAGGCCTGGTATCTGCGCCGCGAACCGGGTTGGCAGTCCGCTGCGGGCCTGCTCTGGGGCTGGGCATGGCTGGCCTTTGTGCTGCTGTGGCTGCATGTGCTGTGGCGTGGTGGTCCACCGCGTGGGCTGGGACAGAAAGTGGTGATCGCGGTGATCGTTGGCTGGCTGCTGTATCTGGCGATGGCGCTGTACCGTCGCAGCCGTCGGGCCGCGGCCCACTGAATCCCCAACGGCCTGCGCCGGTACGTGCCGTGCACGCGGCGGCGGCGTATCGTGTGCGCATTCCATCGGGGATGCGATATGAAGCGTGCAGGGCTGGGCAGGGCAATGGGTGTGGTACTGGCGCTGGCCGCGCTGCCGGCAACGGCGGCCGTGACCCCGCAGCAGTTCAGCCATGGGCGGTTCGAGCAGATTCCGGTGCACATGCCATCCGGCACGCCGCAACGGGTGGTGATCTGGTTCCACGAACCCACGGCCGGTGGTGACACCAGCCGCCTGCCGATCGAGGCCCTGCGTGCCGATGGCGCGCTGGTCGCGGCAGTGGACATTGCGCACCTGCGCGGTGTGCTCAAGCGCGAGGGGGACCCGACCTGTTCGTTCGGTTCCGGTGACGTCGAGAATTTCTCACGTTGGCTGCAGGCCTCGCTGCATCTGCCCGGCTACCACCTGCCGCTGGTCGGCGGTGATGGCGAAGGTGCCGAGATGGCCTATTCGCTGGCAGCGCAGGCCGATACCCAAGTGTTTGCCGGTGTACTGACTACCGGCTTCTGCCCGGACCACAACCACCAGCGCATGGTCTGCGGCGATGGTGTGAAGCACGACAGGCTGCAGCCGGCCGAACTGAATTTTCCGTGGTTGAGCGCGGCCGGTGACCGCGGCTGCAAGGTCGGCCAGGCCAGCGCGTTCGTGCAGCAGGTCGCGATGGCACGCGAGTTCAAGCGCACCGCGCGCGGTGATGCGTCACCGGGCCTGGTGGCTGCGGCACGGGTGATCGGCGCGCAGGCCGGCGTCAGCCTGGCACCGCCGCCTGCTGCACTGAAGGGCCTGCCCGTGGTGGAAATGCCGGCGACCGGCAGCGGCGATACGCTGGCGGTGTTCGTCTCCGGTGACGGTGGCTGGGCTGGCCTGGACAAGAACGTGGCGTCGTCACTCAACGAGCATGGCGTGGCGGTCGTCGGCATCGATTCGCTGCGCTACTTCTGGAGCGAGCGCACACCGAAGGGCTTTGCGGGCGACCTGCAGAAGATCATCGACCACTACCGCCAGCAATGGCGCCGCGACAAGGTGATGTTGATCGGTTTCTCGCAGGGCGCCGACGTGCTGCCGGCCACCATAAACCAGCTCGACGTCGGCACCCGTGAGGCGCTGGAGCGCATCGTGCTGCTGTCGGTGGGCAGGAAGGCCGACTTCGAATTCCATGTCAGCAACTGGCTGGGCGGTGGCGGCGACGGCCTGCCGATCGCACCGGAAGTGGCCAGGCTGCCGGCGGAAAAAACGCTGTGCGTGTACGGCGACAAGGATGAGGACGCGCTGTGCCCGGATCTGCCGGCCAATGACGGCGTGAGGAAGGTGAAGCTGCCGGGCGATCACCATTTCGGTGGCGATTACGACCGCCTCGCCGAAGTGATCCTGAAGGGCGGGGTGTAGCGTTTGGTAGACGCCGATCTTGGTCGGCGCTGGGGCTGAAGGCGCCGCGGGCTGAGCGTGTCGACCAGGGTCGACACCTACCAGGCGCATGTAGCGTCGAGCCACGCCCGACGGCTGTTGGTAGACGCCGACCTTGGTCGGCGCTGGGGCTGAAGGCGCTGCGGGATGAGCGTGTCGACCAAGGTCGACACCTACCAGGCGCATGTAGCGTCGAGCCACGCCCGACGGCTGTAGGTAGACGCCGACCTTGGTCGGCGCCGGGGCTGAAGGCACCGCGGGATGAGCGTGTCGACCAAGGTCGACACCTACCGGGCGCATGTAGCGTCGAGCCACGCTCGACGGCTGCTGGTAGACGCCGACCTTGGTCGGCGCTGGGGCTGAAGGTGCCGTGGAATGAGCGTGTCCACCAAGGTCGACACCTACCAGGCGCATGTAGCGTCGAGCCACGCTCGACGGCTGTTGGTAGACGCCGACCTTGGTCGGCGCCGGGGCTGAAGGCACCGCGGGATGAGCGTGTCGACCAAGGTCGACACCTACCAGGCGCATGTAGCGTCGAGCCAGGCTCGACGTCTGTTGGTAGACGCCGATCTTGGTCGGCGCTGGGGCTGAAGGCGCCGCGGGATGAGCGTGTCGACCAAGGTCGACACCTACCAGGCGCATGTAGCGTCGAGCCACGCCCGACGTCTGTTGGTAGACGCCGACCTTGGTCGGCGCTGGGGCTGAAGGCGCTGCGGAATGAGCGTGTCGACCAAGGTCGACACCTACCGGGTGCAGGTAGCGCCGGGTCATGCTCGGCGGATCGCGGCTTCAATTCCGCCGCGGATCCAGCGAGATCAGGCGCGTGGCATCCAGCAACGCGGCCGGCAGGTGCATGCCGCCGGGTGCGGCCAGATAGCGCGGTCGCCACTGCGGGTCGAACTTCGACTTGAAGCGGCGCAGGCCACTGAAGCCATAGAAGCGTTCGCCATGCCGCGCCAGCAGGCCGGCCAGTCGGTTCCAGCGCCCAGCAAGGCGATGCTGGGCCAGTCCGGACAGCGGCGCCATGCCCAGCGAGAAGCGCGCATAGCCCTGAGCGCGGCCCCACAGGAACAGCTCGATGAACAGGAAGTCCATCGTGCCCTTCGGTGCTTCGTTGACGTGGCGCATCAGGTCGACCGACAGCTCGGCGCCGGCCGGTGCCTGCCACAGGTTGGCGAACGCCACGATCTGGCCCTCGGCCTCAACCAGCGCCACCGGGAAGCGCACCAGGTAATCCGGGTCGTAGCTGCCCAGCGAGAAGCCCTTCTCATCGCCGGCCTTGTCTTCCAGCCATGCGTTGGAAATTGCGTGCAGGCGCGGCAGCAGGCTGGGAATTTCCTCCACCGGTGCCACGCGGAAGGTCAGGCCACCGCGCTTGCCCCGGTTCCAGGCTTGGCGCAGATCGGCGCGTTCGCGGCCTTCCAGGCCGAAGTCATGCAGCGGCACCATCGCTTCCTCGCCCAGCTTGACCAGGCCCAGGCCCAGGTCGAGGTAGGTCTGCCAGTAGGTCTCGCCCACCTGGTAGAACACCGGGCGCAGGCCCAGCCGGTCGGCTTCCTCGCGGAAGCGCCAGATCAACGCGCGCGCCACGTCAGGCGGGCCGACCGGATCGCCCATCGCGATCAGCGAACCGCCGTAGCGCTGCATCATCACGAAGCCCTGTTTCGCGTCATCGCGCAGCACCGCCTTGTCGGCGGTCAGTACCAGGCAGGCCTGGGTATCGGTGGCACCGGCCAATACCGGCGCCAGCGACTGCAGCGTGGCTTCGTCGGCGGGTTGCAGCGGGCTGCGCGTGCTGTGCAGCAGCCGCGCCAGGCCGAACATCACCAGCGCGATGGCGACCACCAGCAACGCACGCAGTGCGCGCGGTGCATTGCCCGACACCGCGAACTGCCACCACAGCTCGTTCTGGTATTCGACATGACTGTAGGTGAAGAACAGCAGCCAGGTGACCGCAACCAGCACCAGGCCGAGATTGCGCAGCCACGGCCACGACCAGGCTTCGTCCAGCAGGGTACCCTGGCGGTAGAACTCGCGGCGTGCGGCCCACAGTGCCATCGCCACCAGCACTGCCGAGACCGCGATCAACAGCTGGCCACCACGCAGCCACAGCGGCAGCGGGGTGATCACGCACACTGCCATCGCCAGCATCCACGCCGCATGGCTGCGCCGGGCCAGGCCCTGGCCGATCAGCAGCAGTGCAACGCCGCTGAGGCTGCCAATCAGATGGGATGTCTCCAGGATCGGCAGCGAGGCATTGACCAGGTGACGGCGAGGCGTCGGCAGCGTGCCGTCGATGACCAGCGCGGCGCCGATGCTGAACACCGCCAGCGCGATGATCTGCGGCAGCCACGGGCGCAGCGCGTTCCAGCCGGCGCGGGTTGCGCCGGCACTGGCCTGCAGCGGCTGACGCAGTGCCGGCGCGAGCGCGAGGAGCGTGGCCAGCACCAGCGGCAGTACGTAGTAGGTGACGCGGTAGATCAGTGCAGCCGCCAGCACCGCAGCCGGTGCCACCTGTGGCAACAGCTTCAACAGGCTCCATTCGAATACGCCCAGGCCCGCGGGAACCGTCGAGACCAAGCCGGCCAGCACTGCCACCAGGTACAGGCCGACGAAGCCCGGCAGGCCGGTCGGCGTGGAGTCCGGCAGCAGCACGTAGAACGCGGCACTGGCCAGCACCAGCTCGATCACGCTGAGCACGGTGACGCCGATCATGGTGCGGCGGTCGGGCAGCCACAACGCGTGGCCGAACACGCTGAACTGCCGTCCATCGCGGCCGACCAGCAGCACCGTGGCGAGGTAGGCGAGCAACGCGACGATGCCGACGATACGTACCGCATTGGGATCCAGCGGCAGCGCCAAGGCTGCGGCAGCCGGTTCCATGCACAGCGCCACACTGATCAGCAGCCATGCACCGAACACGAAGCCGAGCGTGCTCATCAGCACCACCTGGCCGATCTGCGCCAGGTCCAGGCCGGCGCTGCGGTAGCCACGCAGGCGCACCGCGCCGCCGGTCAACGCGGCAAAACCCACGGTCTGGCCCAGCGTGTGCGCAAGGAATGCAGTGATGCCGACGCGCGCGGGGTGCACGCGGATGCCGCTGCGACGCAGGCCGATGGCATCGAAACCGATCAGGCAGGCGTAACTGGCCAGGCCGAGTAGCACGGTGAGCGCGATCTGCGTGCCGCTGAGCTGCCGGAACGCCTGGCGGATGGCGCGATAGCCGTGCTCGTCGAACTCGTTGGCCAGGCCGTGCAGGGCCAGGGCGAGGATCAGCAGGGGGATGACGATGGTGGCAACCCGCTTCCAGGTTGGCGTGGAAGAGGCGGTGGTGGAGTCGACGGGGGCGGTCATCGGCGCAAGGGTGCGGCAGGAGGGGCGAGGGCGGTGTCAACGCGGGCGTGGCGCATCGTGCGCCTGTCATCGTCATTTGACCAGTGGGACCGTCCGAGTCCGGTAGTGACGTGTCGCGGAGGATGCCCGTGCACCCACCGTCGACCGGTTTGGAGGACAATGCAGGCCTGATCAACCGCAGGAGCCACGCCCATGATGGAGCGTTACGACGTCGGACCGCGCATGTCCGAAATGACCGTATACAACAAGGTCGCCTATCTCTCCGGCCAGATTCCGGAAGACACCAGCCAGGACATCACCGGCCAGACCCGGCAGGTGCTGGCGGAAATCGACAAGCTGCTGGCGTTGGTCGCCAGTGACCGCCAGCACGTGCTGCGCGCCGAGGTGTTCCTGGCCGACATGGCCGACTTCGACGGCATGAACAAGGCGTGGGATGAGTGGGTGGTCGAGGGTGCGACCCCGGCGCGTGCCACGGTCGAGGCCAAGCTGGCCCACGCTGACTGGAAGGTCGAGATCGTAGTGACGGCGGCGGTACCGTAACGGCAGGCAAGGTCAGGTCCCACCAGCGGAGGGTAGAGTCGACGGTTAGTCGACTATCGCGCGCAGCGCGGGGTTTTTCGCCGCCGGAACGAAGAGCAGTCGACCAACAGTCGACTCTACCCCGCCGCTCCACTGCCGGTTGGTCTGGTGGCTACGTTGGCACCAGCTCGATGCAGTCCACCGGGCACGGTGGAATGCACAGCTCGCAACCGGTGCACAGATCGGCAATGACCGTGTGCATGTACTTGGCGCCACCGACGATGGCATCCACCGGGCAGGCCTGGATGCACTTGGTGCAGCCGATGCAGTCGGCTTCCACGATCAATGCCACCTGCGGCGCCTTGTGCTCGCCGCGCGAACGATCAAACGGAATGGCGGGTACGTCCAGTACCTGCGCCAGTGCGCGCGCGCCAGCGTCGCCGCCCGGCGGGCAGCGGTCCACGCCTGCCTCGCCGCGCGCCATGGCCTGCGCGTACGGGCGGCAGCCGTCGTAGCCGCATTGCCCGCATTGGGTCTGCGGCAGCAGGCGGTCGAGGCGTTCGGTCAGGGGAGGAATCAGGCTCATGCGTGGCGAAGGCTGCGCGTTGGGGTTACTTCAAGGGTTTGCCACGGAACCAGCGCTCGTGGGCCAGCGCCAGCATCGGCTTGTCCTCGGAACTGTCACCGTAGGCATGGATGCGCACGTAGCGTGACAGATCGAACTGGCGGCGGATGTGCTCGACCTTGCGCGGGCCACAGTCGCCACCGGCATAGCGACCTGTGAGACGGCCGTCCTGGCTCTCCAGCCGGTTGCAGATCAACTGCAGGCCCAGCTGTTCGCACCACGGCCGCAGGTACAGGTCCAGCGAGCCGGACACGATCACCACGGTGTGCTGCTGTTCCTTGTGCCAGCGGATCTGCTCCAGCATTTCCGGGCGCACCACGTCGGGCAGGAACTCACGCGAGAAGCCGGCGGCCAGCGTGGCGATGTCATCGCTGTGGCGGTCGCTGAAGGTCAAACGGGTGACGTGCGCGCGGATGCGCTCGGCCGAGATCAGTTTCAGCTTGTATGCGGCCAGCCACGGGCCGACTTTCCACCACGCCTGCGCCAGCTGTTCGGCCGTGGCCACGCGGCGCAGGAATCGGCCATAGGTATCGCAGGTGGTCACGGTGTGGTCGAAGTCGAACAGCGCCAGTTCCATTCCGTTGCCTCCCATCGCGTTGCCCCGAGGCCGGTGCTGCCGGCGGGCGTGGCCGCAACCACGCCCGCTGCGGGCATCAGCGGACCGGCATGCCCGGCTGCGCGCCGCCGTCGGCGTCCAGCAGCGCCAGCGCGCCGCCGTCGAAACCGGCCGACAGGATCATGCCTTCGCTCAGGCCGAAGCGCATCTTGCGCGGGGCCAGGTTGGCGATGAACACCACACTGCGGCCGACCAGCTTCTCCGGCTCGCCGTAGCTGGCGCGGATGCCGGAGAAGATCTGGCGCTTGCCCAGCTCGCCGGCGTCCAGTTCGAAGCGCAGCAGCTTGTCAGAACCTTCCACGAACTCGCAGACCAGCACCTTGCCGATGCGCAGGTCGAGCTTGGCGAAATCGTCGATGCCGATGTAGGCCGGAGCATCGGTACCCTTGGCTTCGTCCTTGGCCGGTGCCGGTGCCAGTGCGGCCGGCTTGGCGGCGCCGGTCTTGGCGGCGGGGGCGGCAGCGGCGGCCGGCTGCAGGGTGTCCTTGGAGGCGTCGATCATGGCGTCAATCTTCTTCGGGTCGATACGGGTGAACAGCGGGGTGTACTCGGTGATGCGATGGCCCAGCAGCGGCTGCGCCAGTTCGGTCCAGTCGGTCACCGGCGCGGCCAGGAAGGCCTCGGCCTGCGCAGCGGTGGCCGGCAGCACCGGCTTCAAGGCGGTGACCAGCACGCGGAACAGGTTCAGGCCCTGGCTGCACACGGCCTGCAGCTGCGCGTCGGCGCCATCCTGCTTGGCGATCACCCACGGCTTGACGTCGTCGATGTAGCGGTTGGCTTCGTCGGCCAGGGTCATGGTCAGGCGGATCGCCGCGGCCGGATCGTTGCGCTCGTAGGCTTCACGGATCGGCGCCAGGCCGTCGACGAAGCGCTGGTACTGCGCCGCATCGGGCAGCTGTGCGGCCAACTGGCCGTCGAAACGCTTGCTGATGAAGCCGGCGCAGCGGCTGGCCAGGTTGACGAACTTGCCGACCAGGTCGGCGTTGACGCGGGCGATGAAGTCACCCAGGTTCAGGTCGAGATCGTCGACGCCACCGCCGGACTTGGCGGCGTAGTAGTAGCGCAGCGCTTCCGGCTCCAGGCCGGCGTCGAGGAAGGTACGCGCCATCACGAAGGTGCCGCGCGATTTGCTCATCTTGGCGCCGTCTACGGTCAGGTAGCCGTTGACGTGCAGGCGGGTTGGCGCGCGGTGGCCGGTGCCATGCAGCACCGCCGGCCAGAACAGGCCGTGGAAGTTGACGATGTCCTTGCCGATGAAGTGGTGCAGCTCGGTGGCGGTGCCGGCGCGCAGATGCGCTTCGAAGTCTTCGCCGAGCTTGCCGCACAGGGTCTGGAAGCTGGACAGGTAGCCGATCGGCGCATCCAGCCAGACGTAGAAGTACTTGCCCGGCTGGCCCGGAATCTGGAAACCGAAGTACGGTGCGTCGCGCGAGATGTCCCACGCGCGCAGGCCACCTTCGGCATTGAGCCACTCACCCAGCTTGGCCTTCACGCCCGGCAGGGCGACATCGCCGGCCAGCCATTCGCGCAGGAATGCATCGAAGTGGCCCACCTCGAAGAAGAAGTGCTCCGAATCGCGCATTTCCGGCGTGGCACCGGAGATGACCGAACGCGGCTCCTTCAGGTCGGTCGGCGCATAGGTGGCGCCGCAGACTTCGCAGTTGTCGCCGTACTGGTCGGGGCTGCCGCAGTTCGGGCAGATGCCCTTGACGTAGCGGTCGGGCAGGAACATGCCCTTGGCCGGGTCGTAGAACTGCGCCACCGAGCGGCGGCTGATGTGGCCGGCCGCTTCCAGCTTCAGGTAGAACTGCTCGGTCAGCGCCTTGTTGGCCGCCGAATTGGTCGAGTCGTAGTGATCGAAGGCCACGCCGAAGGCGGCGAAGTCACGTTCGTGACTGGCCTGGATGTTGGCGATGAAGGTTTCCGGGGTGACCCCGGCCTTCTCTGCGGCCAGCATGATCGGCGTGCCGTGGGTGTCGTCGGCGCAGACGAACCAGGCCTTGCCGCCACTCATTCGCCGCGCACGCACCCAGATGTCGGCCTGGATGTAGCCGACCAGGTGGCCCAGATGCAGCGGGCCGTTGGCGTAGGGCAGGGCGGTGGTGACGAGCGCGGTACGGGTCATGGTCGCGGGGTGAAGCCGAGGGGAACCGCAGAGTATCGCATGCCCGCAACGACGTGACCCGGCCGAAGCCGGGTCACGGGGATGAAGCGGGGCCTGGGGGCTTATTCGCGCTGCCAGGTCTGCGCGCGGCAGATGAAGGCAATGCAGCCGGACACGTCCAGCTTGGTGCCGCCGGGCTGCAGTTCCATCTTCGACTTGTAGGTCTTGCCGTTGGCCGGGTCGAGGATGGTGCCGCCGGACCACTTGTTGGCGCCGTCGGCCTTCAGGTTCCAGAGAATGGTCATGCCCTTCACCGGCTTGTTCTTGTTGGCGCCTTCACAGCCGTCGCAGACCGGGTTCGGGCCCTTGTCCGAGTGCAGGATGTCGACCACCTTGCCGGTCAGCGTGCCGTTGGCGGCCTGGCTGATCTCGACGATCGACTTCACCTTGCCGGTTTTGTCGTCGATGGTCTTCCAGCGGCCGGCGGCGCCGTCGGCGGCCTGTGCCGACAGGGCGGCCAGGCACAGCGGCAGTGCCAGCAGCAGGGTCTTGAAGGTCTTGCGCATGGTCCCCTCCCAGGGTTCATTCCGGCACGATGCCGGTACGGGTCGACTGTATACCCATTCGGCGGGGTATGGGGAAGGGGGGGGCTTTGCAGGGCTGCGCCCTGCACCTGCGGGGGCAACAGCAACTGCAACAGCAACAGCAACTGCAACAGCAACAGCGGGCTATCCGTGGGATGGCGGGGTGGGTCCGGTTGCGGGGGGCGCTGCAAGTCCCCCTCCGGGGCCCGGCCCAGCCGCTGGCGGCTGTGCGTTCGGGCGCTTGCGAAGCAATGCTTCGCAAGCAAAGCGCCCTCACCCATGTAAGCTCGGTCGCCGCATCCATGCGGCTCACGCCCCCGCAACCGGACCCACCCCGCCTTCGACAGGTCTCCGCGATCTGTTGGAATGCCACGGCCTGCTCTTGGTGGGTGTCGACCTTGGTCGACACGTAGATCCACGCCATGCGTGGATGGGCCTCCGCGATTGAAAATCGCTCACGCGATCTCGTACAACTCCAGTGGAAGGTCGTCGGGGTCGGCGAAGAAGGTGAAGCGTCGGCCGGTGTATTCGTCCACGCGGATCGGTTCGCAGGCGACACCATGCGCGGCCAGGCGCTGGATGAAGGGTTCCAGTGCAGCCACCCGGAACGCGAGGTGGCGCAGACCCTGGGCCTCCGGGCGGCTGGGACGGGGCGGCGGCGAGGGGAAGGAGAACAGTTCCAGCTGGCCGCCGTCGGGCAGGGCCAGATCGAGCTTCCAGGAATCGCGTGCGGCGCGGTGGTTCTCGGCCAGCACGCGCAGGCCGAGGATGCGCACGTAGAAGTCCTTCGAGCGTGCGTAGTCGCTGCAGATCAGTGCGGCGTGGTGGATGCCCAGCAGGGCGTCGGAACCGGGGGTCATTGCAGGGTGTCCAGCCAGCGCTGGGCGATCTTCTGCGCCAGCGGATAGGGTTCGGGGTCGTTGCGGTTGGTCAGCACGATCACGGTCAGGTGCTTCTCCGGGTGGCGCACGATCACGATGCGGAAGCCGATGCTCTCGCCGCTGTGCCATTGCACCGGACCATTCAGCCGCCAGCCGAAGCCGTAGTGCGGCACATCCGGTTCGGGCGTCGATGTCGCGGGGCTGAACATCGCCCGGCGCGAGGCCTTCGACAGCAGGCGGTCGTCGTACAGCGCGGCATCCCAGCGGGCGAGATTGTCCAGCGAGGAGTAGATCCCGCCGTCTCCCAGTACTGCGCTGGTAGTGCTCTGGTCGGTGCGCTGCCAGCGGCCATCGATCCGGCTGTAGCCATAGGCGCGTGCGGCGACCGTGTCCACGCCGTCCTGGTGGGCCACGGTATGCGTCATGCCCAGCGGGCGGAAGATGCGTTGTTGCAGGAAGGCGGCGAAATCCTGGCCGGATGCGCGGCCCACGATCAGTGCCAGCAGTGCATAGCCGCTGTTGCTGTAGCGGTACTGCGTGCCCGGCGCGAAGTTCAGCCGGTCCTGGCGCGACAGCAGGGCCAGCACATCGGCATCGTGTACCTGCCGCGTGTCTGCCGGGTCCATCAGGTCTTCGTAGTCGAGCAGGCCGCTGGTATGCGAGAGCAGGTGGCGGAGGGTGATGCCCGCTGCAGCCGGTGGCAGCTCGGGCAGCCACTGCCGGGCCGGCTGGTCCAGCCCGAGCCGGCCGTCTTCCACCAGCAGCAGCACCGCCGCAGCGGTGAACTGCTTGCTGACCGAGGCCAGCCGGAAATTGCTGGCGGCTGTGACCGGGGTGCCGTCTTCGACCACCGCAAGGCCGTAGCCACGGCGGAACACCGGCTGCCCGTCATGCAGCACCAGCACTGCGGCGCCGGGCACCTGGCCATCGTAGGCCTGCATCAGGCCGTCGATACCGGCATCCGGTGGGGTCAGCACCGGTGCGGCGGCGGCCGCCAGAGGCAGCAGGCCCAGCACGGCGGCGAACAGGGCGACGGCAGGGCGCATGGTGGCTCCGGAAGCGTCAGGGCGAAGGTGTGGGCGCAGCGCTGGCCGGCTGTGCCATCCAGCGCTCCATCTTGCGGTCCAGCACGTCCAGAGGCATCGAGCCGTCTCTCAGCAGTTCTGCATGGAAGCGGCGCAGATCGAAGGCTGCGCCCTGGCGTGCCTTGGCCTTGTCGCGCAGGGCAACGATGGTGGTCAGGCCGGCGACGTTCGACAGTGCCTGGCCGGGCTGGGCCATGATCCGCTCGACTTCGGCGTTGGCATCATCGCTGCTCATGTCCACCGTCTTCTGCAGGTAGGCCACGGCCTGCTGCTTGCTCCAGCCCTGTGCATTGACGCCGGTGTCGGCGACGACGCGCGCGGCGCGCAGCAGGCGTGAGTACAGGTAGCCGATACGGTCGTAGGGATCGGTGTAGACGCCGAGGTCTTCACCCAGCGTTTCGGCGTACAGGCCCCAGCCTTCGACGAACGCAAGATCGCCACCGAGGCGACGGAAGCGTGGCAGCTTGGCCAGTTCCTGCTGCAGGCCCAGTTGCACGTGGTGGCCGGGGATCGCTTCATGCAGGTACTGCACCGGCACGTTCCAGCGCTTGCGGCTGGGCAGGTCGCGGGTATTCACGTACAGCACGCCCGGTTGCCCGGCCGGTGACGGCTGATAGGCCGCTGCTGGGGCGGTCAGCGCACGTTCCGGTTCCACCGCGCGCACTTCGAGAGTGGACTTGGGCAGGGTATCGAGCACCTGCGGCAGGCGTGCGTTGACCTGCTGCTGCACCTGGCGATAGCGGTTGATCAACGCATTGGCGTCGCCGTACTGGAACTGGCGGTCGTTACGCATGCTGCGCAGCAGCTTGGCCGGCGTGCCGCGCAGCTTGGCGTCCTTCATCACCGTGGCGATCTGCGCCTGCAGTTCCTGCACGCGCTGTTCGCCCAGCGCGTGCAGCTGCGCGGCGGTCTGGTCGCTGGCCGTGGTCTGCACGATCAGGTTGGCGTACCAGGCCTGGCCATCGGGCAGTGCGCCCAGGCCGCTGCTGGTGCGCGAGGCGGGCAGGTATTCGGTGGCGATGAAACCGCGCAGGGCGCGATAGGCCGGCATGATGCGCAGTTCGATCATGCGCTTGTATTCGGCGCTGATGCGGGCCTTGTCCTCGGCCGCGATGGTGTTCGGCATGGTGCGGATCGGCGACCAGAAGATGCTCTCTTCGGCGGTCGGCTTGATCACTGCATCCAGCTGCGGCAGCACTTTTTCCATCAGGTCGCGTGGCTGCACCACGCCGGCCTTCATGCCCTGGCGCATGTTGTCGATGGCCTGGTCGAACAGCTCGGGAATGCCGAGCGAACGGCGCGACCAGGTGTCGTAGTCCTGCACTGTGTTGAACGGCTGCGCGCCGGCACCTGCACCGAGGATCGCCATGATGCTGCCGACGTTGTAGTACTGGCTGATCGGCATCATCCAGCTCGGGTAGCGCTCGGCGGCCAGCGAAGCGCGCGCGTCGCGCACGAAGATCTCGTAGCTGAGCAGGTCCTGGCCCTGCAGGCCGTCGCTGCCGAGTTTCTCGACCTTGCCCAGCCACTCGGTGGTGAAGTCGTGCGATTGCTGGCGCCACGCGGCGGACAGGATGTTGGGCAGCTGGTCGTTGTAGCGGGCCTCGCCCTGGAAGGTTGCCTGCAGCGGATTCAACCGCATCGAGGCATCCCAGTATTCGTCATACAGGCGCTCCAGCTGCACCTGCTTGGGTACGGCGCGGGCCGGTGCGACCGGACGCGGCGTGGCGCGGCGCGCCGAACTGCCACGGGCCGGCGCGGTAGCGCGGGCAGGCCGGGCCTTGGGCTTGGCGGCCTGGCGGGTCTGCGCGGCGGCAGGGCGGCTGGCCTTCTTTTTCGCTGCTTCGGCCGACGGCACGGCGCTGAACAGGAACAACGCGGCGATGGCGGCGGCCAGGGCGCGGGTGGGATGCGGCATCAGGAGCTTCCGTGGAACACAGACCGTGGAGCTTGCACGATCCGGCCGCGTACGGCCAGCGTGAAGGCGCAGTCAGCTTTTTGCTGCTGGGGCTTCAGTCAGCCGCAGCGGCGGCGCGCAACGATGCGGCTCGCTCGGCACCCAGATAGCGGGTGATGGCACGCCGCATCAGGTACAGCAACGGAATCAGGGCGATCGCAAAGCCCATCTTGTAGATGTAGTTGACGCTGCTGACGGCCAGGAACAGCGAGGTCGGCCAGTGCTGCGGTCCGAGCACGAAGGCGATCCAGATCACCACGAAGCTGTCCACCACCTGCGAGATCGCGGTGGACCCGGTCGCACGCAGCCACACGTGGCGCTCGCCGGTGGCCTGGCGGATGCGATGGAACACCGCCACGTCGATCAGCTGGCCGAGCAGGAAGGCCACCAGCGAGCCGGCGATGGTCCACATGCCCTGGCCGAACACCGCTGCGAATGCCGCCTGGTAGTCGGGCACGCCGTGGCCATCCATCGACGTGACCCACCAGCTGGCCGGCGCCAGCGAAATGGCCGCGAAGGCGAACAGGAAGCCGTAGCCGATCAGCACCACCGCCAGCCACGAGATGAAGCGCACGCCGCGCTTGCCGAAGAACTCGTTGATGGTGTCGGTCATGATGAACACGACCGGCCACAACAGGGTGCCGGCGGTGAAGCTGAGCGAGCCGGTCTGGCCGAACAGGTTCCAGTTCAGCGGAGCGATGCCCAGGGTGTCTTCCAGCGCGAAGATCTTCACCCCGATCAGCTCGGCCAGCACCGCATTGCCGCAGAAGAACGCGGCCAGCACGATGAACAGCAGGACCGCGCGGTCCTGCAGCGGGCGCTCGATCGGCGCCGGGGTCATTCGGTGCGTTCGCCGGTGCGATCGCCGGCACGGGTGAACGGCACGCTGGACGGCGCCACGGCACCGCCGGAAATGATGAAGCTCATGGCCTGGTCGACGGTCCAGTCGGTCGGCGTCAGCAGTTCCACCGGCACGATTTCCAGATAGCCCGAGGTCGGGTTCGGCGTGGTTGGCACATACACCGCGGCCAGCTCACGGTCGGTGCCGTGTTCCTTGATCACACGGGTGACCAGGCCGACCGACTTCATGTCGCGGTGCGGGAAGTCGATCAGCACCACGCGCTGGGTGCTGCCCGGCTCGGTCTGCAGCATGTCCAGCAGCTTCTTGGCGCTGTCGTAGATGATGCTGGCCAGCGGAATGCGCTTGATGACCGCGCCCACCCAGCGCAGCAGGCGCTGGCCGAGCACGCGGCGGCTGGCCACGCCCACCGCCAGGATCACCAGCAGGGTGGCCAGCAGGGCGATGGTGTCCTGGATCCATTCGGCGCGGACCCAGCCGAGGTAGTGCGGGAAGCTTGTCGCGATCTGCTCGGACAGCGGTACCACCAAGGGGCTGGAAATGCCCGACAGCAGCACGAACACGAACTTGACCACGACCCAGGTCAGCCAGATCGGCAGCAGGGTGAGCAGGCCGGTCAGGAACAGGCGCTGCAGGGAGGGGCGGGGGACCAGGGCGGGGGCTTCTAGCGACATGCGCGCATTGTAGCGGCCACTGCCTGTCGATTACGCTGGGGAATCGACTGCGGCGACGGCACATGGAAGGGAAGCTGTGTTGAAGATTCTGCGCGGACTGGGCTGGACCCTGGCAGGCCTGCTGGTGCTGGCCATCGTGGTGTGGTGCGCCTCGCGCATGTGGCCGGTGCCCGAATCGCGGCTGCAGGCGCAGCAGCGACTGGAAGCACGCCTGCCGGCGACCGGCCACAATGGTTATGCGCTGCTGTGGACGTTGCCGTTCGACGATCTGGATGCCCGCCAGCGCGAGCAGGCGTTGGCCGAGGACGTGCGTCGTTGGGAGGCCGATCTGCGGGGCAGCAGCGGCGGCCAGACACACCTGGTGGCCAACCATGCCGAGCTGCGCTCGCGGCCCGGTGCCAGTTGCGGGCCGGCCGCCAGCGGCTGCCTCGCCCAGGTCCGCGCGGACCCGCAACGCTTCGTGGAGGCCCACGCCGGCCACCAGCAGTTGCATGCGCGGCTGGATCAGCTGGCCGAAGCGGACTACTTCATGTCGCCGTTCCCGCCGAAGGGCGAGGGCATTCTGGTTCCATTGCCGACCTATGGCGTGGTGATGGACGCCACCAGTGCACGCGCGCTGGCGTACGTGCAGGGCGATATCGACGGTGCCCTGCGAGGTGCCTGCCGTGGCTTGCAACTGGGCCGGCGGCAGTTGCCCGGCAGCAGCTATCTGGTCGAGAGCATCATCGGTGCCAGCCTGGTGCAGGCCAATGCCCAGCTGCTGGCCGACATGCTGGTCGAACTGCCGGCCGACCACCCCTTGCCGGCGGAGTGCGAACAGGCCATGCAGCCGCTGCGGGCCGAGGAACAGAGCCTGTGCCGTGCCATGCAGGGTGAGTACGCGATGAGCCGGGCGGCGATCGAGACATCGGCGCGGGAGTTCGGCGGCGTGCTGGTGCTGGATCGCAGCAGCACCCTGGCCCGCGCGGCCGGCAATCTTGGCTGGGCCTGTGGCGCGGCAGCCACATCGGCGCTGGAAGCGGATCGCCCGTTGCCAGTGCCGGCGCCACCGCAGCATGACTTCGGCTGCCTGTCGAACGTCATGGGCTGCGTGCTGACCGATATCGCCGCGCCGATCTATCCTGCCTATTCGTCACGGCCACAGGATGCCGCGGCGATGGTGCGGCTGCTGGGGGCGCAGCGTTGGCTGCGGCAGCAGACGGATGATCCGGTGGACGCACTGCAGCGGCTGCCGGTGCAGTTCCGCTCGCCGGTGCGGGCGCCGCAGCTGTCGGCCGACGGCCGCCACCTGCAGGTGCCGCGTCGCTCTCCAGCGCGCAGCGCTGAAGAGAACCCGTGGCTGTCGGTGCCGTTGCAGAAGGAATCGGCTTCGACTGCTGCGGGACGCGACTGAAGCGCGCTCAGCGTGCGTGTGGCTTCAACCGCAGGTAGACCTGCTTGCGCACCTGGGCGACCACCTCGCCGCTTTCATCGACGACATCATTGCTGAACCATCTCAGCACTTTGTCACCAGCGGCGGCTTCGGCGCGCAGTTCGTCCAGCAGTGCGTCATCGATGCGGAACGACGTACGCACGGTGCCTCTGCCGGGCTTGAGGAAATCGATGGCACCGGCACGGTCCCACACGTAGTAGTCGCGGCCGAGGATGTGCAGCAGGCCAAGCATCCAGAACGGATCGGTCATCGCGAACAGGCTGCCGCCGAAATGCGTGCCGACGTAGTTGCGGTTCCAGGGCCGCATGCGCAGTTCGACGTCGATCTGCCGGTAGTCCGGCGAGACCCGGGTGACGTGGATGCCGGTGAACAGGAACGGCGGCCAGAGATTGATACCGAAGCGGAACAGGCGGGCGTTCATGCGGGTCCGGGGGCGCAGGGCGAGGCGCCCAGTCTAACCATTCGCATGCGTATGTTGCACCCCGGGCGAGCGTCCGCACAATTCGGGCGTGGTCCGGCGAATTGTAGAGTCGAGCTTGCTCGACTGCTTTCAGGGGCAGCAGCGAATACGCTCGACGCCATCCGATAGCTATCTCAGGGTTTTCCCGATGGGTATGGCTCGGTCCCCGGTCCATGCTGTTTACATGCCCAGCCCTGCCTTGTTGCGCGGTCGATTTTCCGCAATCGGATGCTTCTACGTAGTCACCACTGTCACTGCGGGTCGTCGACGCATCTTTGCAGATACGCGACACGCGGCGACCCTGATGGACGGCCTTCGTGACAGTGACCGCCGTGGACTCACGCGATCATTTGCCTGGGTGGCAATGCCCGATCATCTGCACTGGGTCATGCAGCTGCGTCAAGGAACCCTGGGACGATGCATGCAGTCACTGAAGTCCAGAGTGGCCATTGCAGTCAATGCGCACTCCGATGAAGAACTGCCGGTGTGGCAGCGGGGCTACTACGATCATCTGATCCGGAATGAGGAGGATGTTCGGCAACAGTCACTGTATGTACTGGCCAACCCCGTGCGCGCGGGCCTGACATCGCGGCTGGGAGACTATCCGCTTGCGTGGTGTCGCTGGCCGCTGGAATGAGGCGGAGGCAGTCGAGCAAGCTCGACTCTACAGGTGGTGTGCATGTCCTGCTTCATGCGCCGTCGATGACATACCCGTCACGGCCATTGGCCTTGGCCTGGTACAACGCGGTGTCGGCGCCTTCGACGAAATGGTGTGGTTGCAGCGTGCCGTCGGGTACGCGGGTGAACACGCCGATGGTGAGGGTGACGCCTGCTTCGCTGCCGTCACCGGGCGCCGGCAGTGCACGCACGCAGGCGATCAGGTCCTCGATGACCTGGCGCGCGCCCTCGGCCGGGGTATCGGGCAGCACCAGTGCGAACTCGTCGCCACCGTAGCGCGCGGCCATGTCGCGTGGGCGTCGCGCATGCGCACCGATCAGGCGTGCAACATCGCGCAGCACGCGGTCGCCGACCTGATGGCCGTGGCGGTCGTTGTGGCGCTTGAAATGGTCGACGTCGATCAGCGCCAGGCTCAACGGCTTGCCACTGCGCCGGGCGGCATCGCATTCCTGCTGCAGCGACTGCTCGAAGCGCAGGCGGTTGCCAAGACCGGTCAGCGCGTCGCGGTTGGCCTGGCGGTGCCAGGCCGAGATCCGCCAGATCGCCCAGGCCAGCAACACCAGCAGAACGCCCAGCATGGCGGTAGCCGGCGCCCACCACAGGTCGCTTGCGCGCAGCAGCACCCAGCTCAGCAACGGCGCCGCCGGCAGTGATGCCAGCGCGGCCAGCCACGGCAGGCGCAGGCCGAGCAGGAGCACGCACAGCGCAACCACCACACCACTGATGGCGTGCTGCCAGAGGCGCGGCAGCAGGTCGATCTGCTTGTGCTGCAGCAGCATCGAAGCGATGTTGGCCTGGTACTCGCTGCCGCTCATCCAGAACTCGCGGGTGGTCGGGGTCAGCAGCCGCGGTGCGATGCCGCTGGCGGTCATGCCCACCACGATGCGGCGGCCGTGCAGCATCGCCATGTCCACGTGACCATCCAGCACATCGGCATAGGACACCTGCGGCAGGCGTTCGGGCGGTCCGGCATAACGCACCCGCACGTAGTCGTTGCGCCGCCATTGATAGGGCGAACCGATCTCCGGGTCGGGGTCGGGCAGGCCGTGCACCGCGCCCGCGGGCAGGTCGGCCAGCGCCAGGCCCAGTGCTGGCCAGTGGGCCTGGCCGATGCCGGCACGCAGGTACACGCCGCGCGCGACACCATCGCCATCCACTTCCACATCGGTGTGGCCGATCGCTGCGGCACTGGCCGCGATCTGCGGAATCGGCAGCATTTCCTCGGCCATGCGGTCGCCGGCGGCCGGTGCCGCGAGTACCGGCAGCACCACCCGGCCGTTCCGGCGTATCGCGGCGGCCAGTTCATCGTCCTGGTGGCTGTCGCGACGATCAGGTTCGGACAGCATCAGGTCCAGTGCGACGCGCTCGGCACCGGCATCGGTCAGCCGGTCGAGCAGGCGGGCATGGATCGAGCGGGGCCAGGGCCATTGGCCGATGCGCTGCAGGCTGCCCTCGTCGATGGCCACAATCAGCACGCTGGGGTCGGGGCGGTAGTCCCAGTTGCCGACCATGGCGTCGTAGGCCGCTTCGTCCTGTCGCCACAGCCACTGGCCCTGGCTGGCGATCACCGTCAGCACCCCGGCCAGCAGTGCCAGCAGGATCCGCTTCGGCCACGGCAGCGGCGAGCGCCTCATAACAACAGCAACAGCAGCAGGGCGCCACCACCGGCGCCGTAGCACAGGCGGCAGGGCAGCTTGATCTGCTGGGCCGGTGAGTACTCACCCGCATGACCATCGTCGTCGATGTACTGCACACGCACATGCAGGGTGCCGCTCCACGGCCGCTTGAAGCTGACCTGCGGCTCGCTCACGGTCTGGTCGACCAGGGGCGCCCTGAAGTCGCCACGACGGTCCACCTGCACCCGGTACTGCTGGCCTTCGCTGCCGGCCTGCCAGCGCAGGGTCAGTTCGCCATGCGCGGCTTCCGGCGGCTGCAGCGCCGGATCAACCGGTTCATTGCTCAGCTGCAGCGGCAGCGCCTGGCCGTAGCGGCCCTGGTGGCCGTTGCCATCGCGCGAGGCCACGCGCCAGAAGTACTGGCCCGGCGGCAGTGGCTGCGCCAGGCGCAGGTCGGTGCCTGGGGTGCTCTGTTCCTGCAGTGGCTGCACGAAGCTCGGCTCGGCGGCGATCTGCAGCACGCTGCTGCGCGCGCCGGGCGCCTGGCTCCAACGGAAGCGCGGGCGGTCGCTGTTGACGGTCTGCCCATGCAGGGGGGCCACGGTGAGCGGCGGCGGGGGCTGGTCGCTGAGTTCGAAATCGGCGCTGGCGTCGAGGCCTTCCACGCCCTGCGCATCCACCGCGCGCAACAGGATGCGCAACTGGCCGGGGGGCAGGTCACCGATCGCCAGCCGGGTGTCGGCAGTGGTGGCGGCAAACAGCAGGATTTCCGGCGTCGCTGCCTGTACCACTTCCACGCGGTAGCGCGCGGCGCCGTCGACGGGGTCCCAGGCAAGCAGGGTCGGCAGGGGCGCCAGGCGCACCTCGTCGCTACGCAGCTGCGGCGCTGGAAGAAGGGCGGAGACAGCGTCCGGTGCGGCATCGGCGCTGCTGCTGCGGCTGGCCTGTCCAGGCTGGACCAGGCGCTTGCCGTGGGTGTTGCCGACCTGCACCTTGCCCTGTAGTACTTCGGTGGCAGCCACCTGGCCGGTGTCACCGGCGCTGACCCGGAAGACGGTGCCGCGCACGCTGCTGGTCGCCGTAGGTGCATCGATGATGTAGCGCGAGGCCGGGCCACGGGCAGGTGTCACCCGATTGCTGGCGCGGCCCTGCTGCAGGCGCAGGCGGGTATCGACCATGCCGGTGTGGCCGTAGCGGCTGAGCTGGTCCAGGCGCAGCCGGGAGTACTCGCGCAGCTGCAGGCGCGAGGCGTCAGCGAATTCAAGCGTGACGCTGGAGTCGCCTTCGGTCTGCACGGTGTCACCGATGCGAAGTTGTTCCCCGGCGAGTATCGCGCGCGAGGCGCTGCCATCGGCACCTGACAGTTCGACCTTGCCGCGCACCGACAGCACGCGGGCAGGTGCCGGTTCGATGCGCAGCCAGCTGATCGGGAAGCGCAGCAGCTGCCCCGGCGGCAGCTGGTAGGGGTTGTCGATGCGGTTGTGCTGTTGCAGCTGCTGCCAGCGCACCGAGGGCTTGAGGTACAGGCCTCCCAGATCCCACAGGGTATCGCCGGGACGGACCCGGTAGTTCCAGTCCTGGGCGGCGGCCATGGCCGGCAGGAAGAGAAGAGCGCAGAGCAGCGCGCCCTGGAAGCGCATGGCGAACGACAGCGAGCGGACGAAGGTCACAGTTTGCAATCCCGGCAATGCGGGGGCGCAGCTGCAAGACCCCATGGCCCCGACCTCATCCCCCCGAACGGATCGTGGCGACCGTACGGCCGCCATCCCGCGCATTATTGCCCGCGTTCAGTGCAGGGATTCTGAACGAAGTGGGTTCCCGTTCAGAACAGCAGGGAGGCCATCCGGCGGCGGTACTGGCCGACCAGGTCCTCGTCGGAGATCACATTGAAGGCGTCGATCAGGGCCTTGCGCGGCAGTCCGTCCTCGAACGTGCGGTCGATCCGCAGCATTTCCAGGAACTGGGCCAGCGCGGCTTCGTCGTGGCCACCGAGCAGCAGCTGTACGCCACGCAGGTGGCGTGCCTTGAGGTCCTTGCCATCGGCGGCGATGCGCGCGTCCAGCACTTCGGCGGCCGGGGCGTCCTTCAGGGCCGAGGCGAAGGCCAGCCGGGCGCGTGCACGCACGGCACGGTCGTCGGTGGCCAGATTGGCGGGCAGGCCATCGATCAGCAG
This sequence comes from Stenotrophomonas genospecies 3, assembly GCF_054473855.1. Taxonomy (NCBI): domain Bacteria; kingdom Pseudomonadati; phylum Pseudomonadota; class Gammaproteobacteria; order Lysobacterales; family Lysobacteraceae; genus Stenotrophomonas; species Stenotrophomonas genospecies 3. The sequence goes on from NZ_JBTMUR010000003.1 coordinate 69,324, forward strand.
ACCGGCTTCATCCACGCCACCGATCTGCAGCAGGGCCAGCGCCAGGTCGAGCTTCAGCTCGTCCTTGTCCGGCTCGGCGGCGATCTGCGCGCGCAGCACGTCCACCTGCGCCTGCGGGTCCAGCGGCGCTTCGTCTTCGGCGACGGCGTCGCCGATGTCGGCCGGCACGATGCCGTGCTGGGCCAGGAATTCACGCAGCTGGCCTTCCGGGATGGCCCCCGGGAAGCCGTCCACCAGCTGGCCGCCCTTCACCAGGAACACGGTCGGCACCGAGCGGATCTGGAAGGCGGCGGCGATCTGCTGTTCCTTGTCGACGTCGACCTTGGCCAGTTCGAAGGCGCCGTTGTACTCGGCAGCCAGCTTTTCCAGCATCGGCCCGAGGGTCTTGCACGGCCCGCACCAGGTGGCCCAGAAGTCGACCAGCACCGGCGTCTGCAGCGACTTCTGCAGGACTTCGGCCTCGAAGGTCGCAGTGGTGGCGTCGAATACGTAGGTCGTCTCGGTCATGGGGGAAAGCATCGTCTGGCGTCTGGAGACTGATTCTATGGTGACGATCGATGCCGGTCTCAACCCGGGTTGTAGTAAATGCCTGACAATGCCGCCTTCCTGTCGCCGTCCTTTCCGGAGCCTGCATGTCGTCCCTGTCCCCGTTGCTGCGCCTGTCCGGTCTGGTCGCCGCACTGCTGTTCGTGCTGGCGGTGCTCGGTTTCGGCGCCGGCCTGGAAGGCTACGCACAGGCTCGCCACCCGGTGGCGCTGCTGGGAGCACAGGGGGTGCCGCATGCGCTGGCCTTCAATCTGCTGGGTTTCGTGCTGCCGGGCCTGCTGGCGGTGGTTGTGGCCGAGTGCCTGCGCCGTGGGCTGTCGGCAACCGCCGGCTGGGCGCCGCGGGTGGGCAGCCAGATGCTGCTGCTGGCCGGGTTGGCGTTCGCCGCGATGGGGCTGCTGCCGCTGGATGTGGATGACCTGCACGGGCCGGCCAGCCAGCTGCATGCCAGCGCCTGGATGATCTGGGTGCTGGGTTTCGTTGCCGGGACCCTGTTGCTGGGCACGTCGCAGTTGCGCCAGGCGCATGGCCGCGCGCTGGGCGCAGTGGCGCTCGCCTGTGGCGTACTGGCCGCGCTGGCGGCGTTTGCCCTGCAGGGCGTGTTGGCGGCGCCGCTGGCACAACGGCTTGCGTTCGCCTGCTGGACGGCCTGGCTGGCCCTGGCCCTGCCGTTGTCGCGGCCGCGCTGAGACCGGCCTCGGGCGCTCGCGGAGCCGGCCTTCAGCGGGCGGGATTGGAGACGTTTGCCGCACTGCGGTACGCTGTACCGCTTTGCCGCCGCATCCGCGTGTTCCATGACCAGCGCTGAAACCAACGCCTACGACCCGCAGCAGGTTGAATCCGCCGCCCAGCAGTACTGGGACGCCACCCGTGCCTTCGAAGTCGACGAGACTTCGGACAAGCCGAAGTACTACTGCCTGTCGATGCTTCCGTACCCGTCCGGTGCGCTGCACATGGGCCACGTGCGCAATTACACGATCGGCGACGTGATCAGCCGCTACAAGCGCATGACCGGCCACAACGTGCTGCAGCCGATGGGCTGGGACGCGTTCGGCCTGCCGGCGGAAAACGCCGCGATCAAGAACAAGACCGCACCGGCGGCCTGGACCTACAAGAACATCGAGCACATGCGTGGCCAGTTCAAGGCCATGGGCTATGCCGTTGACTGGTCGCGCGAGTTCGCCACCTGCCGCCCGGACTACTACGTCCACGAGCAGCGCATGTTCACCCGCCTGATGCGCAAGGGCCTGGCCTACCGCCGCAATGCGGTGGTGAACTGGGACCCGGTCGACCAGACCGTGCTGGCCAACGAGCAGGTGATTGACGGCCGCGGCTGGCGCTCCGGCGCCCTGGTCGAGAAGCGCGAGATCCCGCAGTGGTTCCTGCGCATCACCGATTACGCCCAGGAACTGCTGGACGGCCTGGACGAGCTGGACGGCTGGCCGGATTCGGTCAAGACCATGCAGCGCAACTGGATCGGCCGCTCCGAGGGCCTGGAAATCCAGTTCGATGTACGTGACGTTGACGGCGGAGTGCTGGATCCGCTGCGCGTGTTCACCACCCGTCCGGATACCGTGATGGGCGTGACCTTCGTGTCGATCGCCGCCGAACATCCGCTGGCGCTGCATGCGGCGAAGAACAACCCGGAACTGGCCGCGATGCTGGCCGACCTGAAGCAGGGTGGCGTGTCCGAGGCGGAACTGGAAACCCAGGAAAAGCGCGGCATGGACACCGGCCTGCGTGCGCTGCATCCGGTCACCGGCGAGCCGGTGCCGGTGTGGGTCGCCAACTTCGTGCTGATGGGCTACGGCACCGGCGCGGTGATGGCCGTGCCGGGTCATGACCAGCGCGACAACGAAGTGGCCAACAAGTACGGCCTGCCGATCAAGCAGGTGATCGCGCTGAAGGATGCGCGCACCGAAGAAGAGCGCACCTGGGATGGCAGCCGCTGGCAGGACTGGTACAGCGACAAGAGCCGTGCCTTCGAGCTGGTCAACTCGGCCGAGTTCGATGGCCTGGATTTCCAGGGTGCCTTCGAAGCCCTGGCCGAACGATTCGAGCGCAAGGCCCAGGGCCAGCGCCGCGTCAACTACCGCCTGCGCGACTGGGGCGTGAGCCGCCAGCGCTACTGGGGCTGCCCGATTCCGGTGATCTACTGCGCCAAGTGCGGTGCGGTGCCGGTGCCGGAAGAACAGCTGCCGGTGGTGCTGCCGGAGGACGTGGCATTCTCGGGTACCGGTTCGCCGATCAAGACCGATCCGGAATGGCGCAAGACCACCTGCCCGGAATGTGGCGGTGCGGCCGAGCGCGAGACCGACACCTTCGACACTTTCATGGAGTCGAGCTGGTACTACGCCCGCTACACCTCGCCGGGTGCCCGTGATGCCGTCGACAAGCGCGGCAACTACTGGCTGCCGGTGGACCAGTACATCGGTGGCATCGAGCACGCGATCCTGCACCTGATGTATTTCCGCTTCTATCACAAGCTGCTGCGCGACGCGCGGATGGTGGACAGCAACGAACCGGCGCGCAATCTGCTGTGCCAGGGCATGGTGATTGCCGAGACCTACTACCGTCCGAACCCGGATGGCTCGAAGGACTGGATCAACCCGGCCGATGTGGAAGTGCAGCGTGACGAGCGCGGCCGCATCACCGGCGCGACCCTGATCGCCGACGGCCAGCCGGTGGTGGTCGGTGGCACCGAGAAGATGTCCAAGTCGAAGAACAACGGCGTGGACCCGCAGGCGATGGTCGACAAGTACGGCGCCGACACCGTGCGCCTGTTCTCGATGTTCGCCGCGCCGCCGGAACAGTCGCTGGAGTGGAACGAAGCCGGTGTGGATGGCATGGCCCGCTTCCTGCGCCGCCTGTGGGCCCAGGTGCAGAAGCATGCTGCCGATGGCGCCGCTCCGGCGCTGGATGTTGCAGCACTGGATGCCAACCAGAAGGCACTGCGCCGCAAGACCCACGAGACCATCGGCAAGGTCGGTGACGACTATGGCCGCCGCCACAGCTTCAACACCGCCATTGCCGCGGTGATGGAACTGATGAACGCGCTGGCCAAGTTCGAGGACGGCAGTGCGCAGGGGCGCGCCGTGCGCCAGGAAGCGCTGCAGGCCATCGTGCTGCTGCTCAACCCGATCACCCCGCACGCCAGCCATGCCCTGTGGCAGGTGCTGGGCCATGGCGAGACCCTGCTGGAAGACCAGCCGTTCCCGCAGGCCGATGCCGGTGCGCTGGTGCGCGACGCGCTGACCCTGGCCGTGCAGGTCAACGGCAAGCTGCGTGGCACCATCGACGTGGCGGCCGACGCCGCGCGCGAGCAGGTCGAGGCACTGGCCCTGGCCGAGCCCAACGCGGCCAAGTTCATGGAAGGCCTGACGGTGCGCAAGATCATCATCGTGCCGGGCAAGATCGTGAACATCGTCGCCGCCTGATGTACTCCGTACCGGCCACCCGCGTGGTGGCCGGTACCATTCCGGTGCAGGGCCCGGCGTTTGATGGCCCTGCATTCACGCGGCTTCGGGCACGCTGTGTGTTGCCGTGATCGCCCGGCTCCGCCAGACTGTCTCCATGACCCGAATCCTGCTTGCCCTCGTTCTTGTCCTCGGCCTTGCCGGCTGCGGTTTCCATCTGCGCAACAAGCTGATGCTGCCGACCGACACAGCACCGGTGAAGGTGGTTTCCACTGCGCCGTACAGCGAACTGGTCAAGCTGCTCAACCGCAGCCTGCTGGCCTCCGGCGCCAGGCTGGCCGATGAGGACAGCAAGGAGCCCAGCGCCCAGCTGCAGGTACTGTCCGAGCGCTGGGGCGACCTGCCGATCGCCATCGACTCGCAGGGCCGTGCGCAGGAATACAGCCTGCGCTACGCGGTGATCTTCATCTTCCGTCGCGAAGACGGCAGCGAACTGGTGCCGCAGCAGGTGATCGAGCTGTCGCGCGACTACGTGTCGCCGCCGACCGACGCCACCGGTACCACCACCGAACGTGAAATCCTAGCCAATGAACTGCGCCGGGAAATGTCCGCCTCGATCATCCGCCGCATCGACAGCGTGGTGCGTGCCGAGATCGAGAAGGGCGGCAGCCTGTCGGCGCCGAAGGACAAGCCGATCGAAGGCGCGGTACCGGCCGAGCCGGTCCCCGCAGCCAAGCACTGAGCCGCGCGCATGGAACTGCGTCCGGAGCAGCTGGCCAGCCAGGGCGCTGATACCGCGCTGGCGCCGGTCTACCTGATTGCCGGCCCGGAAACCCTGCGCGTGCTGGAGGCGGCCGACGCCATCCGCGCACGTGCGCGCGCCTCGGGCATTGGCGAACGTGAAGTGTTCGACGCCGATGGGCGTGATTTCGACTGGAACCAGCTCGACGCCAGTTTCAATGCCCCCAGCCTGTTCAGCGCCCGTCGCCTGGTCGAGGTGCGCCTGCCCAGCGGCAAGCCGGGCAAGGACGGTGCCGAGGTGATCAGCCAGTTCTGCGCCAATCCGGCGCCGGACGTGGTGTTGATGATCACCGCCAACGAATGGAGCAAGGCGCACCAGGGCAAGTGGGCCGAAGCGGTCAACCGCATCGGCGTGCTGTCGGTGGCGTGGGCGATCAAGCCGCATGAACTGCCGGACTGGATCGAGCGCCGCCTGCGTGGCAAGGGCCTGCGCGCGGACCCGGCCGCCGTGCAGCGCCTGGCCGAGCGGGTGGAAGGCAACCTGCTGGCTGCCGCCCAGGAAATCGACAAGCTGGCGCTGTTGGCCGATGGCCAGCCGCTGGATGTGGAGCGCATGGAGTCGCTGGTGGCCGACGCCGCCCGCTATGACGTGTTCCGGCTGGTGGAGGCGACATTCTCCGGGCAACCGCCGGCGGTGCTGCGCATGCTGGCCGGCCTGCGAGGCGAGGGTGAGGCGGTGGCTGCGTTGATGCCGATGGTGATCCGCGAGCTGCTGGCCGGTGCTGGCCTGGCCCGGGTGCAGGCCCGGGGTGGCAACCTGGCCGCCGAAATGAAATCGCGCGGCATCTGGGAATCGCGGCAGGCGCCGTACAAGCGCGCGCTGCAGCGGCATCCGGAAAGCAAGCGCTGGGAGCGCTTCGTGGCTGAAGCGGGACTGGTCGACCGTATCGCCAAGGGGCGCGCCGACGGCGATGCCTGGCTGGCGCTGGAGCGCCTGCTGGTGGCTGTGGCCGAACCGCGTGCCGTGCGCCTGCTGGCGCGGGCCTGAGCAATGAGCCTGCGGATCTACTACGGGGGCACCTTTGATCCGGTGCACCTCGGGCACCTGGCGATCGCGCGGGCTGCCCGTGACGAACTGCAGGTTGCCGTGCGCATGCTGCCGGCGGCCGATCCGCCGCACCGTGCCGTGCCCGGCGCCACGGCCGAGCAGCGCTGCACCATGCTGTCGCTGGCCATCGGCGACGAACCGGGCCTGCTGCTGGACCGGCGCGAGCTGGATCGCGCGGCACGTTTCCCCGGTCGGCCGTCCTACACCGTGGACACCCTGCGCGAGCTGCGCGGCGAGCTGGGGCCGAGCCGGCCGCTGGCCTGGCTGGTCGGCGCCGACAGCCTGCTTGGCCTGTCCCGCTGGCACGAATGGGAGGCGTTGTTCGGGCTGGCTCATTTCGTGGTGGCGGAGCGCCCGGGTAGTCCGTTGCAGGCCGCGGTGGATGGCGAGCTGGGCCGGGCGCTGGAAGGGCGTTGGGCCGACACCGAGCAGGCCCTGTTCGCCAGCCCGGCCGGGCGCATCCTGCGCCTGCACCACCCGCTGCGCGAGGAATCGGCCAGCGCGGTGCGCTCGCAGATCGCCGCCGGCGGCCCCTGGCGCGCCCTGCTGCCACCCGGCGTGGCGGACTATGTGGCTGCACACGGGCTGTACCGCCCGGCCAGGCCGTGAATGGCGCAGCGGCGCCATCCCCGTATAATCGCCCCCACGTTTATCGAGTCGATCCACTTTGAGCAACCAGACCCAGCCCCAGACCATCAAGGTCGATCTGCCCAGCCCGCCGCCGTCCGTGCCGGAACTGCTGGCCAGCGTCCGCCAAGCCACCGAAGACCTGAAGGCCAAGGACCTGGTCGAGATCGACGTGCGCGGCCGGTCCAGCGTTGCCGACTACATGATCGTCGTTTCGGGCACCTCGACCCGCCACGTCAAGTCGATTGCCGACGAAGTCGTGCGCTTCGCCAAGAACATCGACGTGATGCCGCTGGGCGTGGAAGGCGAGCGCGAAGCCGAGTGGGTGCTGGTCGATCTGGGCGACGTGATCGTCCATGTGATGCTGCCGCGCGTGCGTGAGTTCTACGCCCTCGAGCGCCTGTGGACCGTCGGCGACCAGCCGCCGTCCAGCGACGACGAAGTGGCCTGAGCCACACGTTGATGCATCCCTTCGACGGCGCCGATGGCGCCGTCGACGTTTTGGAGGACCGTTGATGAAAGCCCGCCTGATCGCCACCGGTGAACGCGCCCCCAGCTGGGTGGCGCAGGGCTTCGCCGAGTACCAGAAGCGGCTGTCGCACTGGCTGCCGTTCGAGCTGGTGGAAATCGAGCCCGGCCTGCGCGGCAAGGGGCGTGATCCGCGCCGCGCCACTGAAGACGAAGGCAAGCGGGTGATCGCTGCGCTGCCGAAGAATGCCTATGTGGTGGCGCTGGACGTGCCGGGCCGCCAGCTCAGTTCCGAACAGCTGGCGCAGCGCCTGGAACACTGGCGCGGGCAGGGAAGGGACCTGGCGTTCCTGATCGGTGGCCCGGAAGGGCATTCGCCGGAGGTGTCCGCGCTGGCCGATGAGAAGTGGTCGATCGGCCCGCTGACGCTGCCGCATATGCTGGTGCGCCTGGTGGTGGCCGAGCAGCTGTATCGGGCTGCCGCAATGATTGCCAATCACCCCTACCATCGCGCGTGAAGAGTGGTTATACTAGTCGTCTGCCCGAATAGCTCAGCCGGTTAGAGCACTTGACTGTTAATCAGGGGGTCGTTGGTTCGAGTCCAACTTCGGGCGCCACCTTGTTGAAAAACCTGCATCGCGAGATGCAGGTTTTTTTTTGCGTCTTTGTAGCGTCGAGGTTGCGCGACTGCTGTTGTGGAGCCGAGCCATGCTCGGCTGCTGCGGATGAACCAGCCGAGCGTGGGCTCGGGTCTACAGCGCGAGATTGCCTCGCCAGAACGCCACCAGCGTGGCGATCGCCACGATCAGGATCGCAGCGAACAGCACCCCCTCCCAACGCGCGAATACCTGTTCGCCGCGTTGGCGCCTGGTCAGCGCGAACAGCACCACACCGGGCACGTACAGCAGCACCGACAGCAGCAGGTTGTCCAGGCCGCCGGCATACACCAGCCACAGCGCATAGGCGCTGGCCAGCAGTGCGACCACGAAATCGCGCCAGCGTACGCCTGGTTCACCGGCATAGGCCTGCCCACGCCAGGCCAGCTGCACACCGAACGCGGTGGACAGGAAGTAGGGCACCAGGCTCATCGACGCGGCCAGCAGCACCAGCCCGGTATAGCTGCCGGAATTGACCAGCACCAGCAGCAGGAACAACTGGATCAGCCCGTTGCTCAACCACAGTGCATTGGCCGGCACGCCGCGCGCGTTCTCACGCCCCAGGAAGGCCGGCATGGTGCCGTCACCTGCGGCGGCATAGAGCACTTCGGCGCACAGCAGCACCCAGGCCAGCAATGCACCGAGAACGGAGATGATCGAACCGATGATGATCACCGTCGCGCCCCATTCGCCGACAATGGCGCGCAGCACATAGGCCATCGACGGATTAGGCAGTCCGGCCAGTTCCGCCTGCGACAGCACGCCCATCGACAACAGGCTGACCAGCACCAGCAGCAGCCACACGCCGAGGAAGCCGATCACCGTGGCGCGACCCACGTCGGCACGGCGTGCGGCGCGCCGCGAGTAGATGCTGGCGCCCTCGATGCCAATGAACACCCACACGGTCACCAGCATCATGCCGCGCAGCTGCTGGCCGAGGTCGCCGAGTGCAGGCGCGCCGAGGAAATCGGCGCGGAACACGTCCATGCGGAACGCGCCGGCGGCCAGGACCAGGAACAGGGCGATCGGCAGCAGCTTGGCCACGGTCACCAGGCCGTTGACGATGGCTGCAGTGCGCAGGCCACGCAGCACCAACAGGTGTACGGTCCACAACAGCAATGACGATGCGGCCACGGCGGCCGGGGTATTGCCTTCGCCGAACACGGGCATGAAGTGGCCCAAGCCACTGAAGATCAGCACGAAGAAGCTGGCGTTGCCGAGCACCGAGGCGACCCAGTAGCCCCACGCAGCGGAGAAGCCGATGTAGTTGCCGAAGCCTTCGCGCGCATATGCGTAGATGCCGGTATCGAGATCAGGCCGGCGGTTGGCCAGGGCCTGGAACACGAAGGCCAGCATCAGCATGCCCGCGCCGCTCAGGGCCCAGCCGATCAGCGCCGCGGCCGGGCCGGCGCTGCGCGCCACGTTCTGCGGCAATGAAAAGATGCCGGCGCCGACCATCGAGCCGACCACCAGTGCAGTCAACGCGGGCAGGCCCAGGCGTTGCGAAGTTGCGGCCATGCAGATCCCCTGCGGCGGTGATGCCGCGTGCACACGGTAGCCATGTGCCCGTGAACATGCCTGCAAGGGGCGGAACGACGAAGGCCCGGGCAGCTGCCCGGGCCTTCGAAGTTGCTGCGTTGAAGGGTGTTGCCTGTATTACTTGAAGGTGTACTTGGCACCGACGGTGAAGTAGCGACCGATGGCACCACTGAAGTGCAGCGGGTTGTAGTTGACACCGCCGTAGGTGGACGGATCCAGCGGCGCGATGCGATCGAACACGTTCTGCACCGAGGCGTTCAACTCGAAGGCTTCAGTGATGTTCCAGCGGCCCGACAGGTCGAAGGTGGTGAACGAGGAGATCTTCTTGACGTCCGTTCCGTCTGCATACGCGAACAGATAGGAGCCGTTCGGACCACGGAAGTCCTTGTTGTCCATCTTCGAGATGTAGTTGGCAACGCCGCTGACGCTCCACGGACCCTGCCTCCAGGTGGTGCCGAAGTTGATGCGGTCCTTCGGGGTGCCGATGCAGTTGGTCACGTCGCAGTTGCCGTGAGTACCCGCGTAGTCAACCGTCACGTCGGCATCGGTGCGCTCGAACTTGAGCACATGGCTCCACTGCAGGTCCATCTCCAGCTGGCCCGGGCCGATGTCGAAGGTCTGGCGGATATCGGTATCGATACCCCGGACCCGGGTCGATGCGGCATTGATGTACTGCGTGTTGACGGCCAGGATGCTGCCGGTGCCGGGCACGCCGTTGAGCAGGTTGCTGTCACGCAGTACGTTGCCGGCGGCAATGGCTTCGGAGGTGCTGCCCTGGGCGATTTCGTTGGTGCGCTTGATCTGCCAGGCATCGATGGTCAGCGAAGTCGTGGACGTCGGCTGCAGGACGATACCCACCGAGTAGCTCTTGGATTCTTCCGGCTTCAGGTCCTTGTTCGGGCGGGTGATGATGGCGACCGGCAGGGCGCCACAGTCGTCGTCGTTCGCACCTGGTGCGGGGTTGCCGCCTGGGCAACGTACCGGATCGGACGCGTTGGAGAAGGCGGCCAGGCCACCATCTCCGTTCTCGGCCGGGTTCGGTGCACGGAAGCCTTCGGCGTAGCTGCCACGCAGTGCGATCCAGTCGGCCGGGGTCCACTTGATGCCGATCTTCGGTGTCGCCTTGCCTTCACCGCTCTCGTACTTGTCGTAGCGAACCGCACCGGACAGTTCCAGGGTTTCCAGCACGGGCGCAGACAGCTCAACGTAGCCGGCGTACACGTTCTGGGTGCCGTCGTAGGCCGAGTAGCCCAGACCGATGATCTGGCCTTGGTCGGTATAGGTCTGCGGGGTCAGGCTGTTGCTGGTCTTGCGCCATTCGGTACCCAGTGCCAGGCCCAGCGGGCCACCCTTCAGGTCCATCAGGCTGCGCGACACGGTGAAGTCGAACATGTCCAGGCTGGACTTGGCGCGGGCGCTGATATCCGGCGAGATGAAGTCGTACAACGCCTGCGAGTTCATGCCCGCGTTGTCACCGATGCGCCAAACACCACCGGCGCAGTTCGGGTTGGCCAATGCGCAACGTACGTTGTCGTAGTTGAGGAAGCCGGTGCGCTTGTTGACCAGATCAGTGCCCGAGTGCAGATAGGCGGTGTCGTAACTCCAGTCGCCCCAGTTGCCCTTGACGCCGACCAGGAAGCGGGTGAACTCATTGGTGTTGTTGGTCACGCGGGGACCGACATCCCACGCCGAATAACGCAGGCGCGAGGCCTGGCCGGGAATGGGATTGTCAGGATGATTCGGGCCCAGCACCACTGCGCCCGGGCCACTGTTGCCGTTGACCGGGCCTTCGGGGAAGCCCCAGCTGCCGGATACGCCGGACGGGGTGTTGCTGAAGGTGGTCTCTTTCTTCGAGTAGCCGATTTCGGTGTAGATCTCGCCACCTTCACCAAATGCGAAGCTGGCACGGCCAAACACGTTGACGTACTTCTCTTCCGGGGTCAGATCGCGATACAGCTGGTTCGGATCCCACAGGCAGCCCTGCGCCTGTGCAGTAGCCTCGGTCTGGCCGGGAATGGTGGTCAGGCCAGCACAGCCCGGCAATGCGACCAGGAAGGCAGGATTGTCCTTGGTCACATTGCGATCGTCATACACCGAACCGTTCGGACCAACACCGCCGCGGGTCTTGCCGCTGAGGAAGGCGCCGCCGAGGAACTGGGCGTTGTTGCCATAGCCCCACGGGCGGGTATCGCCGGTACCGATCCACTTGCGGTTCTTGCGATCACTGATCTTGATCGCGTCGGTCTTTGCCACATCCAGGCTGAAGAAGGCATTCCAGCCGTCGGTGGCCAGATCGCCGGTACCGGCGGTCAGGGTCGCCTTCTTCGCGTCGCCATCGCTGTCGCCGGACAGGCCGTAAGAGGCGCGAAGGATCGCGCCCTGGAAATCGCTGCGCAGGATGATGTTGACCACGCCGGCGATGGCGTCGGAGCCATAGATCGCCGAGGCGCCGTCCTTCAGCACTTCCACGCGTTCGACGGCGTCGAGCGGGATGGTGCTCAGGTCGGTGAAGACCTTCTGGCCGTCATCGGCCAGGCCGTAGGTGGCCATGCGGCGGCCATTCAACAGGACAAGGGTCGAACCCGCGCCCAAGCCGCGCAGCGAGATGCCGGCACCACCGCCGGCAAAGCCGTTGCCGAAGGTCTTGGGAATGGAGCCGGAACCGTCGGCGGTCAGTGTCTGCAGGTACTCGGCAACCGTGGTCTTGCCCGTACGGTCGATTTCCTGGCGGGTCACCACCTGCACCGGGGACGGTGTTTCAGTGTTGGTGCGCGGGATGTTCGAACCGGTGACCGTGATGCGGTCCAGGTTGGTGGCCTTTTCCTGCGCGAACGCGGAGGTGGAAGCCACGGCGCCAACCAGCAGCAGCGTGCCGCCGGTAAGGATATGGGTGATGGACGATGCCAGGGTGGTGCGGCGGCGGCTGGCGGGCCGTTGGATCAGGTGTTTCACAGCTTCTCTCCTAACTGGAAAACCGTAGCGTTGAGGGCTGTCTCCGGAAGATTCCGGGACGGACCAATCTAGGTTTCCGGCAGGTGACGAAGTCGTGAATTTTTGCTTAATCAATAACAGTTGATCCTGTTCCGTCCGTACCCGCCCGGACGGAAGCGCCGGCCCGGCAAGCAGCCGGGCCGGCGATCACCTCAGTCCGGCAGCGAGAACTGCACCGGCACCATGCCGATGGCCGGCACGGCCACGCCATCACGCTGGGCCGGCTCGAAGCGCCAGTGCCTGAGCACCTGTTGGCGTGCGGCCTGGTCCAGGCTGCGCGAGCCACTGCTGCGCTCGATGCTGACCACCGCCGGCTGCCCGTGGGAGTCCACCTCTACCCGCAACAGCACCGTCCCCTGCTCGCGGTTGCGCAGTGCCGCCAGCGGGTAGGCCGGCGGCGGGGCGCTGCGGTACTGCAGCTGGGCGCCGGCCAGAGGCGTGGAGGTATCGATGCTCGGTGCCAGCTGGGGCGGGGCCGGTTCGGCGGCCGGCAGTGCGATGCCCTGGGTCTCCTCCACGGTCGCGGTGGGTGCAGGCAGTGGCGGTGCTACCGGCTGCGTCCGGGGTTTCGGCACCACCTGGACGATCTCTTTCGGCGGGATCGGAACCGGCGGCGTGGGCGGTGGCGGGATCTTCTCGATCAGCCTGACCGCAGTCTTGTCACGCGGAACCTGCACGGCCTGGTAGGTCGCCGGGATCAGCAGCAACAGGAAGGCCAGCAGATGCAGGGCGATGGCCGCGCTCCAGGCGGCAACGCGGGCGGGGTCGAAGTGCGGGGATGCAACGGGATACGTACGAACCATGGTCCACCTCCATGCCAGTGACGAAGTCCTCAACGCACCAGGGCCCGTGGCGGGGTTGCCGCACGCGGCTGGCAGTCCATCAGTAGCGCGACAGGGCAGCCACTGCCTAGAGGCAGGGGGGCGATCGTTGGGCTGGCCTTCAGCCAACGCCGGCTACGGGCATGAAAAAGGCGGATCCCCTGCGGGATCCGCCTTTGTCGGCAATGGCGAACGGGATCAGCGACCCAGTTCGAACACCACGTCCAGGTTGACCGAGACGGTCGATTCACCCGGTGCGACCGGGGTGGCCTTGTCCATCGCCGCGCCGGCCGACATGGCCCGCATCATCGGCATCGGGCGGTAGCCGCCGCCAGCGTTCTCGGAAATGCTGACGATGCGGCGCACCTGCAAGCCCAGCGACTTCGCATAGGTCTGGGCGCGGGCCTGGGCCTTCTTCAGTGCAGCCAGGCGCGCTTCGTCGTAGACCGGTTCCGGCTGGTCGATCTCGAAGCTGGGGCCGTTGATCTGGTTGGCGCCCTGCGCAGCCAGTGCGTCCAGCACCTTGCCCAGCTTGGCGATGTCGCGCACCTTCAGGCTGACCGTGTTGCTGGCCTGGTAGCCGGTGATCTTCGGTGCTTCGTTGTCGGCATAGCGGTACTGCGGGTTGAGGCTGACGCCACTGGTCTGCACGTCGCGCTCGGCGATGCCGGCGGCCTTGATCGCGGCCAGTACCTTGTCCATCTGCTGGGCGTTCTGGCGCATGGCGCTGTTGCCATCGGCGGCCTGGGTGACCACACCGGCCGACAGGGTGGCCACGTCCGGCACGCGGGTCGCCTCGGCATTGGCCGAGATGTTCAGCAGGGTGCCTTCGGCCGGGGCGGCGATCGACGGCGACGACGGGGCAGCATGGGCGGTCATCGAGGTTCCAAGGGCGAGGGACAGGGCGAGCAGCAGCGGGGTGGCGGTCAGGCGCATGGAGAACTCCTTGTTGTGCCGTTGAGGGTGGTGTCGTAGCGATGAACGCGCTGTGAGCCCGTTCGGGGTTGCGCACGTTCCGGGACGGGTTGCCGACGATTCAGGTGGCGGCCTCAGGTTATGCTGTGCCGATGCTCTATCTTGCTTCCCGCTCCCCCCGACGCAACCAGCTGCTGGCCCGACTCGGACGCCCCTTCCAGGCCCTGGACCTGGAGGTCGTCGAGCAGCGCGCGCCCGCTGAAAGCGCCGAACAGTATGTCTGCCGGGTCGCCGCCGACAAGGCGCGCGCCGGGCTGGCCCGGGTGCTGGCCGATGACCCGCAGGCGCGCGTGCTCGGCTCGGACACCGAGGTGGTGCTGGATGGTGACGTGTTCGGAAAGCCCACTGACGCCGCCGATGCGCGGGCGATGCTGGCGCGCCTTGCCGGGCGTACCCATCAGGTGATGACCGCCGTGGTGGTGGTCGGCGCGGACGGGCTGGACAGCGAACTGGTCATTTCCGAAGTGACCTTCGCCCCGATCGACGCTGCCGACATCGCCGCCTACGTGGCCACCGGCGAGCCGTTGGACAAGGCCGGGGCCTACGCCATCCAGGGCGGGGCCGAGCGCTGGATCGAACATCTTTCCGGCAGCTACTCCGGCGTCATGGGGCTGCCATTGCTGCATACCGATCGTCTGCTGGCGCGCTGCGGCGTGCCGGCCACAACTGCCGATGCCGCCAGGGAGGCTGCCGATGTCTGAGGAAATCCTGGTCAATGTGACCCCGCGCGAAACCCGGGTCGCGGTGATCGAGAACGGCATGCTGCAGGAACTGCACATCGAGCGCGGTTGGCGCCGGGGTGTGGTCGGCAACATCTACAAGGGCAAGGTGCAGCGGGTGATGCCCGGCATGCAGGCCGCCTTCGTCGAAGTCGGGTTGGAGCGTGCCGCGTTCCTGCATGCCAACGACGTGGTGCGGCCGGCGCCGGTGGCCAGTGCCGATACCGAGAACACCACGCTGCCGCCGCCATCCAGCGTGCCGATCGTCGAGCTGCTGCGCGACGGCCAAGACATCGTGGTGCAGGTGGTGAAGGACCCGATCGGGACCAAGGGCGCACGCCTGACCACCCAGATCAGCATTCCCTCGCGCTACATGGTGCTGCTGCCGCAATCCAAGGTCGTGGGCGTTTCCGCACGCATCGAGGATGAAACCGAGCGCGCCCGCCTGAAGGCGCTGGTGACCGAACTGTCGGCGCAGCACGGAGGCTACGGCTACATCGTGCGTACCAATGCCGAGGGCCAGCCGGCAGAGGCCATCGCCGAGGACATCGCCTACCTGTCGCGCGTTTGGAACGTGGTCGAGCGTCGTGGCCGCGAAGCGGCCTCGTGCAGCAACATCTATGAAGACCTGAGCCTGCCGCTGCGATCGGTACGCGACCTGATCCGCAAGGACGTTGACAAGGTGAAGGTGGACTCCAAGGAGACCTTCGCGCAGTTGCAGGCCTTTGTTGCCAAGTACATGCCGGTGCTGGCCGAGAAGATCGAGCTGTACAGCGGTGATCGCCCGATCTTCGACATGTTCGGGGTGGAGGACGAGATCGGCCGCGCGCTGGACAAGCAGGTGCCGCTGAAATCCGGTGGCTACCTGGTGATCGACCAGACCGAGGCGATGACCACCATCGACGTCAACACCGGTTCGTTCCTCGGCCAGCGCAACCTGGAAGAGACGGTGTTCCGCACCAACCTGGAAGCGGCACAGGCGGTGGCACGGCAGCTGCGGCTGCGCAACCTGGGCGGCATCATCATCATCGATTTCATCGACATGGACGATGCCGAGCATCGCCGCCAGGTGCTGCGCACCCTGGAAAAGGCGCTGGCCCGCGACCATGCCAAGACCACGGTGTACGACTTCTCGCCGCTGGGCCTGGTGGAGATGACCCGCAAGCGCACGGTGGAAAGCCTGGAGCGCCAGCTGTCGGAGACCTGCCCGCAGTGCAGCGGCCGCGGCAGCATCAAGACCACCGAGACGGTGACCTACGAGATCTTCCGCGAGATCACCCGTGCCGTGCGCCAGTTCGATGCCGCGCGCCTGCTGGTGATCGCGTCGACCAAGGTGGTCGCGCGCATCACCGACGAGGAATCCGCGGCGGTGGCCGAGCTGGAGGAATTCCTCGGCAAGAGCATCCGCTTCCAGGCGGACGAGCAGTACCTGCAGGAGCAATTCGATGTCGTTCTGCTCTGATCCTCGCCGGCCGCAGGCCGGCGGTGGCCGATGAGCGCGCCGCCGCGCCTGCGACTGCGAAGGATCCGCCGTCATTTCATTGCCGCCTGCGCGGTGGGCCTGGTCGGGCTTGCACTGCTGGTGGGCACCCTCAGCCAGCTGCTGCCGCTGGCCGAGCGCCATCCCGACAGGATTGCCGCCTGGCTGAGTGAACGCGCTGGCCAGCCGGTGCGTTTCGACCAGCTGCAGACCGCCTGGACCCGGCGCGGCCCGCTGCTGCAGCTCAAGGGCCTGCGCATCGGCGCCGGCCAGGGCCTGGCGATCGGCGAGGCCGAGGTGCTGGTATCGATGTACAGCGGCCTGTTGCCTGGCCGGTCGCTGACCGAGCTGCGCCTGCGTGGCCTGGCGCTCGACCTGCAGCAGGGCGAGGACGGTCGCTGGTCGGTACGCGGCCTGCCGCAGGCCGCCAATGGCGGGGACCCGCTGGATGCGCTGCGCCGGCTGGGCGAACTGCAGGTGATCGGAGGCCGCCTGGGCGTGCATGCGCCGGGGCTGGGAATCGACACCACGCTGCCACGCATCGACGTGCGCCTGAGGGTCAATGGCGACCGCCTGCGTGTAGGCGTGCGTGCCTGGGCCCAGACCGAAGCGCTGCCGTTGACGGCGGTGCTGGACGTGGACCGCGTGCGCGGCAATGGCCAGGCCTGGCTGGGCGCCGATCCGGTCGACTTCCATGCCTGGTCGCCGCTGCTGGCGGCCGGCGGTGTGCGCCTGCGCGAAGGCAAGGGCGAACTCAACCTGTGGCTGACCCTGCGCGATTTCGCGCCGGTGGCGGTGACCACCGATTCGGACCTGCGTGATGTCCGCATCGATGGCGCACCGATGCCCTCGATGGCGGCCCCGCAGCTGCAGCTGCAGCGGTTGCAGGCACGCCTGCGCTGGCAGCGCCAGGCTGATGGCTGGGCGTTGCAGGTGCCGCGCCTGCGCCTGAAAACCGAAGAGGGCGAGCAGCAGCTCGATGGCCTGCAGCTGCAGCTTGGCAAGCAGCTGCGGGTCCGTTCTGGCGAAGTGCAGGCCGGCACCGCGCTGCGTGCGCTGGCCCTGAGCGATCGTCTCGAACCGGGCCTGCGTCGCTGGCTGTTCCTGTCCAGGCCGCAGCTGGACGTGCGCGAGTTGCAGCTGGCGGGCGATCGCGATGGCCCGCTGTGGGCGCAGGGCGAACTGCAGTCGCTGGGCTTCGCCAGCGTGGGCAATTCGCCCGGCCTGCGCGGCCTGGGCGGGCGCTTCGAAGGCGACGCGGATGGCTTCAGCCTGCAGTTGCAGCCGCAACGGCAGCTGCAGTTCGATTGGCCGACCGGCTTTGGTGTGCGTCATGACCTGCATCTGGCGGGACAGGTGGTGGGCTGGCGCGACGAGGGCGGTGGTTGGCGTATCGGTACTGCGGCGATGCGCGTGGAAGGCACCGACTATGCGGCCGACGTGCGCGGCGGGGTCTGGTTCCAGGGCGACGGTACGCGGCCGTGGCTGCAGCTGGCGGCCAAGCTGGACGACGTGCCGATGACTGCGGCCAAGCGCTTCTGGATCCACTCCAAGATGAGCAAGGGCGCCACCGACTGGCTGGACATGGCGCTGGCCGGCGGCCAGGTGCGCAATGGCATCGGCCTGGTCAGTGGCGACCTGGACGACTGGCCGTTCGACAACAACGATGGCCGCTTCGAGGCCACCGGCCATATCACCAACGGTGACATCCGTTTCCAGCACGATTGGCCGTTGATGAGCCAGGTCGACGCCGATATCGCCTTCATCGGCCCCGGCTTCGACATGCATGGGCGCGGCGATCTGGCCGGTGTGGCAGTGCAGAAGTTCGAGGCGGGCATTCCGGATTTCGGGCAGCAGCCGCTGTATGTGCGCGCCGATGCGCAGAGCGAGGCGGGCAAGCTGCTGGCGATGCTGCGGCAGAGCCCGCTGCACAAGGATTATGGCGACACCCTGGACAACCTCACTGCTGCCGGCCCGGCGCATGTGACCTTCGATCTGCTGCAGCCACTCCACCACGATGAAGGTGGCGGCCACCTGCAGGGGACGGTCGATCTGGCCGGCGTGAAGCTGGTCGACAAGCGCTTCCAGCTCGCCTTCGACAACATGCAGGGGCAGGCGCGCTACAGCAATGGCGGTTTCGATGCCGAGGCGCTGTCGGTGCGCCACCTCGGCCAGGACGGTCGCCTGAGCCTGCGTGCCGGTGGCTACGTGCACGACAGCAGACTGGCCTTCGAATCGCAGCTGTCGGCCACGCTGGATGCTGGCGTGCTGATCGACCGCGCCCCGGAGATGGCCTGGCTCAAGCCCTACATCACCGGAACCTCGCCGTGGACCATCGCGGTCAGCCTGCCCAAGGTTGCTCCAGGGGCGCCTGCGCCGCCCAGCGAGCTGCGGTTGAGCTCCGATCTGGTCGGGACCCGGCTGGACCTGCCGGCGCCGCTGGACAAACCGGCTGCCGAGCCGTTGGCGACCACCGTGGCTGCACAGCTGCCGATGGGGGCCGGCCGCATCGACGTTGCGTTCGGTCAGCGCCTGGCGCTGGCCGCACGCAGCCACAACAACCAGACCGGTGTGCAGGTGACGCTGGGCAGCGACCATGTCGACCGCGAGCCGCCGCCGAGCGGATTGACCGTCAATGGCCGCAGTCCGACCCTGGACGCTCTGGAGTGGATCAGTCTGGCGCGGGGTGGCAGTGATGACGACGCCATGCCGCTGCGTGCGGTGGACGTGCAGGTCGGCCAGTTGAAGCTGATCGGTGGCGTGTTCGAGCAGACCCGGTTGCAGCTGCGCCCGGGCGCGCAGGCACTGGATGTGCGCCTGGACGGCCCGTCGCTGGCCGGGCGCCTGACCGTCCCCAATGCAGACGGCGGCACCATCAGTGGCCAGCTCGACCGCGTGCACTGGCAATCCCTGCCGGCGGCTCCGGGTGCATCGGCCGCACCGGCACGGGTACAGGCCGGCGCCAACGACATGGACCCGGCCAAGCTGCCGCCGTTCGCGCTGGACATCGCCGACCTGAAGTTCGGCAAGGTGGTGCTGGGCCAGGCGGTACTGCGTACGCGGCCGCTGGCCAATGGCCTGAACGTGGACGAGCTGCGCTTCCGTGCGCCCGACCAGGAGATCGACATCAGCGGTCGCTGGCTGGGCCGCACCGGTGGTGCCCGCACCGAGCTGACCGCACAGGTGCGCAGCGAGGACCTGGGCGGACTGATGCAGAACCTCGACTACGGCGGCCAGCTGCGTGGCGGTTCCGGCCAGGCGCAGCTGCAGGCCACGTGGAGTGGGGGGCCGTCGGACTTCCAGCTGGGCAACCTGCAGGGCCGCCTGGACCTGCACGCGCGCAACGGCCAGCTGCTGGAGCTGGAACCGGGCGCTGGCCGGGTGCTGGGCCTGCTCAGTGTCACCCAGCTGCCGCGGCGCCTGATGTTCGACTTCCGCGACTTCTTCTCCAAGGGCTTCGCGTTCAACCAGATCGACGGCAGCATGCAGTTCGGCCAGGGCATGGCACGCACCGACAAGGTGCTGATCGAAGGCCCGGCAGCCAACATCACCATCCGCGGCCAGGCCGACCTGCGCAACCAGCAGTTCGACCAGACCATCGACGTCAACCCGCGTGCAGGCAATCTGCTGACCGTGGTGGGTGCGGTCGCCGGTGGCCCGGTGGGGGCGGCGCTGGGCGCGGCCACCAATGCGGTATTGTCCAAGCCATTGGGCGAGATTGGCGCCCGTACCTACAAGGTGACCGGTCCATGGAAGGAACCGAAGGTGGAAGTGATCGAGCGCAGCCGCGACAAGGCTCCGCCACCCGTACCGGCACCGGCGCCGGCCATTCCGCCGACCATCACCGGCCTGCCGCGCTCGCGTTGAGCGCGGCTTTCCTGTTCACGGGGCTTGCCTGAGCGCCCCCGCATCCCCAGATCGAGAACCATGACTGATATCGCCCTGACGCTTGCCCAAGACCGCCTGCTGCGCCCCGGCGGCCTGGATACCGCTGGCCTGGAGCGCACCTTCGGCCAGCTGCTCGGCCCCGGTGTGGACTTCGGCGACCTTTATTTCCAGCATGCCCGCCGCGAGAGCTGGAGCGTGGAAGATGGCATCGTCAAGGACGGCGCCCATTCCATCGAGCAGGGCGTGGGCGTGCGGGCGATTTCCGGCGAGAAGACCGGCTTCGCCTACTCCGACGACATCCATGCCGATGCGCTGCTGACGGCGGCGCAGTCGGCGCGTGCGATCTCGCGTGAAGGTGGCGCCCAGTCCGGGCGGTCGCTGCTGCGCGGCAACGCGCGCGCGCTGTACCCGGCGCTGGACCCGATCGATGGCATCGGCAACGAGGCCAAGGTCGAGGTGCTCAAGCGCCTGGATGGCTACCTGCGCGCCGCCGACCCGCGCGTGAAGCAGGTGATGGTGAGCCTGTCCGGCGGCGTCGATACGGTACTTATCGCCCGCAGCGACGGTGTGCTGGGCGCTGACGTGCGCCCGCTGGTGCGCCTGAACGTGCAGGTGATCGTCGAGCACAACGGCCGCCGCGAGTCCGGCTATGCCGGCGGTGGTGGCCGCTACGGGTATGAGGAGCTGTTCGCCGACGGCCGCCCCGAGGCCTTTGCCCGCGAGGCGCTGCGCCAGGCGCTGGTGAACCTGGACGCCGTTCCGGCACCGGCCGGGGTGATGCCGGTGGTGCTTGGTCCGGGCTGGCCCGGCGTGCTGCTGCATGAAGCGGTCGGCCATGGCCTGGAAGGCGACTTCAACCGCAAGGGCACCAGCGTCTACGCGGGCCGCATCGGCGAGCGCGTTGCCGCCCCGGGCGTGACCATCGTCGATGACGGCACGCTGGACGGACGCCGTGGTTCGTTGAACATCGACGATGAGGGCCACCCGAGCCAGTGCACCACCCTGATCGAGGACGGCATCCTGGTCGGCTACATGCAGGACAGCCTCAACGCACGGCTGATGGGCATGGCGCCGACCGGCAACGGCCGCCGTGAATCATTCGCGCACCTGACCATGCCGCGCATGACCAACACCTACATGCGCGCCGGCCAGCACGACCCACAGGAAATGATCCGTTCGGTGAAGAAGGGCCTGTACGCAGTCAACTTCGGTGGCGGTCAGGTCGACATCACCAGCGGCAAGTACGTGTTCTCGGCCACTGAGGCCTACCTGATCGAGGATGGCCGCATCACCACGCCGGTGAAGGGTGCGACGCTGATCGGCAACGGTCCGGAAACCATGCAGAAGGTGCGCATGGTCGGCAACGATCTGGCCCTGGACGAGGGCGTGGGCATCTGTGGCAAGGACGGGCAGAGCGTGCCCGTGGGTGTCGGCCAGCCCTCGCTGCTGATCGAGGGCATCACGGTCGGCGGTACCCAGGCCTGAGCCGGGCGATGGCCAGCGCCACCGCCCAGGCCGGCGCGGACTCAGTCCTCGTCGGCTTCGTCGCTGTCGACGGGGTCGGCGTCTTCGGCGCTGGCCTTCAGGCCCAGTGCGGCCGGCAGCATCAGCGCGCGCAGCACCTGGAAGATTTCGCGGTAGGCGCGTGGCGGCTTGTTCCTGGCCTTTTCGGCCTGGGCATTGCGCACCAGCGTGCGCAGCTGCTGGCGGTCGGCCTGCGGGTAGTCGTCCAGCAGTGCAGCCAGCGCCTTGTCACCCTCGGCCAGCAGGCGCTCGCGCCAGTCTTCCGCGCGGTGCATCATCGCCACTTCGCGGCGGCCGGTTTCGCTGTTGGCGTCCAGCGCATCGCGGATCGCATCCAGCGTGGCGTCTTCTTCGCGGCGCATGTGCTTGGCCAGGAACGCCAGCTGGCGCTTGTGGGCGATGTGGGCGGTGATGCGCTTGCACTCGGCGATATGCGGCAGCAGGTCTTCCGGGATCGGCAGGCGTGCCAGCTGCGCCGGGGTCAACGACACCAGCTTCTCGCCCAGGGCCAGGACGTCGAGCGCGTCGCGCCGGTTCTGGCTGCGGCTCTTGTCGTGGAATTCACCGGTTTCTTCGTCGCGTCCGCGCATCGTTCCTACCTGATCTCAAAAAAAGTCGCCCGGCGTGATGCCGGGCCCAACCCGTACAGGATAAAGCATTGAACGTGATCGCCCCTGAAGTCGCTGTCGGCGACGACAGCCTGGCCCGGCTGGAACGGCTGGCCGACCTCTCCCAGCAGCTGCTCGACCGCGCCCGTGCGCTGGGCGCCAGCCAGGCCGAGGTCAGCTGCAGCGAGGATCGTGGCCTGGAGGTCAATGTCCGCCTTGGCGAGGTGGAGACCGTGCAGTCCACCCGTGACCGCGGTATCGCCGTCACCGTCTATTTCGGCCAACGCAAGGGCAGCGCCAGCACCGGCGACCTGAACGAGGCCAGCCTTGCCGCCACGGTCGAGCAGGCCTGTGCAATCGCCCGGCACACCGAAGATGACCCGGCTGCCGGCCTGGCCGAGGCCGCACTGATGGCCACCGATTTCCCGGATCTGGATGCCTGGCACCCCTGGGCGCTGCAGGCCGACGAGGCGGTGGACCTGGCCCTGGCCTGCGAGAACGCAGGCCGTGAGGCCGATGCGCAGATCCGTAATTCCGACGGCGCCTCGGTTTCGAGCATGCAGAGCCTGTCGGTGTACGCCAATTCGCATGGCTTTTTCGGCCGTGAGCGTGGCACCCATCATTCGGTGGGCTGTGCGCTGATCGCCGGCCAGGGCGATGGCATGCAGCGCGATGGCTGGTACACCAGCGCGCTGGCCCGCGAGGATCTGGAAGACGTGGGCCTGGTCGGTCGTCGTGCTGCCGAGCGCACCGTCGCCCGCCTGCAGCCTCGCTCGATGGCCACCGGCACCATGCCGGTGCTGTTCGCCCCGGAAGTAGCGCGCAGCCTGGTTGGCCACCTGCTGTCGGCGGTGTCCGGCGGTGCGCTGTACCGCCAGGCCAGCTTCCTGCTGGACAGCGTTGGCCAGCAGCTGTTCCCGGACTGGATGCAGATCGAGGAACTGCCCCACCTGCGCCGTGGCCTGCGCTCGGCCGCCTTCGACGGTGACGGCGTGGCCACGCGTGCTTCGGCCCTGGTCCGTGACGGCGTGCTGCAGCGCTATGTGCTGGGCAGCTACTCGGCACGCAAGCTGGGCCTGCAGACCACCGCCAATGCCGGTGGCGTGCACAACCTGCAGCTGGCCGCCAACGCGGGTTCCCTGCAGGACATCGCCCGGCAGATGGGCGATGGCCTGCTGGTGACCGAACTGATGGGGCAGGGCGTGAACGGGGTGACCGGCGACTACTCGCGCGGTGCCGGCGGCTTCCGCGTCGAGAATGGTGAGATCCAGTACCCGGTGGATGGCGTCACCATCGCCGGCAACCTGCGCGAGATGTTCAGCAGCATCGAAGCGGTCGGCAGCGACGTCGACCCGCGCTCGCACGTCCGGACCGGTTCGATCCTGCTGGGGCGGATGACCATCGCCGGTAATGATTGATGGCGTCGATGGCGTAAGCTATGCCCGCCTGACGCAACCAGCTTGGTGCTGGTGGGTCAAGACCACCCAATGAAAAGGAGTTTTGTCGTGAGCGAATTCGATAACGTCCCGCCGCCGCCGGCCACCACCGACGTGCCGGCCGACCAGCGCACCATGGCCCTGGCCGCGCACCTGCTGGGCATTTTCACCTGGTTCATCGGTCCGCTGATCATCTGGTTGATCAACAAGGACGACGCCAGCAAGGCTTTCGTGACCGACCAGGCCAAGGAAGCGCTGAACTTCCAGATCACCATCACCATCGCGATGCTGATCTGCATCGTGCTGACCATCGTGATCATCGGCGGCATCCTGGCCCCGATCGTCGGCATCCTGAACCTGGTGTTCTGCATCATTGCAGCGGTCAAGGCCAACAACGGTGAAGCGTACCGCTACCCGTTCGCGCTGCGCCTGGTCAAGTAAAACCAGCTGCATGCGGAACTGAAAACGCCCGGCATTGCCGGGCGTTTTTGCTTGACGGTAGCGCCGGGCCATGCCCGGCGAGCGCGCAGCGCGGCAGCATCACCACCAGCGATCAATGATCGCGTTCGACCGCCAGCGTCGCCAGCGCACGCAGTGCATCGGCCTCTTCGCCGTACCCGGCCAGGATCGCCTGCATGCGTGCCGCGAGTTCGTGCAGCTGGGCCTTCGCCCCGTCCAGGCCGAGCAGGGCGGGGAAGGTGCTCTTGTCCTGCGCCTGGTCCTTGCCGGCGGTCTTGCCCAGCTGCTCGGAACTGGCCTCGACATCGAGGATGTCATCGCGTACCTGGAAGGCCAGGCCGAGTGCGTCGGCGAAGCTGTCCAGCTGGGCCAGCTGAGGTTCGTGGGCCTGGCCGCACAGCGCGCCCATGCGCACCGCCGCACGGATCAGCGCGCCGGTCTTCAGGGCATGCATGCGGGTCAATGCCGCCAGCGTCTGCTGCTGGCCGGTGGCATCGATATCCAGCGCCTGGCCGCCGCACATGCCAGCGGCGCCGGACGCGTGGGCCAGGGTCTGCAGGCAGGCCACGCGCAGCGTGGCCGGCAGCGGTGCATCGGCCAGCAGGCCGAAGGCACGGGTCTGAAGCGCGTCGCCTGCCAGAATCGCGGTGGCTTCATCGAAGGCGATGTGGGTGGTCGGCTTGCCGCGACGCAGCGCGTCGTCATCCATCGCCGGCAGGTCGTCATGCACCAGCGAGTAGGCGTGGATGAGTTCGACGGACATGGCGGCCGCATCCAGGCTTTCCGGCTGCGCACCGAACAGGTGGCCACTGGCGTAGACCAGCAGCGGGCGCATGCGTTTGCCACCGCCCAGCACCGAATAGCGCATGGCCTGGTGCAGGCGCTGCGGCGCTTCGGCAGGCGAGGGCAGCGCGGCGTCGAGCTGGCTTTCGATACGGTCGCGCCAGCGCGCGAACAGAACCTCAGCCGTCATGGCTGGGCGGATCGAAAGGCTCGGATGCTTCCGGCTGCGCCGGATCGCTGAGCAGGCGCACGCGCAGCTCGGCCTGCTCCAGCGCCTGCTGGCACTGGCGATACAGACCGACGCCACGTTCGTAAGCACTGAGCGAAGCTTCCAGGCTCAGCTCGCCGGTTTCCATCTGCTCCACCAGCTGCTCCAGCGATTCGAGCGACTGCTCGAACTGGGCGACCGGGGAGGCGTTTTCGGGGGACTTCTTGGCCATGCGGCAAGTGTGGACGGGCCGCGCGCGGGGGTCAATTCACCAGCCGCCCGGGCGCCACTGCAACTGTGCGCCATGCGCCTGCAACCAGGCCTGCAGCGGTGCGGCGATGACCACGTCGGCGGCGGCCAGCAACTGCGGGCCATCAAAGATCAGCGGCAGCTGCGCGCGTCGCCAGGGGGCGAGGTGTTCGCGTTGCAGGCAGTCCTTCAACGCGTGCGAATGCTGGCGACCGGGCAGCAGAATGCGCTCACCGCCCACGCGTGCACGGACCTGCAGCGGGCGTTCGAAGGCCGGGGTGCCCTGCAGGCGCAGCTGTCCGCCATCGGGCAGTGCCAGCGGTGCGCGTCCATCCCATTCGGCCTGCCACTCGGGGGGAAGCGCAGGCAGCCGGGCCGGCAGCAGATAAGCGTGGTCGCGCCATTGCTGGATCGCGTGATCGTGCCAACTCACCCGGGCCTTGCGATCGTTGTCGGCCGGCAGCAGTTCGTCCAGCGCCTGCTGCAGCACCGTGGCCGGCAGCGGTGCCGCATCGTGGCCCACCACCCAGGCACGCAGCACGCGTGCGGCGCGACCCGGTGAGACCTGGCGCAGCAGCTGTAGCGACAGCACACGTGGAGCGACTTCCAGGTGCGCGATCAGCTCGGCGTCTTCCTCGTCAAGCAGTTCGCGGGTCTGCCCGCAGTGCGTTGCGCTGCCCGCCATCGCCGCAGCGGCATGCGGCCAGCGCTGGCGCAACAGTGGCAGTACCTGCAGGCGCAGGAAGTTGCGATCGGCGTGGTCGTCGGCGTTGCTGGGGTCTTCGATCCAGTGCAGTGCATGCTGGCGGGCGTAGTCGAGGAGTGCACTGCGTGGCACTGCCAGCAGCGGTCGCCATAGAGGCTTTTCGCCAAGGCGGCTGTGCGTGGACATCGCCGCCAGGCCATCGACGCCGGAAGCGCGCAGGGCGCGCAACAGGAAGGTCTCGGCCTGGTCGTCCTGGTGCTGTGCCAGCGCCAGGGTTTCGCCGTCGCGCAGTTCGGCCGCGAACGCGGCGCGTCGTGCCAGTCGCGCGGCACCCTCGGTGCCCAGGCCTGTGCCGTTCTCGACCTGCACGCGGTGCACGGCCAGTTCGATGCCCCAGGCGTCGCATTGCTGCTGGCAGTGCGGCACCCAGTCATCTGCATCGGGCTGCAGCCCGTGGTGCACGTGCACCGCGCGCAGCGCCGTGCCGGAAGCTTGCGCGCAGCACCACAGCCAATGCAGCAGCACGGTGGAGTCGACACCACCGCTGTAGCCCACCAGCAGCGGCGCATCCAGCGGAACGAGGGCAGGGAAGGCAGTCACGGTGGCAAGTATAGGGTTGCTCGGCAGGGCTGCGCCCTGCACCCGCAGACGCGCAAGCAACGGCAACGGCCGAAGCAACAGCAGAAGCGGGTTTCCTGAGGGTTGGCGGGGTGGGCCCGGTTGCGGGGGCCGCTGCAAGTCCCCCTCCGGGGCCCGGCCCAGCCGCTGGCGGCTGTGCGTTCGGGCGCTTGCGAAGCCGTGCTTCGCAAGCAAAGCGCCCTCACCCATGTAAGCTCGGTCGCCGCTTGCTCGTGTGCGCAGTCCTGCGCACACGGCAAGACCGGGGTTGGGCATCCTGCCCAACCCGCCCGAGGCATGCCTCGGGCCCATGCGGCTCACGCCCCCGCAACCGGACCCACCCCGCCTTCGACAGAATGCCGCGATCTGCCAGAACGGCGTCGTGCACCGCTTTGGTAGGTGTCGACCTTGGTCGACACAGTAGATCCACGCCATGCGTGGATGACTCATTCGATATCTGACAGATGTGTCGACCAAGGTCGACACCTACCAACAGCCGCGGAGATCTGTCAGAGGCGGGGCACTGTGGGTTTGCGGGGTGTGAGCCGCATGGATGCGGCGATCAAGGCTACATGGACGTACTTGCGCCGTCCCCGCAAACCCACAGTGCCCCGCCATCCCACGGAATGCACGCTGTTGCTTCGGCCGTTGCCGTTGCGTCTGCAGGTGCAGGGCGCAGCCCTGCCGAAAACCCTACTTTACCCGACGACCCGAACGGTCGATGCGGAACCGCTCTCCGCCTTCCATCGGCGTGTGGCCATCGGCATCCGGCGTGCCGCGCCGGCAGCCATTGCAGACTTCGGCCACGCCATCCTGGAACGGCCAACCGAAATCGAACGTGCCGGGCACCACCTGGCGGAACTTCAGATCGAAGTAGGCCACGCGGTTGCCTACGCGGGCGCGCAGCAGGCCTTCCTGCGGCGTTTCCGGGCCGTTGTCCCAGGTCAGCACCGGCAGGCTGCGGCCCTTGCGGTTGACGTAGTGGAAACCCTGATCGGCGTACACCACGGCCAGGCCATGGTCGTCGTAGTTCAGGTCCTTCAACGTGTCGGCACTGATCTTCGGCCGGTGATCGACCACCTCGCAGTTGGGCAGCGGCCACAACCCGTGTTCGTCGGTCAGCAGCTTGCACGCCGGTGCCTGTGCCGCTGCATTGGCACTGACCAGCACGCCAAGCAGGACCAGCGACCGCGCGAAGCGGCCGCTGGCAGGGGCAGGGTGGGCCTGCCTCACGATCACTTGGCCTCGGCCTTGCGCTCGAATGCGGTCGGCGCCGGCAGCTGTACCGGCACGCCCTTGTCATCGCAGGTGCCGGCCTGGCACAGGCGCTCGCGCAGGGCCGGGGTGGCCTGCACGATCATGTGGTAGATCGCGTTCTGTTCCAGCGTGCCGCGGATCGCCTTGCTGCCCGGGCCGCGTGCCCAGATACCGACGTCTTCGCCGCCGTGCGACTCGGACTTCATCGGCACCAGTGCTTCCTGCATGTAGTCCGGATGCTCGGTGTCGACCTCGCGCAGGTTCGGGCGGCCGTTGGCCGGTTCGAAGCTGCTCGGGTTGTGCGGGTAACGCTTCGGACCGGCCGGCTGCTGGTTGCTGCTGCCGGTATGGCCCGGGCCATTGGCGTAGCTCAGGGTGGTGTACGGCTGGCCGGTGCCGTCCAGCGCGTAGTCGAGCTTGCCGGCGCCATCTTCGCCGCCCTTGTCCTTCACCTTGCCCAGGATCGGGTTGCCGCGCGCCGGGTAGCCGACGAAGTTCAGGGTGTGCGAGTGGTCGGCGGTGACAATGATCAGGGTGTCATCGGCCGAAGTCAGTTCGTTGGCCACGCGCACCGCGTCGGACAGGGCCACGGTCTCGGTCAGAGCCCGGTAGGCGTTGCCGCTGTGGTTGGCGTGGTCGATGCGCGCGCCTTCGATCATCAGCACGTAGCCTTCCTGGTGCTTGGCCAGGTTCTTGATGGCTGCCGCCGTCAGTTCGGCCAGGCTCGGCTCACCGCCCGGATCCTGCGGGCGCTCGTACTCGTAGCGCATGTGGTCCGGCTCGAACAGGCCAAGAATGGCCGGAGCGTTGGCGGCGGCGGCCAGCTGCTTGCTGTTCCACACGTAGGCACCCTGCGGGTGCGCCTGCTGCCATTCCTGCACCAGGCTGCGGCCATCCAGGCGCTGGCCGACCTTGTCGTCGTATTCCGGATCGCGTTCTTCCACGGTGGTGAATTCACCGCGACCGCCGCCGAGGGCGACCAGCGGGCCACGGCCATAGCGCGAGGTGGACAACAGCTGCTGGGCGATGTCCTTGCAGCCGGCGGCCTTCGCGGCTTCGGTCAGGTCGGTGTCGTTTTCCCAGTTGCGCTCGGGCGAGTGCGCGTAGGTGGCGGCCGGAGTGGCATGGGTCAGGCGTGCGGTGGACACCACACCGGTGGCCAGGCCGGCGCTGTCGGCCAGCTGCAGCCAGGTCAGCAGGCCCTTGGACAGGCTGTCGGCGCAGTCGGTGCGGCTGCCGGCGCTGACGCCGATCGCGCCCATGTGGGTCTTCACGCCGGTGGTGATGGCGGTCATGGTGCCGGCCGAATCCGGGGTCTGCGAATCGGTGTTGTAGGTCTTGCTGAACGCCGTGGCCGGGAAGCGCTCCCAGGACAGCAGGTTCTCTTCACCCGAGCCGCCCTTCTGCTGGCCTTCGTAGATGCGCGAGGCGGCCACCGTGGTCAGGCTCATGCCGTCGCCGAGGAACAGGATGACGTTCTTGGCCTTGCCGGACATCGCGCCGTTGGCGGCGGCCTGGGCGGCGCCGCTGCGGTACCACCACTGCGGGGTCTCGCCGGCCGGATGGGCAACGGGGTCGACGGCGACCTTCAGGCCGGCCGGGGCGGACGCGGGGGTGGTGCTGGCGCAGGCGCCCAGCAGCAGGGTGGTGGCGCAGGCGGCCAACAGGGAGACGGAACGGCGCATGGACGCTGGGATCTCACAAACTGTAACGGGACGTTCATTATGCCCGCCCTCGCAAGGCACGCCGATGACACACTGATTTGCCGGCCGGGCGGTCGTTCCGCGGGCCGCCTTGGGCTATCGTGCCAGCATCCCTTCCTTCCCCTCTGGATTGCCTATGAAGCTGGTCTCTGCCTGGCTGCGGATTCCATTCTGGCAGCGCGTGGTCGGTGGCTTCGTGCTCGGCGCGCTGGCCGGCTGGGCGCTCGGCCCGGCCGCGGAAACGTGGTTCGGCCCGCTCGGCGAGCTGTACGTCACCCTGATCAAGATGATCGCCGTGCCGCTGGTGTTCTTCGCGGTCATCAACGCAATCTCGTCGCTGCACGGCCAGAAGTCGGTCGCCGCGCTCAGTGGCCGCACCTTCCTGTGGTTCGTGATCACCGCCGCGTTGGCGGTGTGCGTCGGCCTGGGCGTGGGTACCGTGCTGCAGCCCGGCGCCGGTGGCCTGCAGCTGTCGATGGCCAGCAACTACGTGCCGCGCGAAGTGCCCAGCGTGGTGCAGGTGCTGCTGGACGTGGTGCCGGCCAATGTCTTCTACGCGCTGTCCGGCATCGGCACCAAGGTCAATGCGGCCGGTGAAACCGTGCTGGCTGCCGGTCGCGGCTCGATCCTGCCAGTGATCTTCTTCGCTGGCCTGGTGGGCTTTGCCATCGTCAAGCTGGGCGAGAAGGTGACCGAGGCGCGCAAGCTGGTCGGGCAGATGAGCGACATCATGATCCAGGTGACCCGCTTCGTGCTGGAAGTCACCCCGATCGGCACCTTCGGCCTGATTGCTGGCCTGGTCGGCAGCTACGGTTTCGAGAAGCTGCTGCCGCTGGGCCACTTCGTGCTGGCGCTGTACGTGGCCTGCGCACTGCACATCGTGGTGGTCTACAGCGCACTGCTGCTGGCGCACGGCCTGAACCCGCTGAAGTTCTTCCGTGGCGCGGCGCCGGGCATGCAGGTCGCCTTCGTCAGTTCGTCCAGCTTCGCAGCGATGCCGGTGGCGCTGCGCTCGATCACCCACAACCTGGGCGTGAACAAGGACTACGGTTCGTTCGCGGTGCCGCTGGGTGCCAGCATCAAGATGGATGGCTGCGGCGCGATCTACCCGGCGCTGTGCGCGGTGTTCATCGCGCAGTACAGCGGTGTGCCGCTGACCCCGGAGCAGTACGTGGTGGTGCTGATTGCCTCGGTGCTGGGCAGCTTCGGTACCGCCGGCGTGCCGGGTACTGCTGTGATCATGGCCACGGTGGTGCTGAGCGCAGCCAACCTGCCGCTGGAAACCATCGGCTACCTGTATGCCATTGACCGCATCCTGGACATGATGCGCACGATGACGAATGTGACGGGCCAGATGCTGGTGCCGGTGATCGTGGCCAAGGAAACCGGCCTGCTTGACCAGGCGGTGTATGACAATCCGTCCAGCAACGTGGGCGTGGACGATCCGGACCCGACACCGCCACGCGGCTGAGGTTGCGTGGAGATGAAAGGCCCGCCCTGACCGGCGGGCTTTTTGTTTTGGAGCTGACTGGCGCGGTGCCGATCAGGGTAGGTCCCCGGTAGATCCACGCCATGCGTGGATGGCCGCAGTGCCGACCAACGGTCGGCACCCACTGGGGCAGGTGGCGCAGTGCCGGCCAAGGTCGGCACCCAGTGGGGGCGCAAACAAAAAAGCCGCTGCAGGGCAGCGGCTTTCTCGTGTCAGGCGGCGCAGTGGCGCCAGCGGGTCAGAGATCGACCCGGCGGGCCTGCATGAACTTGTTGCCCCAGTAGCCGCTGAGCAGGGTGTCCACGCGGACGTCCTTGCCGGAGCTCGGTGCGTGCAGGAAGCGGCCATCGCCAACATAGATGCCGACGTGGTCGACGCGGCCCTTGCGGCCGAAGAACACCAGGTCACCGGCAGCCAGTGCGGTGCGATCATTGATCAGTTCGGCGTTGTCGTCGTGTGCCATCTCGCGCGACACGCGCGGCAGCTCGATGCCCAGGGCCGAGCGGAACACGTAACCGACCAGGCCGCTGCAGTCGAAACCGCTGTCCGGGTTGCTGCCACCCCAACGGTACGGGGTGCCCAGCAGGGTCATCGCGCGGCGCAGCAGCGATTGCACCTTGCCGTTGTCGGCGGCGGTGCCGACAACGCTGCCATTGGCGGCGCTGCTGGTGTCGTAGTTGGCGAGCAGGCGGCTGAGATCACCGGCTACCACGGCCGAGCGGTCCATCAGCGGAATGGTGTCATTGGCGGCCAGGTGCGGCAGCAGGGCGGCCAGCGTGGCGCTGGCGGCGGCATCGACGCGGCTGCGCTGCGGAGCGGCAGCCTCGGCCTTGGCGGCCGGTCGGGCGGTGCTCTCGGCCACCGGGGCCGGGGTCACATCGGAACGGTTCGGAGCAGTCTGCGACCAGGCCGGAAGGCTGGTCAGACACAGTGCCAGGCCAAGCAACAGCGGGCGGGCACTACGTGAAGATACGGAAGTCTGGCCTTCGCTTTTCAGGTCGTCAGTCGTCACGCGTCGGTCACAGGAAAAAAACGATGGGGCATCATGCCCTGTAAAAGCGGCAATAAGTTAAAAATTCCGTTAGTAAATCGTTAGTTGCGCAGTGATATGCGTCACAATTTTGAACATATCGCCTGTTCATCTTAGCGAAGGACGCGTTTCGCCCCGGTGTAGTGGTCCTTCCAGTACGGACCGCTGAGCGAGTCCAGCCGGACCGTGCCACCGGTGCTCGGCGCGTGCACGAAGCGCCCTTCACCCACATAAATGCCGACATGGGTGACGCTGCCGCGGCTGCCGAAGAACACCAGGTCGCCGGTGGCCAGGCGCTGCGGGTCGATCTTCGGGCCCTGTACCGCCGCCAGGTCGCGCGAGGTGCGCGGCAGTTTCAGGTCCAGCATCTCGCGGTAGACGTAGGCCACCAGGCCGCTGCAGTCGAAGCCGGAGTCGGGGGTATTGCCGCCATAGCGATAGGGGGTGCCGACCAGGCTGATGGCGCGCATCAGCACCGAGTTGGCCGCCTCGGGATTGTCCGGCACGGTCTTCGGCCAGTTCGCGGTCGGCGGGGGCGGCGCGGGTCGGGTGGCCTTGCCGCCGCCGCAGGCGGTCATCAGCACGGGCAGGGCCAGCAGCAGGGCCGGGGCGAGGAGCCGGCGCAGGCCGGACGAAACTGGCGTGATGTGCATGATCTCCGGATAATGCGCCACCTTAGGATTGGCCGTCATGATGGCGGCGTCCCCGCCGGGCGACAACCCGCCCCAACCCGCCTGCCTCCGGCAGATCCAGACAGAGTTGCGCATGAAGATCGAAAAAGACCGCGTTGTCCGCTTCCACTACACCGTTTCCGAAGTCGGCCAGGAGCCGATCGAATCGTCCAAGGACCGCGGCGAGCCGCTGGCGATCCTGATCGGCCACGGCAACATCATCCCGGGCCTGGAAAACGCCATGATGGACAAGGAAGCCGGCGCGACCTTCAGCGTCGACGTCAACGCAGCCGATGCCTACGGCGAGCGCCGCGAGGGCCTGTCCCAGCGCGTACCGAAGAAGCACTTCGGCAACACCAAGCTGGCTCCGGGCCAGCAGGTCGTGCTGCAGACCAACTTCGGCCCGCGTGCGGTGACCGTGCAGAAGGTCGGCATGAGCGTCGTCGACGTCGACCTGAACCATCCGATGGCCGGCAAGGACCTGCACTTCGACGTGGAAATCGTCGATGTGCGCGAAGCCGGCAAGGAAGAAATCGACCACGGCCACGTCCACGGCGACGGCGGTCACCAGCACTGATCGCAGCGCGATCGTGATGGCAGCAACGGCCCGCTTCGGCGGGCCGTTGCTTTTGTGGAACACGGCGCGGCCATCCATGGCGCGCAGGCCGGCGGCATAATGGCGGACCTGCCCGACGGACGCCCTGTGAACGCCGCTTCTCCTTCCCTGCAGCCGGTGGCTTCCGGCGAACGCATCGCCGTGCTTGACGTGCTGCGCGGTGCTGCGCTGCTGGGCATCCTGCTGATGAACATCGAGGCCTTCAGCGGGCCGCTGGACCTGGCGTTCACCGGCATCGACGTGCATTGGCAGGGCGTCGACTACTGGGCCGATGCCTTTGTCTACGTGTTCGTGCAGGGCAAGTTCTTCACCCTGTTCTCGTTGCTGTTCGGTGCCGGCTTCGCGGTGATGGCGCAGCGCGCTGAGGCCGCCGGGCGCGACTTCACCCCGTTCTACCTGCGCCGCAGCGCTGGCTTGCTGCTGATCGGTCTGTGCCATGCACTGCTGGTCTGGTCCGGCGACATTCTGGTGATGTATGCACTGATCTCGTTGCCGCTGCTGGCGTGCCGCGAGGCGCCACGCAGCTGGCTGTCGTGGATGGGGTTGATGGTCTACCTCGGCGGTGTGGCGATGATGCTGCTGGTCGGCGCGATGGTGTCGATGGCTTCGACCGAAGATGTGCAGGGCATGCTTGCTGAGGCGCAGCGGAGCATCGAGCTGCAACGGCAGGTGTACGGGCAGGGCAGCTGGGCGCAGGCCAATGTGCAGCGCCTGAGTGAGTTCGGTACGTCCATGGGGGCGCTGCTGATCACCGGCCCGGAAGTGCTGGGCATGTTCCTGATCGGCAGCTGGTTCGCCGGCAGTGGCGCGCTGGCGAAGCCGGAGCGCTTCCCGCGCCTGTACGCGTCGCTGCGCTGGATCGCACTGCCGCTGGGCCTGCTGGTCACGCTGCTGGGGGTTGCCTGGAAACCCTACCTGGCACCCGGTGCGTACAACCTGCCGGTGACGGCGGCGATGGCCATGGTCACGGTTGGCGGGCTGCCGATGTGCCTGGGCTACCTGGCGTGGATCGTGCACTGGCGCATGCGATTGGCCTGGCTGGCGCCGGTGGGGCGCATGGCGCTGACCCATTACCTGGCGCAGTCGCTGGTCTGCACGCTGCTTTTCTATCACTACGGACTGGGATGGTTCGAGGTGATGCCGCGCAGCGTGCAGCTGCTGTTCGCACTACTGCTGTTCGCTGTGCAGGTGGGCATTTCGCACGCGTGGTTGCGCCGCTTCCGTTTTGGGCCGATGGAATGGCTGTGGCGTGCGATGACCTACCGGCAGTGGCCGCCGATGCGGCGCGGGGCCGGGCAGGGCTGATCGATGCAGGGCGCGCGCGAGGATGTGATCGTGGTCGGCGCCGGTGCCATTGGACTGGCCGTCGCGCTCGCGCTGCGCGCACAGGGCCGGCAGGTACGCGTGATCGACCGTGGGCGTGTCGGCGGCGCGACCTCGCATGGCAACTGCGGCACCATCACCCCCAGCCACGCGCCGCCGCTGCCAGCGCCTGGTGTACCGCTGCGCGCGCTGCGCTGGATGCTCGATCCGCGTGCACCGTTGTACGTACGTACGCGCCTGGACCCTGCATTGTGGCGCTGGCTGCTGCAGTTCGGCGCGCGCTGTAACGCACGTGACTGGCTGCACGCCACGCGGGCACGCGGCGCACTGTTGAATGATTCACGGCTGCGCCTGGCCCACTGGGTGCAGACGCATGCGCTGGACTGCGAATTCGATACCCGCGGTCTGGACTACGTGTTTGGCGATGCCCGCAATTTCGATCACCACGCCGCTGAGTGTGAGGCACTGAACGCGCAGGGCATCGCCACGGCGCGCATCGACGGCGCCGACTATGCGCGCGACAATCCAGCTTTCCATGATCGCATTGCCGGCGCGATCCACTTCCCCGGCGATGCGCAGCTGCGTCCGGACCGCTACACCGCCGAACTGGCGCGCGTGCTGCGTGCACAGGGCGTGGTGATCGAAGAGCACTCGGACGTGCAGGATTTCAGCGCCCACGCGCAGGGTGTGCGCGTGCACGTCAGCGAACGCACGCTGCACGCACGCGAGCTGGTGCTGGCCACCGGGCCGTGGTCGCCGCGCTGGGCACGGCAGCTGGATCTGCGCGTACCGATCCAGCCCGGCAAAGGTTACTCGCTGACCTGGTCGCGACCGTTGCAGGTGCCGCAGCGCCCGGTGGTGCTGAAGGACCATTCCGTGTTCGTGATTGCTTGGCGCGAGGCGTTGCGACTGGGCGGCACCATGGAATTCGCCGGTGCCGAACCGCAGCTGCGCACGGCCCGCCTGCAGGCCCTGCAGCAGGCCGCCGACCACTACCTGCGCGCGCCACGCGGTGCGCAGCTGCAGGAGCAGTGGTGCGGGTGGCGCCCCATGAGCGTGGACGACGTGCCGTTGATCGGCCGCGCGCCTGCGCATCCTCACGTCTGGCTTGCAGCGGGGCATGGCATGCTCGGCATCAGCATGAGCGCCGGCACCGGCCAGCTGATCGCCGATCTCGTCTGCGGCCGCACGCCAGCGATCGATCCTGCCCCTTACCGACCCGAGCGATTCCGATGAGCACTGCATCCTTTGATTACGACCTGATCGTCCTTGGCGGCGGCTCCGCCGGCCTGGCCGGCGCGATCCGCGCCGCGCAGCATGGCAAGCGCGTGGCAATGCTGGAGCCCGGTGAGCTGGGCGGGACCTGCGTCAATGTCGGCTGCGTGCCGAAGAAGGCGATGTGGCTGGCGGCCGACCTGCACGAGCGTATCGGTCTGGCCAGTGCGATGGGCTTCGATGTAAAAGCGCGCCCGGCGCTTTCCTGGAAGGAACTGGTGATCCATCGCCAGGCCTACATCAGCAACATCCACACCAGCTACCACAAACGCCTGGATGAGACCGGCGTGGTGCGTATTCCGGCGCGTGGCCATCTGCTGGATGCGCACACCGTGGCCTGCAGCGATGGTGTGCGCTACAGCGCCG
Source organism: Stenotrophomonas genospecies 3 (assembly GCF_054473855.1). Lineage (NCBI taxonomy): Bacteria > Pseudomonadati > Pseudomonadota > Gammaproteobacteria > Lysobacterales > Lysobacteraceae > Stenotrophomonas > Stenotrophomonas genospecies 3. The sequence goes on from NZ_JBTMUR010000003.1 coordinate 105,620, forward strand.
AGCACATCCTGATCGCAACCGGTGCGCACCCATTGCGGCCCGACATTCCCGGCGCCGAACTGGGCCTGGTCTCCGACGATTTCTTCGATCTGCGCGCGGCGCCTGCCGAAGTCGCGATCATCGGGGGTGGTTACATCGCGGTGGAACTGGCCGGCCTGCTGCAGGCGCTGGGCAGCAAGGTGAGCCTGCTGGTGCGTGGCCAACGGCTGCTGGATCGCTTCGATTACGAGCTGACTGATCAGCTGGCCGAGAACCTGAAGCAGCAGGGTGTGCGCATCCATTTCGGCTATCGCCTGCGCGAACTGCAGCGCGATGGCGAACGGGTGCGTGCATTCGGCCATGACGGCCCGCTCGACAGTGTGTTCGACGCGGTGTTCTTTGCTACCGGGCGTCGCGGCAACAGCCGTGATCTGGGCCTGGAAGCGCTCGGCATCTGCATCGGCGAGCACCAGCAGGTGCAGGTGGACGAATGGCAGACCACCAGCGTGCCGAGCGTGCACGCGGTGGGTGATATCGCCGGCAAGGTTGGCCTGACCCCGGTGGCGGTGGCTGCTTCGCGACGGTTGATGGATCGCCTGTTCGGTGGTCGCCCGCAGTCGAAGATGGATTACGAGAACGTGGCCAGCGTGGTGTTCTCGCACCCGCCGCTGGGTGCGGTGGGCATGAGCGAGGAAGAAGCGCGCGCGCGTTTCGACCAGGTGAGCGTTTACCACAGCCGTTTCCGACCGATGCTGCAGGCGCTGGCCAACGGTACACAGCGCAGCCTGTTCAAGATGGTCTGCGCCGGCCCGGAAGAACGCGTGGTAGGTATCCACCTGCTGGGCGAAGCGGCCGACGAGATCCTGCAGGGTTTTGCGGTGGCGGTGAAGATGGGCGCGACCAAGGCCCAGTTCGATGACACCGTGGCGATCCACCCGACCTCGGCCGAGGAAGTGGTGCTGATGCGCTGACCTGCGGTTGCTGCAGAGCCGAGCCCATGCTCGGCCGTCGCTCTTTGTAGAGTCGAGCCATGCTCGACTGCGGTGGAAAGACAGTCGAGCATGGCTCGACTCTACAAGGCGGGCACCGGACGCCCCCGTGCGACAATGGGCGCCCCCACGCTTTCCCGGGCCGCTCCGAGCGGCCCGCCGTCGTCCTGATGTCCAATCCCGCTTCCCGTATCGCCACCGCCTCCCCACGCATTGCGCTGGGGGGTATCGGCCTGGCCGCGATCGGCGCCATCGCTGCTTCCGGCAAGGCGATCATTGTCAAGCTCGGCCTGCGTCACGGCGTGGATGCCACCACGCTGCTTGCCCTGCGCATGCTGATGGCGCTGCCGCTGTTCGTTTTGATGGCGCTGTGGGCCGCGCGTCGGGCCGAACCACTGTCCTGGGCCGACCGAGCTCGTGTGCTGTGGCTGGGTTTCACCGGCTACTACCTGTCCAGCCTGCTCGACTTCAAGGGCCTGCAGTACATCAGCGTGACCCTGGAACGATTGATCCTGTACTTGAATCCGACCCTGGTGCTGCTGATCAACGTGCTGCTGGCGCGCCAGCGGCCGGGCCGATGGCAGATCGGCGCGCTGGTGCTGAGTTATCTGGGCGTGCTGCTGGCGTTCGGCCATGACCTGCAGCGCGAGGGTGGGCAGATCATCGTTGGCAGCCTGCTGGTGCTGGGCAGTGCGCTCAGCTATGCGCTGTACCTGTTCGGCAGCGGGCAGGTGGTCGCGCGTATCGGAGCGGTGCGGCTGACCGCTTACGCCAGCTGCGTGGCCAGCGTGCTGGTGCTGCTGCATTTCGCGGTGACCCATCCGCTGCCGTTGTTGTGGCAGGCACCGGCGCCGGTGCAGTGGTTGTCGCTGGTCAATGCCACCGTGTGCACGGTGCTGCCAGTGCTGGCGATCATGCTGGCGGTGCAGCGCGTGGGTTCGTCGCTGGCCGCGCAGGTCGGTATGCTGGGCCCTGTTTCCACCATCGTGATGAGCCTATGGCTGCTCGACGAACCGATGGGGCCGGCGCAGATCGCCGGCACCGTGCTGGTGCTGATCGGCGTTCTGCTGGTAACCCGCCTGCGGCGCTGACGCCTGAGCAGGCGCGCGCGCGCATCCTGGCGGTGATCCGCGCGATCCCGGCGGGGCAGGTGATGGGCTATGGGCAGGTGGCGCTGCGCGCGGGCCTGCCCGGGCGTGCGCGCCTGACCGCGCGCATCCTGGGCCAGAACGACGACCCGGACCTGCCTTGGCACCGCGTGTTGCGCTCGGATGGGCGCATTGCCATGGAAGAAGGGTCGGCCGGCTGGCGCGAGCAGTCACAGCGGTTGCGCGCCGAGGGCGTGCGGGTGGAGAACGGCCGGGTGCGGATGCCGGCGGCTGATCCGGCGGCGGCACTGGATGCCGCTGTGTGGGGGCCCGGCTGAGCACCGCTGGCGACTGAACAGGCCGCGCCTGCCGGTCGCCAACAAGACACGGTGCTGCGGCTATGATGGAGGCCGTTCCATGCCGGTGCTCCCATGTTCCCGCGACTGCCTACCGTCACCAAGGCCCTGCTGATCGCCAATGCGATCCTGTTCCTGCTGCAGCAGCCGTTCCTGCTCGGCATGCAGACCTTCGAGCCCTTCATGCTGCAACCCCTTCAGCAGGGCTTCGACGCATTCTCGCCGGGCGGCAACTTCCAGCCCTGGCAGCTGCTGACCTACGGCTTCCTGCATGGCAGCTTCGGCCATCTGTTCTTCAACATGCTGGCGGTCTTCATGTTCGGCGCGCCGCTGGAGCAGACCTGGGGCGAGAAGCGCTTCCTGCTGTATTACCTGGTGTGCGTGGCCGGTGCCGGTGTCTGCCAGCTGCTGGTGGGTACGCTGCTGGAAAACCCGGCCACGGTGCTGGGTGCTTCCGGTGGCGTGTTCGGCCTGCTGCTGGCCTACGGCATGCTGTTCCCCAACCAGCGGGTGATGCTGCTGTTCCCGCCGATCCCGATGAAGGCGCGCACCTTCGTGATCCTGTTCGGCGTGGGCGAGCTGGTGCTGGGCATGACCGGCTGGCAGCCGGGCGTGGCCCACTTCGCACACCTCGGCGGCATGCTGTTCGGCTGGTTGCTGATCCGCTACTGGCGCGGACAATCGCCGTTCAACAAGCGCCGCCCGCCCGGCCCACCGAAGCGCCCGAACCATCTGCGCAGCGTGAAGTGAGGCGCGATGCGCCTCGCTTCACGCGGGTAGGTGCCAACCTTGGTTGGCACGCTTTGAATGGGATCATTTGACGCTGTAGGTGCCGACCGTTGGTCGGCACACCTTCTCCCACGCGGGTAGGTGCCAACCTTGGTTGGCGCGCTTTGAACGGGATCATTTGACGCTGTAGGTGCCGACCGTTGGTCGGCACGCTTTGCTGCCTCGTGCCAACCAAGGTTGGCACCTACCAACAGCAGATGATGCAGGCGACGGGGTACACGCGCCTCCACGATGGCGAGGCTCTACAGATCCTGCAACACCACCTGCGCGGCATTGTGCCCGGGCGCACCGGTCACACCGCCACCGGGATGGGTACCCGACCCACACAGATACAACCCCGGAAGGGCACCGCGATAGCCGGCCTGGCCGACCATCGGCCGTGCCGAGAACAACTGGTTGGCACTGAGCGCACCGTGGAAAATGTCGCCGCCGACCAGGCCGAAGGTGCGTTCCAGATCCAGCGGCGACAGCACCTGCCGACCGAGCACGCTGCCGGCAAAGCCGGGCGCATACCGTTCGACGGTGGCAATCATCAGGTCCGCCACAGTCTCGCGGTGATCATCCCAATTACGCCCGTCGGGCAGTACCGGCGCCACGTGCTGGCAGAACAGGCTGGCCACATGCTGCCCGCGCGGCGCCAGTGAATCATCCAGCGTGCTCGGAATCAGCATCTCTACGATCGGTTCGCGCGACCAGCCTTCGCGGCGCGCATCCAGCCAGGCGCGGTCCATGTAGTCCAGGCTGGGGGCCATGATGATGCCGGCGCTGAGGTGATCGCCGGGGCCGGGCAGGGCACGGAAGTCCGGCAACCGCGACAGCGCCACGTTCATCCGGAAGGTGCCGGAACCGCAGCGCCAGTTCGTCATGCGTTCGCGCGTGGCAGCGGGTACCTGCGTCGGCTCCAGCAGCTGTTCGTACAGCAGCTTCGGATTGACGTTGGCCACCACCGCGCGTGCACGCAGGGTTTCGCCGTTGACCAGTTCCACCCCCACGGCGCGGCCTTGTTCGGTCAGTACCTGTTGCACACCGGCATCCACGCGCAGTTCGGCCCCGGCCTCGCGCGCCGCACTGGCGATGGCCTGGCTGATCGCGCCCATGCCGCCGATCGCGTGGCCCCACGCACCTTTTACGCCATTGCACTGGCCGAATACGTGATGCAGCAACACGTAGGCGCTGCCCGGTGTGTATGGACTGGCATAGTTGCCGACGATGCCATCGAAGCCGAACAGCGCCTTGATCGGCTCGCTCTCGAACCAGCGGTCCAGGTATTCCGCCGCCGACAGCGTGAACAGGTCCAGAAGCTCCTGCCGCAGCGGCGCATCCAGTGCCGCCAGTTCGCGGCCGAGCTTCCCCATCTGCCACAGTGCGGGCAGCGCACGCCAACCGCCTGCTACACCCAGGTCGGGCGGCGCGCGCAGGGCCCATGCGCGCAGTACGTCGGCGAAGATTTCCAGGCGTGCCTCGTACGCGGGCAAGCGCTGCGCATCCCGCTCGGAGAACTTCGCCACCTCGGCCTGAGTGCGGCCAGGTGCCGACAACAGATAGCGGTCGTCGGGCAATGGCAGGAAGTTGTTGGCCGGGCGCGCGACGATGCGCAGCCCATGCGCATGCAGCTGCAGGTCGTCGATCACCTTCGGCTGCAGCAGCGAGACCGTGTACGAGGCGACTGAATTGCGGAAGCCGGGATGGAATTCCTCGGTGACCGCAGCGCCGCCAAGAACGCCGCGACGTTCCAGCACCAGCACCTTCTTTCCGGCACGTGCCAGATAGGCCGCGCAGACCAGGCCGTTGTGGCCACCACCAACGATGATCGCATCCCAGGTCATCTGCACCTCGGAAAAAGGGGACGGAGGGGATTAAGTCGCAATTCGCATGGGGTCACCGGCAATGGGGAAAAAACGACTTAATCCCCTCCGTCCCCTTTTCTGATCGCTGCTTCGATGGTGGCGATGTCGATCTTCTTCATCGGCATCATCGCGTTGAATGCGCGCTTGGCCAGTGCCTTGTCCTGGCTGGTCACCGCTTCGATGAGCATGCGCGGGCTGATCTGCCAGGAAATGCCCCAGCGGTCCTTGCACCAGCCGCATTGGCTCTCCTGGCCACCGTTGCCGACGATCGCATTCCACAGGCGGTCGGTCTCGGCCTGGTCCTCGGTCTGGATCTGGAAGGAAAACGCTTCGCTGTGCTTGAACGCGGTGCCGCCGTTGAGGCCGACGCAGGGGATGCCGCAGACCGTGAATTCAACGGTCAGTACGTTGCCTTCCTTGCCGTCCGGATAGTCACCGGGGGCGTGATGCACGGCGGTCACCGCGCTGTCGGGCAGGATACTGGCGTAGAAGGTGGCGGCCTCGAGTGCGCCGTTGTCATACCAGACACAGATCGTGTTCTTGTGTGCCATGTCGGGGTTCCACGTTGGACGAAGCCGCAGCGATAGCATGCGCGGTGTTAATCCGGGATCGTGCTGCACCTGCAAAAAAGGAGGGCGCCCGAAGGCGCCCTCTGCGTTACCCGTGTGGCAGCTGGATCAGCGCCAGACCTTGATCTGCTCGGCTTCACTGCGCTGCATCGGCTGGCCGGCCTTGCAGCTGAAGGTGGCGCCGAAGGCCGGCAGGTTGGCCAGCGTGCCGTTGCTGCGCCACAGGCCCGGTGCACGGATGTCGGCGGTCAGGCGGCGTACGGCCTCGTTCGGCGCCAGCTGCTGCGCCCACAGCGCAGACCAGGCGCGGAAGAAGCCCTGCTGCTGGGCCTGCTTGGCCTTCGGCTCCTGCGCGACATACGCCGCCCAGGCCAGTTCCAGACCGGCGATGTCGGCCAGGTTCTCCTCCTGGGTGAGCGTGCCGTTGACCTTGGCACCCTTCACGCCCGGGAAGTCGTAGGCGCTGTACTGCGCGGCCACGCGGTTACCGAGCAGGGTCCAGGCGGTCTTGTCGGCCGGGGTCCACCAGCTGCGCAGCTCGCCCTTGGCGTCGACCAGCGCGCCCTTGGCATCGATCGCGCGGGTCAGCTCATGGCCGACCAGGCCACCGAAGCTGCCGAATTTGTCGGCAGCGTCGGCCTTGGCGTTGAACACCGGGCCCTGCAGGATCGCGGCGGTGACGATCAGGCGGTTCTGGGCCAGATCGTAGGCCAGCGACGGCTGCTGCGGCAGCACGTCCCAGCGACGGTCGGCGTTGCCCTTGCCGATGCGCTTCATTTCCTCGCGATGGCGCCAGGTCGAAGCAATCAGCATGTTGCCACCGAACGAACCGCGGCCCATCGGCTGCACGCTGTAGTCGAGGTCGCGCAGCGGGGTGCCGATCTCGATCTTCAGCGCAGCCAGCTTGGCCTGCGCTTCGGCCTTGGCTTCGGTGCTCATCCAGCTGCTGTTCTTGACCGCTTCGATCTGCACTTCGCGCACCTTGTCGACGATCCACGCCGCCTGGCGACGATCTTCGGCGGACAGGTAACGGGCAGCGTATTCGCGACCGACCATCGGGCCAGCGGCTACGTTGATCGCCTCCAGCACGTCTTCCCAGCGCTGCGGCGGCAGGGTTTCGCCACGCAGCACGCGGCCGCGGAATTCGAACTCGGCATCGCGGTAGGCCTTGGACAGGTACGGTGCCATCGAGTCGCCCACGCGCCAGCGCAGGTAGGCCTTCCACTGGTCCGGCTTGAGCTTGGTGACCATGCCGTCGAGCTGCTTGAACAGGCCCGGGTCGGCCAGCGAGACCAGGTCGTCATCCACGCCCTGTGCCTTCAGGAAGGCATCCAGCTGCAGGTTGCGGTAGCGGCTGTTGAGCTCCTTGGTGGAGATCGGCGCGTAGTTGTTGAACGGGTTGTTGATGCCGGCCAGCGACTGCGCATTGCGTGCCAGCTCGGTTTCCAGCGCGATCACCGCCTGCGACTCGGCATCCAGCTTGGCCGCCGGGGTGCCGGTCAGTGCCAGGATCTGCTTGACGTAGTTGCGGTAGCGGCCCATCAGCGCCACGGTGTCGGCGTCGGTACGGGTATAGAACGCCGGATCCGGCAGGCCCATGCCGCCCTGCATGAAGTAGCCGATGTGACGGTCCAGTGCTTTCAGATCGACGTCGGGGCCGAAGTTGAATGCCACCGGGATGCCGACCTGGTGCAGTGCGGCGATCGAGGCCGGCACATCCTTGGCCTTCTTGATGGCGTTGATGCGGGTCAGCAGCGGGGCGATCGGGTTGGAGCCGTCTGCTTCCACGGCCGCTTCGTCCAGGCCACTGGCCCAGAAGTCACCCAGCAGCTTCTGCACGTTGCCCTGCGGCGCCTTCATCGCTGCGTCGAGCAGTTCACGCTGCTGCTGGCGGCTGCGGTCGACCAGCTGGCCCAGCGCGGTGGTGGCGCCGGTCTGCGGCACCGGGTTGGCCTTCAGCCAGCCGGCATTGGTGGCGTCGTAGAAGTCGCTGCACTGGGCACTGACAGCCGGGGCACGCGCGGCCTTTTTCTTGGCGGCGAAGGCATCGTGGGTCGGGACCAGAGTCGCCAGGCTGATGCCCAGGGCGATGGCAAGCGGACGGAAATTGGGCATGTGGAACGAATCCGTGATGGATTGAGGGCGCGCGCACTATAGCAAGCCGCGCATGGGCGCGGCATGCACGCATCACGGCGCATCCGCCGGGCATGGCCCGGCGCTACCGGGTGTGTGGCATCGACACCGCATGCACGCATCACGGTGGCTCCGCCGTGCCATACGCCGACCAAGGTCGGCATCTGCCAATGGTGTGGGCCTGCACAGGCGCAGCAGATCCACGCCATGCGTGGATGACGGGCGCGGCAAAAAACAAAGGCCCGGGAATTCCCGGGCCTCTGCAGGTCTACCTTGGCATCAGCCAGGGCTTACCAGATCACCACCTGCTGCTCGCCGGCGCGGGCCATCGGCGAACCGGCCTTGCACTGGAAGGCCGCGGCAAAGGTCGGCAGGTTCGACGGCGCACCCATGGCGCGGAACTGCGCCGGCGCGTGCGGATCGGTGGCCAGGCGGACCTTGGCGTTTTCCGGGGTGTACTTGGTGCGCCACACGGTGGCCCAGTTGAAGAAGAAGCGCTGGTCGCGGGTGAATCCATCGACCTTTGCATCTTCCTTGCCGGCGGACGCCTTCTGCAGGGCGTCGTAGGCGGTAGCCAGGCCGCCCAGGTCGGCGATGTTCTCGCCCAGGGTCAGGTGACCGTTCACGGCCTGGCCGTCGACCTTGTACTGGTCGAACTGCTTGACCAGCTTGCCGGTCAAGCCTTCGAAGTTCTTCTTGTCAGCGGCGGTCCACCAGTCTTCCATGTTGCCGGTCGGCCCGAAGCGTGCACCCTGGTCGTCGTAACCGTGGGTCATTTCGTGGCCGATCACCGCACCGATGCCGCCATAGTTCAGTGCGTCGTCGGCCTTCGGATCGAAGAACGGCGGCTGCAGGATGGCGGCCGGGAACACGATCTCGTTCTGCAGCGGGTTGTAGTAGGCGTTGACCGTCTGCGGGGTCATGCCCCACTCGGTCTTGTCCACCGGCTTGCCGATCTTGGACAGGTTGAACTTGTAGTTGAACTCACTGGCCGCGCGCACATTGCCCAGGTAGCTGTCGCGCTGGGTCTGCAGGCCCGCCCAGTCACGCCACTTGTCCGGGTAACCGATCTTCGGGGTGAAGGTTTCCCACTTGGCGATGGCCTTGGCCTTGGTTTCATCGCTCATCCAGCTCAGGCCCTGGATGCGTTCCTTCAGCGAAGCGGCCAGGTTCTTCACCAGCTCTTCCATCTTCGCCTTGGCTTCCGGCGAGAAGGCAACCTTCACGTACAGCTGGCCGAAGGCTTCACCGGCGTCGTTCTCGATGGTGCCCAGCACGCGCTTCCAGCGCGGCTTCTGTTCCTTCTGGCCGTTGAGGGTCTTGCCGTAGAACTCGTAGTTCTCCTGAACGAAGGCATCGGCCAGGTACGGCGAGGCGCTGTCCACGGTGTGGAAGCGCAGGTAGGCGCGCCACACCGAGGGATCGGTATCGCCCAGCGCCTTGCTCACTTCCTCATGGAAGGCCGGCATGGCCAGCGAGAACTTCTCCGGCGCGGCTACGCCCTGCGACTTGAAGAACTCGGTCCAGCTGAAGTTCGGGGTCAGCTTGTCAGCGTCGGCCAGGGTGACCGGGTTGTAGTACAGCTCGACGTTGCGCGACAGCTCCACGCGCGACTTGGAGGCCTTGGCCAGGCGGGTCTCGAACTTGACCACGTCCTCGGCCTGCTTGGCAGCGTCGGCAGCGGCGACGCCGGACAGCTCCAGCACCTTGGCGACGTGTGCCTGGTAGGCCTTCAGCTTGTCGGCGTTCTTGGCATCGGTGTAGTAGGTGCTGTCCGGCAGGCCCAGGCCGCCCTGGCTGGCGTAGGCCAGGTTCACGGCCGAGTTCTTGAAGTCGGCTTCAGCGCCGAAGCCGAACAGGACGTTGTCACCCTTGGCCGCGCTGCTGCGCAGGTAGTCGGCGATGGCCGCCTTGTCCTGCAGGCCGTCGATCGCGGTCAGGTCGGCCTTCAGCGGCTCGATGCCCTGGGCATTGATCTTGGCTTCGTCCATGCCGGTGGCCCACAGGTCGCCGACGATCTTCTCGATATGGTTCGGGTTCTTGACCTGCGCGACCTGTTCAGCCAACTGGTGCTGTACGGCAACCGAACGCTCGTCGAGGATGGTGAACGCGCCCCAGCTGGTGCGGTCGCCCGGAATTTCATTGGCGGCCAGCCACTTGCTGTTGACGTAGTCGCCGAAGGCGCCACAGGCGTCCTTGCTGGCATCCAGATCGCTGGGCTGGAAGGCGTTGTAGGCCGGCAGCTTGCTCTCGTCCAGCGTGTAGTTGGTGGCTTCGGCCGCAGCCGGCGTGGAGGCGGTGGCATCCTTGGCCGGGGTTTCGTTCTTGCCGCAGCCGACCAGCGCGGCCGAAACGGCCAGGGTCAGCAGCACGATCTTGGGAGTACGGGTCACTTTGATGGCCTCCAGGCCGAGTGAGTCAGGGAAGGGCCGCGGGGACGGCCGTGGGCCGAACAATACGCCGCCGGCCTGCCCTGCAAGGGTGTCGAAGGTCATGGCCGGGCGCAAGGGGGCCGCTTCGTGGGCCGGAAAAGACAGACCCGGCAAAAGCCGGGTCTGTCGGGGTACTGCGATAAGGCGTGGATCAGAACTTGTACTTCAGACGCACGAACGGGGTGCGGCCGTAGTAGTCGTACTGGGTGGCGAAGGCCGGTACGTTGCCGTAGCGGGAATCGGCGACACCGATGGAAACCAACGGCGGGGTCTTGTTGAAGATGTTGCTGACGCCCACCAGGATTTCCCAATCGGCCTGCGCGTAGCTGACCGAAGCGGTGTGGTAGATGCGCGAGTCGGCCACGATGTCACGATAGGAGTTCGGACGACCCTGGTAGGTGAACACCGGGTCCAGATCGATGTCTTCGGTCTTGTGGATGTAGGTGGTCAGCCAGTTGTACGACCAGTCACCACGGGTCAGGCTCAGCGCCAGGTTGCCCACCACCTTCGGACGGCCGATGTCACCCAGCAGCTCCGAGGATTCCAGGCCGCTCGCAGCTGCGCTGGAGAACACTTCCTGGGTGTCTTCGATCGTGTAGGTGACCTGGGTCTCGGCCGAGAACTTGCCGAACGAGAAATCGTGGTCGAAGTTTGCGGTCAGGTCGTAGCCACGGGTGCGCTGCTTGTTGATGTTGATGAACTTGTTCTGGATCTGGGTCACCGCATACGGCTGGGTAGCACTGGCCGGATTGCGGGTCAGCAGATCGCAGTAGCTGTTCGGGTACACCGTGCCGCCGTAGCAGCCACGCATGACGTTGGTGCTGCCCAGCTGCGCGATTTCATTGCTCACTTCGTAGTCGAAGTAATCGATGGCCACGCTCAGGTTGGCGAAGGTCGGGGTGAACACGATACCGGCGGTCTTCGCACGCGAAGTTTCCGGAATCAGCGAATTACCACCGCCCTGGCGGTACACCGTGCCGCTGCTGCCGCCGCCGGCATAGTCGGCCGGGATACCTGCGGCCGCACAGTTGGCCTGGTAATTGGTATTGGAGCTTTCACCCCAGCGTACGCACGGATCGTTCGCCTGCTGGAAGAAACCAGTCTCGTTGCCAAGGTACAGCTCGTACAGGCCCGGCGCGCGGTAGGAGGTGCCGATCGAACCGCGCAGACGCAGCGACGGAATGACCTGCCAGTTCAGGCCGACCTTCCAGACATTGTCCGAATCGGCAACGTTGTCGTACTTGAACACGCGACCCGAGGCGTTCAGGCTCAGCGATTCCACCGCCGGCAGGCCCTTCAGCAGTGGCACGTCGAACTCGACGAAGGCTTCCTTGACCTTGTCGTTGCCCTTGGTCACATCAGCCGAGGACGAGCCCCAGATGTCGCCAGTGCGGGACAGTTCGCTCGGCTGGTCGTTGAGCGAGTAATAGCGGTATTCCAGGCCGCCCGCAAAACCGACCGCACCGGCCGGCATCTCGAACAGGTCGCCGCTGACGATGGCGTTGATGGTAGCCTGCTTGTAAGTGGTCTTGCCCCAGTCCCACGCACCGAGCTTGTCGACCAGCTCGTCGACCTTGCGGCCGCTCAGGTAGTCCGGGTCGAAGTAGTTCACCGCCGGCGGCGCGTCGGTGTAGTCCAGGTCGCCGCTCTTGGAGGCCTGGATGGCCAGATTGCCGTACTTGCCACTGGAGTGGCTGAAGTTCGCGTTGACTTCCCACGCCCAGGTGTCGGTGCCCTTGAACAGGCCGTCAAGCTTGGTGGCGGCGTAGAAGTAATCGACGGTGACATCCTGCTGGGACTTGAACAGCATCACCGGGTTGGCGACGATCTCGGTACCCGGGATGTAGGCATACGGGAAGAACTGGCGCCAGGAGAACGTCTCGGTTTCGCGACGGTTGAACAGGAACTGGGTCTTCCAGTTGACCGAATCGAAGCCGAAGTCGGTGGCCACGTAGGCGGTCTTCCGCTCCTGCTTGTTGATGATGTGGCCTTGGCCCCAGCGCGCGAAGTTCACCGGCTCATCGAAGAAGGCCTGGCCGCGCGCGTAGCTCTGGGTCTTGCGCGGGCGGTAGCCCGGCAGCGGGCCGACAGTGGTGCCATCACCCGACGGCACATAGCGGGTGCTGCCGATGTCGACCACGTTGTGCAGCATGTTGACGCAGTTGGCCAGCGGCGTACCGGCATTGAGCGAACGATCTTCGCGGTCGATGCGGTTGCCGTCGGCGTCCTTGACCAGGTCGTTGCTGCAGTTGAGGAAGTCGCGGTCGCCACGGGTCAGCTCGTTGTGCTGATACCACTCGACGGCAGCGATGATGCTGCCCTTCTCGAAGTTCCAGCCATTGGCCAGCGACGCCGAGAACACTTCACCGCCGCCTTCGGTCGGGACGCGGCCGGTAACGGTCAGCTCCGGGCGCTCGATGTTCTTCTTGGTGATCAGGTTGACCACACCGGCCACGGCGTCGGAACCATAGATCGAGGACGAACCGTCCTTCACGATCTCGGCACGCTGCAGGATGGCGGTGGGAATGACGTTCAGGTCGAAGGCGCCGACGGCGCCACGGGTACCGGCCGGGCCGGGGCGCTGGCCATCGAGCAGCACCAGGGTGCGGTTGGCGCCCAGGCCGCGAAGCGACACGGTCTGTACGCCGGTGCCGCCGTCCACGACGAAGCCGCCGAACTGGTGGGTGATCTGGGTTTCGGCCGAACCGATGGCCGACTTCTGCAGGAACTCGGCCACGTTGACCTGGCCCTGCTTCGCGTTGGTTTCGGCGTTGATGGTGAACACCGGCGAAGTGGTCTCGTAGTCCGCACGGCGGATCAGGGAGCCGGTGACCGTAACCTTGTCAAGATCGGTTGCGCGGGTGGAAGCGCTTGAGCTGCTTGACGCCTTTGCTTCCTGCTGGGTGGATTCCTGGGCCAGAGCCGGTGCGACCTGCAGGCAGGCCAGCACAGCAAGAGTCAACGGGACGCGGCTTGGCTTTGATTGGCGGTTGGCGTTGCGCATTTCGTTTTGATCCCCACTTGTTATGCTTCGGTTAATGGAGTGTATGAGTCGCGTAAAGTAAATGCAACATGAATATTAAAATATCTTAACTTGCTGTTGTTATAGGGAAATTCAGTATTTGGGGCATGAAAAAGCCCCTGCCTGGCCGGCAGGGGCTTGGTGAAAGCGAGGGTGCCCGGGGAGGGATCAGAGGCCGCCGGGGCCGCAATCCTTGCTCAGGTAGTCGGCCATGAGCGTCAATGTCGTCCGGAAGTGCGCGGGGTACCACGGCATGCTGTGCGGCATGTCGGGGATCAGCTCGAACCGGGCTGGGACCTTGCCCTGTACGCCGTTGTAGAAGTTCCTCGCATGGAAGGACGGCGTGCGTACGTCACGGTCGCCGACGAAGGTCAGCAGAGGAATCGTGGCCTTCGCAGTGTTCTGCATCGGGTCCATGCCCTTCACCGTGCGCCCCTGCAGAATGCGTTGCAGGCGGTTCTGGCTCCAGGAGGTGCCCAGCCGGCCAAGATCGGTGACCGGGGCACCCGCGATGGCGCACTGGTAGGGGGAGGGGCTGCGCACTGTCGCGGCGGCAGCCGCGAAGCCGCCGTAGGAATAGCCGAAGATCGCGATCCGGTCCTTGGCGGCGATGCCCTGTGAGACGAGCCAGGCGGCGCCGTCATCCTTGTCGTCCTGCATCTTCTGGCCCCACTCGGCGTCACCTGCCAGCCAGAGCTTGCGGCCAAGGCCGGCGCTGCCGCGGTACTGAGGGCGCAACACGGCGTAGCCGCGCGAAGTGAAGAACGGCACCCAGCCGGATGCATCCCAGCCGGTGTAGTCGCGTGCCCACGGCCCGCCGTGCGGATGAACGAGTGCCGGCAGCGGGCCGTCGCCCTGCTTCCAGCCCGGCGGGAGATCCAGAATCGCTGGAATCTGCAGCCCATCGCGTGCGGTGTAGGTCACCCAGCGTTGTTCACCGATCTGCTTGCTGTCCACCCAGGGGCGCTCGCTGCCCAGCGGCACGACATTCTTGCGATCAGCCAGGATGAAGTAGCTCTTCGGGTTGCGGTTGCTTTCCGTGGTGAACAGGACGCGCGAAAGGTCGTCGTTGTAGCCGGTGATGTAGATGCTCAGGCCGGGATAGGCTTTCTGCAGGCCCTCCTGCAGGGCCTTCATCTGCGGATCCACGTACACGGCCTGTCGCTGCGGACCGTCGATATAGAAGCCGAGGACCTGGTTGAAGTTGCTCTTGCGCGTGCCCAGGATCAGTGAACTGATCGAGAAGGAGGGATGGGCGGCCAGAGGCTCCTTGTCGAACTCCTTCTTGGCAGGATCGTACAGTCGCGCCTGCACCAGATCCGAGAACTGGTCGGTCAGCACGTACAGCTTGCCGCTGTCATCGTCTATGCCGACGACTTCCACCGTATAGCGTTCGCTCAGTCGGGTGGTCAGGGGGGCGTGCACTTCGAACTGGCCGGCGCTGTTCTTGATCAGAATGCGTTGTTCGAAATCGTCGGAACCGGCGGATTCGACCTGGGTCTGGGTAAGGACTTCACCTGTGCGGGGATGGAACAGGCCGGGTGACGTGCGGGAGCTGCCCTTGAACAGCAGTTCGGTCTGGCCCGTGCGCAGGTTGAAGCGATAGTAGTTGGCCTGCAGCGTGGCCTCATTGAGCTGGCTGATGATGACCCTGTCTGCATCCAGCGGCAGCCCATGGACGAGCGAGGCGGTACCCGCAAGTTCGAGGCAGCGAAGGGTCTCGGGGCTGACCCCGAGCGTGCGGGTGTTGTTGGCGAAAGCCTCGTCGAACTTGGTCTGGGTGGCGTCGGTGAGGTAGGCCTTGGTCAGGAAGGTCTTGGTGGCTCCCGTACTGTTGCCTTCACCGCAGCCGCCGAGTTTGCCTGTCCATTCCTGGCGCCCGATGACGAGGTTGCGTCCCGCCTTCAGTGCGCTTGCCGCGATGAACTTCATCCGGTCACCGGATGGCGTGATGGCGACCGGACCGGCGCCGAGGTTATCCAGGTTCCAGTTGGCCAGGGCGGTATCGCTGTTGTCGCTGCCGGGCGCGGCGACGATCGCGACCAGCTGCTTGCCGTCGGCGCTCATGGTGACCGACTGGATGGTGGGGATCTTGGCGAAATCCTCGGCTGGCAGAGGGCTTGCGAGGGCAGGGGCAATGCACAGCGCCGCCAGTGCGGCGGCGCCAAGGCGGGCGGGGGACAAGCGCAGTTCCATGGTCGGCAGGGTCCTTGTGGCGGGCACATCAATATGACCTGAAGATGAACGAAGACGTGAATCCAGTCAACTTGGCGTGAATGCCCGGGCGCGCGTCACGCCCTGGAGGGGCGACCAGCAAAAAAAGACCCCGCCGGGGGCGGGGTCTTTGGTGCGGCAAGGGCCTGGATCAGTGATCGCCGAACTCGTACTTGGCCTGCACATAGATCGCACGCCCGTAAGCGTTGTACAGGTAGTTGTTGTACGGCTGGCCGCTGGTGCCGGCGAAGCTGAAGCGCTGGTTGTCCGGCATCTTGTTGAACACGTTGTTGACCATCAGCGACAGGGTCAGGTTGTCCAACGCACGGTAGTTCACGCTCAGGTTGTAAGTGGTGTAGGAGCCCCACTTGCCTGCCTTGTAGCCGGAGCTGTGGACGTAGTCGTAGCCATTGCCCACGTACGCCATGTAGTTCGGCGTCTTGCCAATGTAGTTGGCGTACAGGGTGGTGGTCCACTTGTCCTTGGCCCAGCCGACCGAACCATCGGCGCGCACCTTGGCGTACGAGTCGTACACCCACATCGCGTACGGGTCACGCAGCAGGTCCAGGAACTCATCGCCCGGCTGCGGCTGCAGTTCGCGCTTGAGCATGTCGGTGTAGTTGCCCGAGAACTGAAGCGAACCGAAGCGGCCCATGTCGTGCACGTACTTGAAGCTGGCGGTCAGCGCTTCCAGGTTCTGGCGGGCGACGTTCATCTTCGGGGTATAGATCTCGTCCAGCACGCCGGACGCATCGCGGGTGATCCAGTCGTTGACGTTCTGGCAGCTGGCCGAGGTGTTGTTGGCCTGGCCGCCACGGCAGTAGTACTCAGCCAGCAGCAGCTGGTCGGAGCTGAGCGTATCGACCTCGTTCTTGATCTTCCAGTTGTAGTAGTCCACCGACAGCGACAGGTTGTTGATCGGTGCCCACACAACACCTGCATTCCAGACGTCGGCGGTGATCGGCTCCAGGTCCGGATTGCCGGCGCGGGTGCCGAACACCGAGACGCTGTCATACGGGCAACCGGTGGTGTTGGCCGGGTCGTAGCCCAACTGGCCGCAGCGGTAGTAGTCGGTGGAGCCGTTGGCGTAGTAGCCGCTACGGCCCTGGAACGCGTCGGACAGCGTCGGAGCGCGGAACGCCGTACCGTACTTGCCGCGGAACAGCAGGCTTTCGATCGGACGGAACTCGACGCCGATGCTGTAGGTGGACTTGTCGACGGTGTTGCTGCCGATCTTGAAGGCGTCGTAGCGACCGGAACCGGTCACCGTCAGCATGTCATGCAGGGGCAGGCGCAGTTCGCCGGTCACCGCATAGTTGCTGCGGTGGCCAGCACCGGAGACCGCCGTGGTGCCCCAGACGCTGCCATCCATCAGGCCCGGATCGGGGCTGTAGTCCCAGCCTTCGCTTCCACCTTCAACGACCACGGCCAGGCCGGCGTCGCCGCCGGGCAGCTTGAACAGTGATCCATTGGTGACCTGTGCACGGGCCAGGTTCTGCCAGGTGCGGCTCTGGCTGTAGCTGTAGCCGGTGAAGGTCTGGAAGTCACCGGCCGGCAGCGGCGCGTAGAACGCTTCCCAGTTCGGACTGTAGATGTCGTAGCCGGTGCTGGTGGTTCCCAGCACCGGGCCGAGCACGCGCTGTTCGAAGTAATCGTTGATCGGGTCATTCCAGCGCACGAAGTTGCGCTCGGTCAGCTTGTACTCGCCGCGGGTGAAGCTGAGGCTGTAGTCCCAGTTGCCGGCCGTGCCGCGGCCGCCCAGCGTCACCTGATAGGCCTTGTTGCGGTCGGTGTTCATGATGTCGCGGTAGCCGGCGCCGCCGATGTCTTCCGGGGCGAACACGCGCTGCAGGTTCATGTACTGGCCGCTGGCCTGGTCGTAGAAGCGGCCCCAACCGGAAGAGGTGCCCCACCAGGTGTAGCCGGAACCCGTTGCGTACTTGACCTCTTCCAGGCTGTACAGCGCATCGCCGAACAGCTGGAAATTGTCATTCACGTCGAAGGTGGCAGAGCTGTAGATCTGCGCGCTTTCCTTGCCGTTCTTGATGGTCTTGTAGCCGGTGCCATAGGTCGAGCCACATGCCTGGCCGGTGGGCCGGGTGCCGAGCACCGTGGTGCCATCGAACTGCCCGGCCACATTGGCGCACAGGTTCGGATCCATCATGGCGTAGGCGTTGTTGGCCGCCGGCAGCAGCACCAGGAAGTCGTTGGAAACGTACTGCGGGCTGTAGCCGTCGGGGTTGTTGACCTTGGTCAGATCGCGTTGGTAGCCCCAGATCGGGCTGGTCTTTTCGTACTGCACGTTGACCAGCGCGTGGAAGCGGTCATCGACACCATTGAAGCCGCGGGCGCCGCTGAAGCGGAAGCTGTTGCCGCCGCCTTCGCTGTAGGCGCCGCCACGGACGTTGAGGACGCCACCATCCATGCGTTCCTTGAGGATGATGTTGACCACGCCAGCGATCGCATCGGAGCCATACAGTGAGGACTGGCCGCCCGGCAGGATCTCGATGCGCTCGACGATGTCGATCGGAATGCCGCTGATGTTGTTGAACGTATCGCCGCCGTTGTACAGCGCCGGATATGAAAGCATCGGGCGGCCGTTGATGAGGTACTTGGTGTAACCCGGGCTGAGGCCGAACATGCCGGCGGCTTCGGCGCCCTGGGTGAACGAGGCCGAGGTCTGGCCACCCTGCAGGCCGCCAGTGGACAGCGAGGACTGCTGCAGGACATCGGCAACGCTGGTGAAGCCGCGGGTCTGGATGTCCTCTGCGGTCACGGTCAGGACCGGCGTGTGGTTCTCGATCTCGGTCTGCGGAATCAGCGAACCGGTGACCGTCACGCGGTCAAGCTGGGTCGGTGCATTGCCGCTTTGCGCCAGGGCCGTGCCGGAGGCGAGCAGTGTGCCGAGCAGGGCGAGCGTCAGTGGGTGGCGCGAGAGTGTGGAACGATGGCGAGACATGGAAAATCCCCGTAGTTAGCGATGTCTTGGCTACCGGCTTCCGTGTCGGCTTAACGATCTGTTCAGTTGCATTCCATTCAGCCGGACCGTAACACGCACTTAACGCAGGGAACACACGATCGTCATTTCGTCAATCGGGCTTTTGCCTGAAAAATGGCGATATATCAATGACTAACGCCAATTGTTTTGGAGTGTTTCAAAAGATGACGATATGAAGGGCATTCTTTCGTAGTGCATTTGCTGCTTCTGCATCAATGCTTTGCCGAAGGCTTCCTGGAACCAAAAAAAAGGCCCCGCCGAAGCGGGGCCTGGTCCAGACACGAAGTCCGGAAAACGACGGGATCAGAAGTTGTACTTGACCTGGGCCGAGATCTGGCGGCCGTAGACGCTGTAGAAGCCGTCATTGAACGGGGTCGATTCGTTGCCCGGGTAGTTGTAGCGCTGGCCTTCCGGCAGCTTGTTGAACACGTTGTTGACCATCAGCGACAGGACCAGATCTTCCTGTGCCTGGTAGTTCATGCTCAGGTTGTACGTGGTGTACGAACCCCACTTGCCGGCCTTGGCGCCGGAGGAGTGAACGTAGCCGTAGCTGCGGCCGGTGTAGGCCAGGTAGTTCGGGGTGCTGCCGACGTAATTGGCGTACACGGTGGTGGTGAACTTGGCGATGTTCCAGGCCACCGACAGATCGCCGCGGACCTTGGCGAAGTTGTCGTAGTACCACATGTTGTACGGATCGCTCAGCAGATCCAGCTTGGCGGCACCCGGCATCGGCTGCACTTCACGCTTCAGCATGTTGGTGTAGTTGCCGGAGAACATCAGCGAGCCGAAGCGGCCGATATCCTGCTGGTACTTGGCCGCCACGGTCACCGCTTCCAGGTTCTGGCTGGCAACGTTGAGCTTCGGCGTGTACACGCGGGTCAGGTTGCCACCGGCATCGCGGGACACCCAGTTGGTCACGTCACCGCAGCTGGCCGAGGTGTTGTTCGGCAGGCCGTTGTGGCACTGGTACTCGGCCAGCAGCAGCTGGTCGCTGCTGAGGGTCTTGACCTCGTTCTTGATCTTCCAGTTGTAGTAGTCGGCCGACAGCGAGAAGTTGCTGACCGGGGCCCACACCACGCCTGCGCTCCAGACGTCGGCGGTGATCGGCTTCAGGTCCGGGTTGCCGGACTTTTCGCTGTACACCGAGGTGTTCTTGTAGAACGAGCAGGCCTCGTCACGCAGGCCGTAGCCCAGCTGGCTGCAGCGGTAGTAGTCGTTCTGGCCGGACGAGTACGAACCGCTCATGCCCTGGAAGGCATCGGACAGGGTCGGCGCGCGGAAGGCGGTACCGTACTTGCCGCGCAGCAGCAGGCTCTCGATCGGACGGAATTCCAGACCGATGCTGTAGGTGGCCTTGTCGACGGTCTTGTCGGCGATCTTGAAGGCGTCATAGCGGCCCGACGCGCTGACGGTCAGCTTGTCGTGCAGCGGCATGCGCAGCTCGCTGGTGACCGCATAGTTGCTGCGGTGGCCGGCGCCGGCGACGGCGGTGGTGCCCCACACGTTGCCCTTGACGAACGCCTGGTCCGGCGAGTAGTCCCAACCTTCGCTGCCACCTTCCAGCACAACGGCCAGGCCGGCGTCACCGCCCGGCAGGCTGAACAGCGAGCCGTTGGTCACCTGCACGCGGCCCAGGTTCTGCCAGGTCTTGCTGCGGTGGGTACCGTAGCCGGTGAAGCTGGCGAACTGGTCCGGAGTGATCGGCGAGTAGAAGGCCGCGTAGTCCGGGTTGTAGATGTCGAAGCCATCAGCGGTGGTACCCAGGCGCGGGCCCAGTACGTTTTCGCGGAAGAAGCCATCGATCTTGTCCTTCCAGCGCACGAAGCGGTTCTGGTCCAGGCGGTACTCACCACGGGTGAAGCTGGCGCTGTAGTCCCAGTCGCCGACCATGCCCTTGCCGCCCAGGGTGACCTGGTAGGCACGGCTTTCGTCGGAGTTCATGATGTTGTTGTAGTGGCCCGGGCCGATTTCTTCCGGCGCGAAGGCGCGCTGCAGGTTCACGACCTTGCCCAGGCCCTGGTCGTAGAAGCTGCCCAGGCTCGACTTGGTGCCCCACCACAGGGCGCTGGAGCCGGAGGTGAACTCGGTCTTTTCCTTGCTGTACAGCACATCGGCGAACAGCTGGAAGTTGTCGTTCACGTCGAAGGTCATCGACGAGTAGAACTGGCCGCTGTTCTTGCCGTTCTTCAGGGTCTTGTAGCCGGCGCTGTACACCGAACCGCAGGACTCGCCCGACGGGCGCTGGCCGACCACAGTGGTGCCGTCATACAGCCCAGCGACGTTCGCGCAACGGCTCGGGTCCATCATCAGCAGCTTGTTGTCAGCGTTGGTGATGACGGCGAAGTCGTTCGACGGGACCTGGGCGGTGTAGCCGACCGGGTTGTTCTGGCGGGTAATGTCGCGCTGGTAGCCCCAGATCGGGCTGCCGTTCTCGATCTGCACGTTGAACAGTGCATGGAAGCGGTCGTCGAAGGCGTTGATGCCCTTGGCGGCGCTGAAGCGGATGTTGCTGCCACCGCCTTCGGTGTAGGTGCCGCCACGGAGGGTCATGGTGCCGCCGTCCATGCGCTCCTTCAGGATGATGTTGACCACACCGGCGATTGCGTCCGAGCCGTACAGCGAGGACTGGCCGCCCGGCAGCACTTCGATGCGCTCGACGATGTCGATCGGAATGCCGCTGATGTTGTTGAAGGTTTCGCTGCCGTTGTACAGCGCCGGATACGAGAGCATCGGGCGGCCGTTGATCAGGTACTTGGTGTAGCCCGGGTTCAGGCCGAACATGCCGGCAGCTTCGGCGCCCTGGGTGAACGAACCCGAGGTCTGGCCACCCTGCAGGCCGCCGGTGGTCAGCGACGACTGCTGCAGCACTTCAGCAACACTGCTGAAGCCGCGGGTCTGGATGTCTTGGGCGGTGATGGACATCACCGGGGTCTGGGTTTCAACCTGGGTCTGCGGGATCAGCGAACCGGTGACGGTGATCTTGTCCAGGTTGGTCGCCTTGTCCTGGGCCATTGCCGGGGCGGCGGCCATCAGAGCGGAAATCAGGGCGACGGCGAGCGTGTTGCGACGTGCGGTGTTGCTTACGTAGTTCATGTAGTTCCATTGGAGAGCAAAAACAAAAACGGCACTGCGCATGCGCCATCGCGCGGGCTGGAAATGCCAGCTCCGCAGCCCAAAACAGTGCGGGTCGAACGTAACATGAACTTAACAATCTGTGCACGAATCTGTAGCAATCCTGAATTTCAGTCAGGTTACGTCCAGCTTGTATGATGCTCGGTTATTCCCCCTGACCCCGCCGGTGCTCGTTGTGAACAGTTCTCCCCGCCGTCCCCATGCAAGCCAGGTCCAGAAGGGACTTACGCCGCATGCCCGCATCCGCAACGTGATCGCGGTTGGTTCGGGCAAGGGCGGCGTCGGCAAGTCGACCACTGCGGTCAATCTGGCCGTGGCCCTGCAGCAGCTCGGCGCACGCGTGGGCGTGCTTGATGCGGACATCTACGGGCCGAGCGTGCCGGCCATGCTGGGCCTGTCCGGTCGCCCGGAAAGCCCCGACAACAAGAGCATCGAGCCGCTGCGTGCGTTCGGCGTGGACACCATGTCGATCGGCTACCTGATCGAAGAAGACACGCCGATGATCTGGCGTGGGCCGATGGCCACCTCGGCGATGACCCAGCTGTTCAATGACACCCTGTGGGATGACCTGGACTACCTGCTGATCGACCTGCCGCCGGGCACCGGTGACATCCAGCTGACCCTGACCCAGAAGATCCCGCTGGCCGGCGCGGTGATCGTCACCACCCCGCAGGACATCGCCACGCTGGATGCGAAGAAGGCGCTGAAGATGTTCGAGAAGGTCGAGGTGCCGGTGCTCGGCATCGTCGAGAACATGGCGGTGCATACCTGCAGCAGCTGCGGGCATGTCGAGCACCTGTTCGGCGAGGGCGGCGGCGAGCGCATGGCCGCGCAGTACGGCGTGCCGTTGCTGGGTTCGTTGCCGCTGCAGATCGGCATCCGCGAGCAGGGCGATTCCGGTACCCCGATCACCGTGGCCCAGCCGGATTCGGTCCCGGCCCAGGCCTACCGCCATGCCGCCCAGCGCCTGATCGAGGAGGTTGGCAAGCGTCCGCGTGCCTCGATCCCGATCCTGTCGTCGCTGCTGTAAGTGCCAGGGCAGGGGCCGCCGGCGACGCCCGGCCCCCTGCTAGAATCCTCGCGCCCCCTCGTACCCCAGGACAAAGCATGAGCATCAAGAGTGACCGTTGGATCCGCCGCATGTCCGAGCAGCACGGCATGATCGAGCCGTTCGAGGCCGGGCAGGTCAAGCAGGCCAACGGCGAGCGCATCGTCAGCTATGGCACCTCCAGCTACGGCTACGACGTGCGCTGCTCGCGCGAGTTCAAGGTGTTCACCAACATCAACTCGACCATCGTCGATCCCAAGCACTTCGATCCGGGCAGCTTCGTGGATATCGTCGGCGATGAATGCATCATCCCGCCCAACAGCTTCGCGTTGGCGCGCACCGTGGAGTACTTCCGCATCCCGCGCGACACCCTGGTGGTGTGCCTGGGCAAGAGCACCTACGCGCGCTGCGGCATCATCGTCAACGTGACCCCGCTGGAGCCGGAGTGGGAAGGCCACGTCACCCTGGAATTCAGCAACACCACGCCGCTGCCGGCACGCATCTACGCCAATGAAGGCGTGGCGCAGATGCTGTTCTTCCAGGCGGCCGCCGATGACATCTGCGAGACGTCGTACCGCGATCGCGGTGGCAAGTACCAGGGCCAGACCGGCGTGACCCTGCCGAGGACCTGAGCGGCGCGCCATCGCATGACGAAAACGCCGGGCATGCCCGGCGTTTTCATGGGTGCGGCCACACGCTGCGCTCGCCGGGCATGGCCCGGCGCCAGCTTATTTCCCGCGACCGAACAGCATCGCGATGCCCACGCCCACCAGTGCCACCGGCCACCAGGTCAACAGCAGCTTGGACAGGTTCAGGTGCGTCCAGCCGAGGTTGCTGGCGAGCATGAACAGGCCGATCAGGATCAGCAGGACGGCGGCAACGAGGTTGAATCGCATCGGGTCGGCAAACGCTCAGGACTGGGCTGGATATCCTAGCCGTTCCTTCCAGTAGGCGACATGCTGGTCCAGCGCACCCGGCTCGTAGCGGTGCGCGGGGCCACTGCCCCAGACCGGGCCCGGCCACGCGGGGTCGCCGTCATGGCGGCCGATCACATGGAAGTGCAGCTGGCGCACGATGTTGCCCAGCGCCCCGATGTTGATCTTTTCCACCCCGTCGGCGCCCTTCAGGGCCTTGCAGGCGCGGTTGAGCTCGGTGCGCAGCTTGTCCTGCTGCTCGCCGTCCAGCTCGATCCACTCGGTCACCCCGGCCAGGCGCGGTACCAGCACCAGCCAGGGGAATCGTTCGTCGTTCATCAGCCGCACTTGCGACAACGGTCCTTCCGCCACCAGCACGCTATCGGTGGCCAGGCGTGAATCGAGTTCGAATTCGCTCATCCAAGATGCTCCGAGAAGAAGTCCAGGGTGCGTTGCAGCGCCAGGGTGGCGCTGTCTGGATCATACGCATGTCCGACCTCCCGGTTGAAGGCGTGGTCGGCCGGATAGACGAAGGTGGCCATCTGCGGCAGCTTCTCGCGATGGGCCTGCACGGCCTCCGGCGGAATGCTCTTGTCCTGGGCACCGAAGTGGAAGATCACCGGGGCCTTGGGTGTCTCATCCAGGAACTGGACGTTGCGCGCACCGTAGTAGCTGACCGATGGCAGGCCCAGGCGCAGCGCGGACAGCATCGCCACCGTGCCGCCCCAGCAGTAGCCCACCGTGCCGACCTTGCCGTAGGGGGCCAGCCGGGTCGCTGCGGCACGGACCACCTCCAGCGCCTTCTCCATGCCCAGTGCGCTGACCCGTTCCAGGCCCTGCTTCACGCCGTCGGCGTCATAGGGCAGGGCGTCCGGATCGGCTTCTGTGCCGTCAATCAGGTCGAAAAAGGACGGCGCCAGCACCGCATAGCCTTCGGCCGCGAAGCGCTCGGCCACGCCGCGGATGTGCGGGTTGGCGCCGAAAATTTCCTGCACCACAACCAGCCCGCCACGCGGGGTACCTTCCGGCAGGGCGTGCCAGGCCCGTACCGGGCCGTGATGCGTATCCAGGGTGATCCACTCGGCCATCGTTTCCATCTCGTTGCGGGGAACAGAGCGGCATTGTCGGCGCTGCGTGGGTTAGCGCGGTGTCAGCGGCTGTGCGTGATCGGGCGGCTGGCCATTCAGAGCGCGGCCGCCAACCCCGGTATACTGGCGCCCTTTCAGGCCCCGGCCCCCAGGAACCCCTGCCACGACGGCAGGGGCCCAGGCCCCCAGAGTCCCGCGATTCCATGTCCCAGCTGAACCCCAAAGTCGGCTTCGTCAGCCTTGGCTGCCCGAAGGCCCTTGTCGATTCCGAACGCATCCTTACCCAGCTCCGCTCGGAAGGCTACGACATCGTGCCGTCCTACGATTCGGCCGACGTGGTGGTGGTCAATACCTGCGGCTTCATCGATTCGGCGGTGACCGAGTCGCTGGACGCGATCGGCGAGGCGATGAACCAGAACGGCAAGGTCATCGTCACCGGCTGCCTGGGCAAGCGCCCGGAGCAGATCCGCGAGGCGTACCCGAACGTGTTGGCGGTATCCGGCCCGCAGGACTACCAGAGCGTGATGGAAGCGGTGCACGAAGCGCTGCCGCCCAAGCACGATCCGTTCGTGGACCTGGTGCCCGACTACGGCATCAAGCTGACCCCGCGTCACTATGCCTACCTGAAGATTTCCGAGGGCTGCAACCACAAGTGCAGCTTCTGCATCATTCCGTCGATGCGCGGCAAGCTGGTCTCGCGCCCGGTGGATGAAGTGCTGCGTGAAGCAGAGCGCCTGGTGCGTGGTGGCGTGCGCGAGCTGCTGGTGGTTTCGCAGGACACCTCGGCCTATGGCGTGGACGTGAAGTACGCCGAGAAGATGTGGCGCGACAAGGCCTACCAGACCCGCCTGAAGGCGCTGTGCGAAGGCCTGTCCGAGCTGGATGGGTGGGTGCGCATGCACTACGTCTACCCGTACCCGCACGTGGACGAGGTGGTGCCGCTGATGGCCGAAAACCGCATCCTGCCGTACCTGGACATCCCGTTCCAGCATGCCAGCCCGCGCATCCTGCGCCTGATGAAGCGCCCCGGCGCGGTCGAGAAGACCCTGGAGCGCGTGCAGAACTGGCGCCGCATCGCGCCGGACATCACCGTGCGTTCCACCTTCATCGTCGGCTTCCCCGGCGAGACCGAGGCCGAGTTCGAAGAGCTGCTGTCGTTCCTCGACGAAGCGCAGCTGGACCGCGTCGGCGCGTTCGCCTATTCGCCGGTCGAGGGTGCCACCGCCAACGACCTGCCGGATGCGGTTCCGGAGGAAGTGAAGCAGGAGCGCCTGGCCCGTTTCATGGAAAAGCAGGCGCAGATTTCCGCTGCGCGCCTGGAGGCCAAGATCGGCACCGTGCAGCAGTGCCTGGTCGACGCCATCGAAGGCGATATCGCGGTGGCCCGTTCCAAGGCCGATGCCCCGGAGATCGATGGCCTGGTGCACATCCAGAATGCCGACCAGGTGCCGTTGCGCGTGGGTGAGTTCGTCGACGTGGACATCACCGAGAGCGACGAGCACGACCTGTACGGTGACGCGCTGCCGGCCGCCACCCGCCCGGCATTCGATCTCAAGATGCTGTGACCGCGGCGACGACCGCCGCCGGTGACGGGGGCGGCGTCCGCCGTTTCGTGCCGCCGCCGCGTGCGGCGGTCGATCCACAGGTGTTCGGGCACCCGGTGTTTGCCGGATTGCGCGACGTTCGTGATCTGTTGGAAGGCCCGGAGTGGCCGTCCATTGCAGCGCTCGAGGCACGCCTCGCGCTACCGGGCAAGCAGCTGGTCGAGCAGGATGCCATGCTGCTGGCCGACGGCCTGCACTACGAAGCCCGCATCGCACAGGGCCGCATCGCCACCCGCGCCGACAACTGGCATGACCTGTTCAACGCACTGGTGTGGGCCCACTACCCGCAGCTCAAGCAGGCGCTCAATGCGCAGCAGTGCCGGCATATCGAGGCGATGCCGCCGGGTCAGCGCAACCGCGCGCAGGCGGCACTGACCCAGTTCGACGAAACCGGCGTGATCGTGCGTGTGCGCGATCACACGCTGCTGGCTGCCTGGGATGTGCACGACTGGTGTGCGCTGTTCGAATCGAGACACTGGCTGAGCGGCGACATCGCCATCGCTGCGGTATTCGGGCACGCGCTGATGGAGCAGGCGCTGCTGCCGGGCCGCCGGCTGGTGGGCAAGTGCGTGGTGGTGCACGGCAAAGCCGATGTCACCTGCGTTGACGCAGTGACCGCGGCCATCGCCGAAGGCAGGGCAGTGACCGATCCCCTGCAGTTGCGTCCGCTGCCGTTGGCTGGAGTTCCGGGCTGGCACGAGAGACAGGACGCCGACTTCTATGCAGATGCCGAGTACTTCCGCCCGTTGCGTGCCGGCCGCCAGTATCCGCCGCCGTTGCACGGGGCTATGTAGAGTCGACTGTCAGTCGACTGCTCTTCGTTCCGAGGCCGTGAACGCCTGACAGATGGCTTCGGCGAGTTGAGGATCGCGGTGCGTTTGCCGTCCGGCTGCGGAGGTTTGTGCCGCGCTTCGCGCGGTAGTCGACTGACAGTCGACTCTACAACGGCTCGTATTCCACCCCGATTACCGCAAAGGTGAACTGGCCGCCGGGCAGCTCCACCGAGAATTCATCATCCAGCCGCTTCTTCAGCAGTGCACGTGCCAGCGGCGAATCGATGCTGATCCAACCCAGGCCTGCGTCGGTCTCATCCGGGCCGACAATGCGATAGCGGCTGGTGTCGCCACTGTCCACGTTCTCCAGTTCCACCCACGCACCAAAGAACACCGCCTGAGGATCGGTCGGCGTGGTGTCGACCACGCGCAGCGATTCCAGCCGCTTGGTCAGGTAGCGCACGCGGCGGTCGATTTCACCCAGCTGCTTCTTGCGGTAGGTGTACTCGGCGTTTTCCGAACGATCGCCTTCCGCGGCAGCAGCGGCCAGCGCCTTCACCACCTCGGGGCGGCGCAACCGCCACAGCTCATCCAGTTCGGCCTTCAACCGGGCGTGGCCGGAGGCGGTGATCAGGGCGGTACTCTTTTCTGCAGGGGGGCGCCAACGCGACATGTGGTGCAACTTCTTTTCAGGGGAACGATGGGGCCGGGTCCTTTCCACAGGAAAGGCCTCCGACCCCGGGAGGGCAGGTCAGCGTTTGCCGCCGAAGATGCCGCCCAGCAGGCCGCGCACGATCTGGTTGCCCAGCTTGGTGCCAACGGTACGCGTGGTCTGCTTGGCCATGGTCTCGATCATGCCCTGGCGGCGCTTGGTGCCGAAGATTGCATCCTTGATCGCCTGGCCGAAACCGCCTTCCTGCGCTTCGTCCTGCTCGCGGCTGCGGGCGGCGGGAGCCTGCGCCTGCTCGACTGTTTTCTGCGCACGCTGGGCCAGCAGCTCGGCGGCCGATTCGCGGTTGATCGTGGTGTCGTAGCGGGTGCCGACCGGGCTGCCTGCACGCACCTGGGCGCGCTCGGCCTCGGTGATCGGCCCCATCCGGCAGCGCGGCGGTGCGATCATCGTCTGCTGCACCGGCATCGGCACGCCCTTGTCCTGCAGCGTGGAGACCAGTGCTTCGCCGGTACCGAGCTGACTGAGCACCTTGGCCACGTCCAGCTTCGGATTCGGTACGAAGGTCTCGGCAGCGGTCTTCACCGCCTTCTGGTCGCGCGGGGTGAACGCACGCAGTGCGTGCTGTACGCGGTTGCCGAGCTGGCCGAGGATGTTGCCCGGTACGTCGTCGGGGAACTGCGAGCAGAAATACACGCCCACGCCCTTGGAGCGGATCAGGCGCACCACCTGCTCGATGCGCTGCACCAGTGAGGCCGGTGCGTCGTCGAACAGCAGGTGGGCCTCGTCGAAGATGAAGACCAGCTTCGGCTTGTCCAGGTCGCCCACCTCCGGCAGCTGCTCGAACAGCTCCGACAGCAGCCACAGCAGGAAGGTGGAATACAACTTGGGCTTGAGCACCAGCTGGTCGGCGGCGAGGATGCCGATCACGCCGCGGCCGTCGTGATTGACCCGCATGATGTCGGCCAGTTCCAAGGCCGGTTCGCCGAAGAAGTTCTCGCCGCCATCCTGTGCCAGGCGCAACACCGAGCGCTGGATCGCAGCGATGGACTGCGCGCTGACCAGACCGTACTCGGTGGAGATGTCCTTGCGCTCCTCGGCGACCAGGCCGAGCAGGGCGCGCAGGTCATCCATGTCCAGCAGCAGCAGGCCGCGATCGTCGGCCAGCTTGAATACGATATCGAGCACCCCGGCCTGGGTGTCGTTCAACTCGAGGATGCGTGCCAGCAGGGTCGGGCCCATTTCGCTGACCGTGGTGCGCACCGGGTGCCCGAGCTTGCCGTACAGGTCCCAGAAAATGGTCGGGCTGGCGGCCGGCGCGTAGTCGGCCACGCCGATCTCGGCGGCGCGCTTGAGCAGGTTCTCGGCACCGGTGCCGGGCACGGCCAGGCCGGACACATCGCCCTTCACATCGGCCAGGAACACCGGCACGCCCAGCCGCGAGAAGCCCTCGGCCAGGGTCATCAAGGTCACGGTCTTGCCGGTACCGGTGGCGCCGGCCACCAGGCCGTGGCGGTTGCCGAGTTTCGGCAGCAGGGTGACGGCAATATCGTCGGTGATGCCTTTGCCGAGCAGAATCGGATCCATGGTCCAGCCCTTGTGGTGAATAGCCCAATGTTAACCGCCGGCGGTGACGGGCCGAAGGTCGGCTTGCCCGGACCTTGGCGGCGCCGCTACTCTGCCTGCCTGTTTCGCACACAGTGCCATCAATGCCCGTTCCTGTCCTGATTTCCCGCGGTTGGCCGCTGCTGGCCCTGGCCGGCCTGGTTTCCCTGGCGCCCGACGCCCATGCGCAGCGGGTTTCGGCCCGGGACAAGGTGAAGGTGGATGCGCTGCAGCAGCGCATGACCGCCGCCGAGAAGCGCTACAGCGATGCGCTGCTGCTGGTCGCCAATGCCGACCCCAAGGGCAGCAACGAGGCGGACGCCGCGCTGGAGGACATGGAAGATGTCCTCAACGACTGCGTGAAGCAGAAGGGCTGCCAGATGGGCACCCTGCTGGCCAGCTACAAGCGCCTGCTCAAGCATGATGCTGATGCCGCTGCCAGCGATGACGTGGCCGACGAGGGTGGTGACCGCCTGGAAGCCGACCCCGACCATATCGGCCCGCTTACCGCCGACGTGCCGGAGGCCGCGCGCGCTGCAGCGCTGCTCAACGACAAGCGACATGCCTTCGACACCATGGTCGAGTACAACCCCGCCGTGCAGGCCGGCATCCGGCGCTGGTTGACCGACATGCGCCCGGCGCTGCTGACCAGCTACGAGAACTACCAGAACCTGCGCGCGGTGATGTGGCCGGAGTGGGAAAAGCGTGGTCTGCCGGAGGCGCTGCTGTTCGGCATCATGGCCAAGGAGTCCAACGGCCGTGTGCATGCCTCCTCGCGTGCCGGCGCCGCCGGGCTGATGCAGTTCATGCCGGCCACCGGCCGCCGCTTCGGCCTGGGCCCGGACGGCACCGGCTTCGACACGCGCTTTGACGCACGCAGTGCCGCCGAGGCCAGCGCCAGTTATCTCAACGAGCGCCTGCGCGAACTGAACAACAACGTGGAAATGTCGGTGGCCGCCTACAACGGTGGCGAAGGCCGCGCCGCGCGCGTGTTCAAGCAGAGCGGTGGCCAGAGTTTCTGGACCGACAGCGTCTACAACCAGTTCCCCGGTGAAACCAAGGACTACGTGCCGATGGTGATCGCCGCGGCCTGGATCTTCCTGCACCCGCAGCAGTACGGTGTGGAGCTGCCGAAGATCAGTGCGCAGCCGGCCACGCTGCGCCTGGCCAAGTCCACCACCATCTACGAACTGACCATCTGCCTGGGCAGCCACGGCACCCGTGATGGCTACATGCGCGCGCTGCGCAATCTCAACCCGCGCTATGAGGCCGATGGCTGGATTCCGGCCGGCACGCTGATCAACGCCACCACCCGCATTGCCGGCCTGTACCAGCGCAACTGCGTCAGTGGCCCGCGTGCCGACCTGGCCCGCACCCTGATCACCGCCGATCTGAACGCGGCGATCAAGCGCCCGACCGCCGCCAACTACACCGGCAGCGTGGCCGTGGGCGGCGTGGTGCCGGTGGCCGACGCCGCAGCCTCCACCAGCGTGCCGACCACACCGGTCGCTCCGGTAGCCACGCCGCGCCCGGCGGCACGGCCGAAGCCGGTGCGCAGCCACAAGGTGGGCCGGGGTGAGACCCTGGGCGCCATTGCCGCGAAGTTCCAGTGCGACGTGCCGACCCTGGCCCGCGCCAACGGCCTGAAGGCCCCGGCCTACAGCCTGCGCCACGGCCAGACGCTGAAGCTGCAGGGCTGCGACAAGTAATCCCCCCGACCCTGGAATCCGCATGGACCTCGAAGACACCCGCAACCTGTTCGCCAACCTCCGCGAAAACACCGACTGGGACATCACCGGCCCGTTGCTGTGGGGGTACTTCTTCGTGCACTCCACTGCCGAGCCGTTGCAGGCACTGGCGCAGCACCTGCAGGCGCAGGGCTATACCTTCGTGGAACTGTTCGAGCAGGAGCCGGAAGAGGGCGACGCGCCGTTCCACGTGCTGCACGTGGAGCGTGTGGAGATCCACGACGAAGCCTCGCTGGACCGCCGCAACCAGGAATTCGCTGCGCTGGCCGCGGAAAAGGGCGTGGAAGACTACGACGGCATGGACGTCGGCCCGGCCCCAGCCCTGCAGTAACGCGCGTACCGGTAGTGCCGGCCGCTGGCCGGCAATGCTCGTCGCGTTGGATCAACGGAGATGCCGGCCAGCGGCCGGCACTACCGAAGCCTCAGCGCAGCTTCGCCAGCGCCTGGCCCAGCTGCACCGGGCTTTCAGCGCCCAGCTGCGGGGCGAAGTCAGCCACGCCCGGCGGCAGCAGCACGATCACGGTGGAGCCGTAGTTGAAGCGCGCCATCTCGGCGAAACGCTCCAGCTGGATGCCCTGGCCGCGGTAGTCCTTGCGGGTGATGCGGTCACCGTAGGCCGGAATTTCTTCGCCGCTCCACACGGTTTCCACGCCGGACACCAGCAGCGCACCGACCATCACGCTGACCATCGGGCCGAAGCTGGTATCGAAATGGCAGACCAGGCGCTCGTTGCGCGCGAACAGGCGCGGCACGCCGTTGACGGCGGCCGGGCCGACGCTGAACAGGCGGCCGGGCACGTGCACGGTTTCGCGCAGGGTGCCGGTCCACGGCATGTGCACGCGGTGGTAGTCGCGCGGCGACAGGTACACGGTGGCGTACAGGCCGTCGTTGTACGGCTTGGCGTCCTCGTCACTGCCCAGCAGTTCGGCGGCGGTGAACGACTGGCCCTTGGCCTGGAAGATGCGGCCGGCTTCGATCCTGCCGAGCTGGCTGATGCGGCCGTCGGCCGGCATCACCAGGCTGCGCGGATCGGCATCGGCCACGCGCGCGCCCGGTTTCAGTGCACGGGTGAAGAACTGGTTGAAGGTGGCATAGCTGCGCGGGTCCGGGTTGGCCGCTTCGTCCAGATTGACGTTGAACTTGCGGGTGACCGTGTCGATCAGCCAGCGCGACACGCGCGGATCGTCCGAGTACGCCAGCGAACGCGCCATCGAGGACAGCAGGCGGTGGGGCAGGGCGTACGTCAGGGCGGTGGTGAGGCTCATGGGGCGGTTTTCTTGGTCAGCTTCTGCAGGTCGCGGGCAATGGCCGGCGCGTTGAACGGGGGGCGCACCAGGCCGGCAAGGCGGCCCTGCGGGTCGAGCACGGCCAGGCTGGCCGAATGCTCGACGGTGTAATCCTCGGGGTTCTCGTCGAAGTGCTTGCCTGGCACCTTCTGGAACACGAAGCCCAGCGAGGTGGCGAAGCGCTCCAGCGAGGGAACGTCGGCGGTGGCGGCCAGGGTGTCCTTGTGGAAGCCGTGCACGTACTCGCCCAGGCGGGTGGCGCTGTCACGGTCCGGGTCGACCGAGATGAACAGCACGCGCGGGCGCAGGCTGTCGGGCAGGGCCTCCCACTGGTTCTGCGCGCCGGCCAGCTCGGCCAGGGTGGTCGGGCAGACGTCCGGGCAGAAGGTGAAGCCCAGGAACACCAGGGTCCAGTGACCCTTCAGTTCGCCCGGGATCAGCCGGGTACCGTCGGACTGGGTCAGATTGAAATCGGGCAGTTCGCGCGGCTGCGGGTACAGGGTGATCGCTTCGGTGGCCGGGGCATTGGCCGGCGGCTTCGGCGCGAACACCTGCTGGGCGGCCAGCAGGCCGAGACCTGCCGCCAGGGCGATCAGCAGGATGATGCCGGCGTTGCGATTGAACATGGGAGCCCCCGCGCGAAGTGGGCTCCATCATACCGGCTGCGGCCCGATCGTTTCTGCCGCAACGGATGCCGCCGCGGGCGTCAGCCCCTATAATCGAGGGCCACTTTGCCCGCAGTACCGCCATGACCGCTGAAACGGCCGCCGAACTCCACACGATCATCGATCTGATCCGCTACGGCACCAGCCGTTTCAACGAAGCCGGGCTGACCTTCGGTCACAGCTACGACAATGCGCTGGACGAGGCCACCCAGCTGGTGCTGCACAGCCTGCACCTGCCGCACGACCTCGGCCCGGCGTACGGCCAGGCGCGTCTGCTGCAGGAAGAGAAGGTGCGTGTGCTGGAACTGTTCCAGCGCCGCATCGACGAACGCATCCCGGCCGCCTACCTGACCGGTGAGGCCTGGTTCGCCGGTCTGAGCTTCAAGAGCGACAAGCGCGCCCTGGTGCCGCGCTCGCCGATCGCTGAACTGATCGAGTGCGGCTTCGAACCGTGGTTGGCCGGCCGCGATGTCAGCCGTGCGCTGGACCTGTGCACCGGTTCGGGCTGCATCGCCATCGCCATGGGCCACTATTACCCGAACTGGGAAGTGGACGGTGTCGACCTGAGCGACGACGCGCTGTCGCTGGCCGAGGAAAACAAGGAACGCCTGCAGGCGCACAACGTGACCCTGCTCAAGTCGGACCTGTTCAACGGCCTGACCGGTCGCCACTACGACCTGATCGTCACCAACCCCCCGTACGTCACCAACGACGAGACCGATGCCCTGCCGCAGGAATACTCCTACGAGCCGGAGATGGGGCTGCGTGCCGGCGACGACGGCCTGGACCTGGTGCTGAAGATCCTGCGCGATGCGCCGCTGCACCTGAGCGAAGACGGTCTGCTGATCTGTGAAGTGGGCGAGTCCGAGCAGCACCTGATCAAGCTGCTGCCGGAAGTCGACTTCGCCTGGATCGAATTCAAGGTCGGCCAGATGGGCATCTTCGCGGTCGAATGCCGCGAGCTGATCGCCCACAGCGCGCGCATCACCGAGCTGGCGGCGCAGCGCCCGTGAGCTCCAATTCGTTCGGCAAGCTGTTCACCGTCACCACGTTCGGCGAGTCGCACGGGCCGGCCATCGGCTGCGTGATCGATGGCTGCCCTCCGGGGCTGGCGCTGGACGCGGCCGAATTCGCCCATGACCTGCAGCGTCGCGCTACCGGCAAGAGCCGCCACACCTCGGCGCGCCGCGAGGCGGACGAGGTCGAGATCCTGTCCGGCGTGTACGAGGGCCTGACCACCGGCACGCCGATCGCCCTGCTGATCCGCAACACCGACCAGCGCAGCAAGGACTACGCCAACATCGGCCAGCAGTTCCGGCCGGGCCATGCCGACTACAGCTACTGGCACAAGTACGGCATCCGCGACCCGCGCGGTGGCGGCCGTTCTTCCGCGCGCGAGACCACCATGCGCGTGGCCGCCGGCGTGGTCGCCAAGAAATGGCTGGCCGAGCGCTTCGGCGTGACCGTGCGCGGCTACCTGTCGCAGCTGGGCGAGATCACCCCGGCCGGTTTCGACTGGTCGGCGGTGGAAGACAATCCCTTCTTCTGGCCGCACGCCGCACAGGTGCCGGAACTGGAGGCGTACATGGATGCGCTGCGCAAGTCCGGTGATTCGGTCGGTGCGCGCGTGGACGTGGTGGCCGACAACGTGCCGCCAGGCTGGGGCGAGCCGATCTACGGCAAGCTCGATGGCGAACTGGCTGCCGCGCTGATGAGCATCAACGCGGTGAAGGGCGTTGAGATCGGCGACGGTTTCGCCAGCGCCGCGCAGAAGGGCACCGGACACCGCGACCTGCTGACCCCGCAGGGCTTCGCCAGCAACCATGCCGGCGGCATCCTCGGTGGCATTTCCACCGGCCAACCGGTGGTCGCGTCGATCGCGTTGAAGCCGACCTCCAGCCTGCGCCTGCCGGGCCCGTCGCTGGACACGGCCGGCAACGTGGTCGAGGTGGTCACGACCGGTCGCCACGATCCCTGCGTCGGCATCCGCGCCACTCCGATCGCCGAGGCGATGGTGGCGATGGTGCTGATGGACCAGGCGCTGCGTCATCGCGCGCAGTGCGGCGATGTCGGCACGATCACCCCGCGTATTCCCGGGCAGATCGATGGCTGACACGCGGCCGACCGTGTGGGTGAGCCAGCCGCTGATCGACGCGGCCATCGCGCCGCTGCGCGATCGCGTGCAGCTGCGCAGCACCGACACCGTCACCGCTTGGTCACCCGACCAGATCGCCGAACAGCTGGCCAGCGCCGACGGCGCCATCATCACCCTCAACGAGCGCATCGGCGCAGCACAGGTGGCCGATGCCGCGCAGCTGCAGGTGATCGCCAATGTCGGTGTCGGCTACAACAACCTGGATGTCGACGCGCTTAGCGCGGCCGGCATCCTCGCCAGCAATACCCCGGACGTCCTGACTGAAACCACCGCCGATCTCGGTTTCGCTCTGTTGATGGCCGCCGCGCGCCGCATCACTGAATCCGAGCGCTGGCTGCGCGAAGGCCAGTGGAAGCAGTGGTCGTTCCAGACCATGCTCGGTGCCGACATCCACGGCAGTACGCTGGGCATCCTTGGCATGGGCCGCATCGGCCAGGGCATCGCCCGTCGCGGCGCGCACGGTTTCGGCATGAAGGTGCTGTACCACAACCGTTCGCAGCTTCCGGCCGCGACCGAAGCGGAGGTGGGGGCCCGTTACGTTGACCTGGACACGCTGCTGGCGCAGGCCGATCACCTGCTGCTGGTGCTGCCGTATACCCCGGCCTCGCATCACCTGATCGATGCCGCCGCACTGGCGAAGATGAAGCCGTCGGCGACGCTGGTGAACATCGCCCGCGGCGGCCTGGTCGATGAGATCGCGCTGGCCGATGCGCTGGCCAACGGCCGCCTTGCTGCAGCGGGTCTGGATGTGTACGAAGGCGAGCCAAAGGTACGCCCCGAACTGCTGGCGCTGCGCAACGTCGTGCTCACTCCGCACATCGGCAGCGCCTCGCTGGCCACGCGCACGGCGATGGTACAGCTGGCCGTGGATAATCTGGTTGCCGGGCTCGGCCTGGACGGCGGCCCGTCGCGCATGCCGAGCGCGATCAACGCTGACGCGGCGATGGCCGCGCGCGTGACTCTGGGCAAAAAAACCGGGAAACGATAGGGAACCTCCGCGCGCCCCGCTTGAGGAGGTTCCCCGAACCCAGCTGTCGTGCGTGTTTTTTCCCCATCCCCGTTTTCGTGAGAGTTTCCCCCATGAGCAATGCACAGCGCAGTTTCCACGTCGCCGTCGTCGGTGCCACCGGTGCGGTCGGCGAGACCATGTTGTCGATCCTGGCCGAGCGTGACTTCCCGGTCGGTACCCTGAGTGTCCTCGCTTCCGAGCGCTCGGCCGGCGGTGAGATCGAATTCAACGGCCAGAAGGTCAAGGTCCAGGACCTGGCCACCTTCGATCCGAGCGGCGTCGAGATCGCCCTGTTCTCGGCCGGCGGCAGCGTGTCCAAGGAATACGCACCGAAGTTCGCCGCAGCGGGTGCGGTGGTGATCGACAACTCCTCGGCCTTCCGTTACGACGATGACGTGCCGCTGGTGGTGTCCGAGGTCAACCCGGAGCAGGTCGCCAACCGTCCGCGCGGCATCATCGCCAACCCGAACTGCTCGACCATGCAGATGCTGGTGGCGTTGGCACCGCTGCACCGCAAGTACGGCATCGAGCGCATCAACGTCTCCACCTACCAGTCGGTGTCCGGCGGTGGCCGTTCGGCAACCGAGGAGTTGGGCAAGCAGACCGGCCAGCTGCTGAGTTTCCAGGAAATCGATCCGCAGCGCTTCCCGGTGCAGATCGCCTTCAACCTGATTCCGCACATCGACGACTTCCAGGACAACGGCTTCACCAAGGAAGAGATGAAGCTGATCTGGGAGACCCGCAAGATCCTCGGCGACGACAGCATCCTGGTGAACCCGACTGCGGTGCGCGTGCCGGTGTTCTACGGCCACTCCGAGTCGGTCGCGATCGAGACCCGCGATAAGGTCACCGTGGCCGAAGCACGCGCGCTGCTGGAGCAGTCGCCGGGCATCGAAGTGGTCGATCGTCACGAAGCCGGTGGTTACCCGACCCCGGTCACGCATGCGTCGGGCACCGACGCGGTGTACGTCGGCCGCATCCGTGAGGACCTGTCGCACCCGCGCGGCCTGAACCTGTGGATCGTGTCGGACAACGTGCGCAAGGGCGCGGCGTTGAATGCCGTGCAGCTGGCCGAGCTGGTCGCCGCCGAGCAGCGCTGATCACAGCGGTTGCCTCACCGGTAGTGCCGGCCGCTGGCCGGTATTGCCGTGATGGGGGCGTGCGTGTGTGCCGGCCAGCGGCCGGCACTACCGAAGGTCTCCCATCGGTGGGTGCGGACCCCGGTCCGCACGCTTTATAGTGTCGCCCATGAATAAACGGGCCAAGGGCGCAAAGCGCCCGCTCACCTATCTGTCCGCCGCACTGCTCGCCCTGGCCAGCAGTTCGGCGCTTGCCCTGGGGTTGGGCGACATCCGGGTCCTGTCCAAGCCGGGCCAGCCCCTGCTGGCCGAAATCCCGGTGGTCTCGGCGGACCCGTCCGAACTGGAAAACCTGCGCGTGGCGCTGGCCTCACCGGTCACCTTCGAACGTGTCGGCCTGCAGCGGCCAACCGGACTGGTCAGTGAACTGCAGTTCGAACTGACCCGCGACACGCAGGGCAGGGCGGTGGTGCGCGTCACCTCGCAGGCGCCGGTGGAGACGCCGTCGCTCAGCTTCCTGATCGAAGCCGACTGGGGCCAGGGCCGCCTGGTGCGTGAGTACTCGGCACTGGTCGATGCGCCGCCCAGTGCGTTGGCCGTGGCCGAGCCGGAAATCGTCGCGCCGGCCGGTACGCTCTCCAATACCATCGTGCGTGAACCAGCACCGGCTTCGGTGCCAGCAGCAGAGACGCCCACGACGCCGCCACCAGCGGTGGCGCCAGCACCGGCACGCCCGCGTGCGGCCTCCGCGCCAGTTGCTGCACCGGCGGCCGATGGCAGCATCACCGTGCAGCGCGGGCAGACCCTGTCGGAGATCGCCAGTGCGGTGGCACGTGGCAACCAGGTCAGTCGCGACCGCGCGATGATCGCCCTGCTGCGTGCCAATCCCGAAGCCTTCATCCGCGGCAACGTCAACCTGCTCAAGCAGGGTGCGGTGCTGCGCATGCCCGGCAGTGATGCGCTTGCTGCGGTCGACGCTGCCGAAGCGGCGACGCTCGTGCGCGAGCATGCCGCGCAATGGCGGCAGGCGCGTACCGTGCCGCAACCGGTGGGCATGGCCGCACCGGTTGCCAAGGCGGCAGCCACGAACGCTTCTTCCCCGGCCGCGGCCAATGGGGCACGACTTGAGATTGCTCCGGCGCTGGCGTCCGACGCCGCGCACGCGGGCACAACCACCGGCACCGCTGCCGGCAGCGAGGGTGACATGCTGGGCAACGAACAACTGCGCCAGGCGCGTGAGGACATCGCCACCCGCGATGCCGAGATCGGCGAGCTGAAGCAGCGCGTGGCCGACCTGGAAAAGCTCAAGGAACAGCAGCAGTCGCTGATCGCGATGAAGGACAACGATCTGGCCGCCGCGCAGCAGCGCCTGGCGCAGGCACCGGATGCCCGCGATGCGGCAACGCCGTGGTACTGGCTGGGGCTGCCGGTGCTGCTGCTGGCGGCGGGCGCCGCCTGGCTGCTGCGTCGTCGCAAGCCGTCGCCGCTGCCGCCGTTGCGTGAGGAAGACGATGCCGCCGGCCTGGCCGCAGCGGTGCCGGCGGGTGCGGCGCTGGATACGCTGGCCGAGCAGTCCTCGTGGTCATCGGCTGTTGCCGGCAACGGCCGCCAGGAACCGGCGATGCCCGACTGGGCGACCGAAACCGAAGTGCACGACGTAGTGGTCGCCGAACCTGTCGCCGAGCGCGCGGTACGGGCCGAATGGCAGGCCGAGACACTGCGCGACGAGGACGCGGTGGCCTTGCCCGAAGCGGTGACCGATCTGCCGCGCTGGGACGATTCCGCAACCACCGCCGACGAGGTTGTCGTCGCCGTGCCGCTGCAGGACGAACGCGTTGTACCGCAGGCGCCGGCCGACGTGGCGGTGCCGGATTACGCACTGCATGCCGAACAGCAGCCGCAGTTCCGCGGCGTGTTCGATCTGCCGGCCGACGCGCATGACAACGAGGCGCCGGCGGATGCCGCTC
Organism: Stenotrophomonas genospecies 3; assembly: GCF_054473855.1. NCBI lineage: Bacteria > Pseudomonadati > Pseudomonadota > Gammaproteobacteria > Lysobacterales > Lysobacteraceae > Stenotrophomonas > Stenotrophomonas genospecies 3. The sequence goes on from NZ_JBTMUR010000003.1 coordinate 144,779, forward strand.
ATCCCGAAGCCATCGACGGCATCGACCATGGCAGCATCGAGGTCTCTCATTCCGACGACATCGCGTCGAGCGCAGCCGCGCCTGCCGGCGACGCCGGCTGGTCGCCACGTGCCGGCCAGGAGCGCCTGGAACTGGCCATTGCCTACCTCGATCTGGGCGACGCGCAGACGGCGCGCACCCTGTTGCTGGAAGTCGCCGAAGGCGGTGACCTGCACAGCCAGGCCCAGGCCCGTGAACTGCTGGCGCGCCTGCCGTGACCGAACCTGCCGACAAGGACCTTGCCATGAGCCGCGAACGCCGCATCGACTACGTTGAATTCGCGTCCAGCGACCCGGCTGCCAGCCGTGCCTTCTTCGAGAAGGTGTTCGGCTGGTCGTTCGTCGACTACGGCAGCGACTACACGGCGTTCGACGATGGCCGCCTGCAGGGCGGCTTCTTCCGTGGCCAGCCGCAGCGGGCCAGCGACAGCGGTGCACCGCTGCTGGTGCTGTATGCCGACGCACTGGCGCCGGTCGAGGCCGCCGTGCGCGACGCCGGCGGCGAGATCGTGCGCGCGGTGTTTTCCTTCCCCGGTGGCAGCCGCTTCCAGTTCGTCGAGCCCGGTGGCAACGAACTGGCGGTCTGGTCCGAACGCGATCCGGCCTGAGCGCCGCCCCATCCGCAACATCGAGGTAGCACATGCGTTATGCGCTTGGCGTCGAGTACGACGGCAGCGATTTCAGGGGCTGGCAGAACCTGGGCGAGGGTGGTCCCAGCGTGCAGGCCAGCCTCGAGCAGGCCCTGTCATCGGTGGCTGATGCGCCGCTGCAGGTGGTCTGCGCCGGCCGCACCGATGCCGGCGTGCATGGCCAGTGCCAGGTCGTGCATTTCGATACCGACGTGGTGCGCGATCCGCGCGCCTGGATGCTCGGCACCACCACCCGCCTGCCGCGCTCGATCGCGGTGCGCTGGTGCGTGCCGGTGGCCGATGATTTCCACGCCCGCTTCTCCGCGCGTGCGCGCCGCTATCGCTATCGGCTGCTCAACCGCGAGGTACGGCCGGCGCTGGACCGGCAGACCCTGAGCTGGGAGCGCCGTGCGCTGGACGAGACCCTGATGCATGCCGCCGGCCAGGCATTGCTTGGTGAGAATGACTTCAGCGCGTTCCGTTCGGTGCAGTGCCAGGCGCTGCATGCGCGGCGTGAACTGCAGTCGCTGCAGGTCAGCCGTCATGGCGAAGTGATCGAAGTCGCAGTACGTGGCAATGCATTTCTTCATCACATGGTCCGCAATATCGTCGGATCGTTGATCCTGGTGGGCAGCGGCGAAAAACCGGTGGAATGGATCGCCGAACTGCTGGCCGGGCGCGACCGCACCGTAGCTGGTCCCACCGCACCGCCGCAGGGCCTGGTGTTCCTTGGGCCCCTGTACCCCGACAACTGGCATCTGCCCGCCGAGGTCACGCTATGAGCCGTTCCTACTACCGTACGCGCATCAAGTTCTGTGGAATGACCCGTGCCGGCGACGTCCGCCTGGCCGGTGAGCTGGGCGTGGACGCAGTGGGTTTCATCTTTGCCCGCGAGAGCAGCCGCCGGGTTGCACCGGCCGAGGCCCGCGCGATGCGCCAGGCGATCGCGCCGATGGTCGACGTGGTGGCGCTGTTCCGCAACAACAGCAAGGAAGAAGTGCGCGAGGTGCTGCGTACGGTACGTCCGACCCTGCTGCAGTTCCATGGTGAGGAAGACGAAAGCTTCTGCCGCAGCTTCAACATGCCGTACCTGAAGGCGATCGCCATGGGCGGCCGTGAAGAGGTCAACGCCCGCACCCTGCAGCTGCGCTACCCCAGCGCTGCCGGCTTCCTGTTCGACAGCCACGCCCCGGGTGGCGGTGGCGGCACCGGCGTGGCGTTCGACTGGGGCCGCGTTCCGACCGGGTTGCACCGGCCGTTCCTGCTGGCCGGTGGCCTGAACCCTGAGAACGTCTACGATGCTGTGCTGGCGACGCTGCCGTGGGGCGTGGACGTCTCCAGCGGTATCGAGCTGGAGCCGGGCATCAAGGACGGCTACAAGATGCGCACCTTCGTCGAAGAAGTGCGTCGCGCGGATTGCACCGTTCTGGAGTGATCCGCGTCACCTGAGGGGGCACCCGGAATGTCATCGTCGACGGTGCATTCCGCCGTGCCGTGAAGGCGGGCGAATCCTGAATGCGATGAGTATCACGCTTTCGGGTAATTCAGGTTCCAGCGCCAAAAAGTCGACACCCCCCGAACATCTGATCGGACACAATGCGCCCAGCCTGTCTTGGCTGGGTGCGATGCCGCGTGCGTGTCGCTGGCCGCGCCCCTGAGATACGCCTTACCTTTCGAACGAGGACGCAATGGATATGCCCCATCTCTCTTCCCGCCGTATCCGCCTGGCCCGCCTGACGCTCGTGCCCAGCCTGCTGCTTGCCTTGGGCGCGTGTGCGGCCGGTGACTCATCCGCCCCGACCGCATCGGCACCGGCCGCTGCCGCACCGGCAGATGCACCTGCCACAGCACCGGCCACGGTTCCGGCGGCAGCACCGGCAGCCGACGGCCTGGCTGCGCTGATCCAGGCCAGTGGCGTGAAATGCAGCAACGCCAGTACAGGCAGCGGCTGCACGGCGGGCGATGTGGACAGCGGTGATTTCTACGATGTCGAACTGTCGCCGGACTGTGGCGACCAGGGTTTCTTCGCTGGCGTAGCCGATGCCAAGGGCGTGGAGACGTTGAGTGCGGTGCCATCCACCGGCAGCAAGGCCAGCGTGACCGCGAAGCTGTCGAAGGGGCAGCTGGTCTGCGTGCAGGGCATCGGGCGCACCGGACAGAATCCGCTGTTCTATTACGTCGTTGCGGTTCCCGCTGCGACGGTCGGCAAGTGCAAGGGCAACACGTTGTGTGACACCTATGGCGACAGGCCGATCACTGGCCTGGCGACCACGGGGGGCGAGGCCTGCCATGCGACGGCGCCGGGACGTTACGCCGGGAACTGCGCACAGGGCTGGGTCAGTGCGGACGTGCTCGACGTGTTTTCCAACGGAATGTAATCACCGCCAGGGGAGCGGTCCAATCAACCACTGGCAAAGGAACAGCTCATGTCGGATCCAAAAATCACCCGGCTGGTCAGCAGCGTAGGTACCACGCGCACGCTGGAAATGGACGATGGCAGTGTCGTCGAACGATCAGGCGGCAGCGTCTCGTGGCGCAACAACAATCCTGGCAACCTCAAGTTTGAATTCGCCGGCAGCGCGGACAAGACGGTAACCAATCCGCGTACCCGCGAGCAGGCGCTGGAATCGGCGCAGGGGCGCTACAAGGGCGTGGTCGATCTTGACCAATGGGGCAACGCGGTTTTCGAAAGCTATGAAGCCGGCCGGGTGGCGAAGATCCAGCTGCTCGAACGCCGGTTCGGCGACAAGACCGTGGAGGAAATGCTGCCGAGCTACTCCACCAAGGATTACAGCGGCACCACCCACCACAAGGAGCAGGCGGCCACCATCTATGCCGAAGGCGATCGCCAGGGGGTCGACCTGCGCTCGAAGACCGTCGGCCAGATGAGCGTGCGCGAGCGTGAAGTGCTGGCCGACGGCATCCGCCGTTTCGAGGGCTGGCAGCCGGGTGAGGTTGCCACGCAGCAGCCTCCTACGCGCACACCGGCGGCTGCGCCCGTGCAGACCCAGACCCAACCGCAGGTACAGACGCCTTCGGCGGCGGCGCCCGCTGCGGGCCAGGCCGCGGCTGCAGTCGGCAGTGCCGCGCTCTACAACGAGGCCTATCAGCATTTCATGGCCTCAGGCCGCCAGTACGAATACGGGCGCCCGGACCATCCGCGCCCGGGTCGCGACAGCAGCCGGCTGGAGCGTGACCTCGATGGTGACGGACGCTTCGGCGTGGATTGCTCGGCGTTCGTATGGCGCGGCCTGAAGAACGCGGGTTACGACGTGCGGGGCGAGAACGCTGCGGGGTTCACTACGTCGACGCTGTTCAATGGTGCGAACACCACGGCTTACGCACGCGAGCATTTCGATGTGACCTCGGCTGCCGAAGCACGCAAACCGAACGGATCGCTGAAGCAGGGCGACATCCTGATGTTCTCCTCGTCGCAGGGCCAGCATGTCGGAATTTTCAAAGGCTACGACGCGCAGGGAAACATCCAGTTCATCGGTTCACAGGGAAGCACCGGGCCGGCCGAAGTCACCATCCGGCCGGGCGGGTACTGGGATGGCGGAAGCACCCGCATCGTTGGTGCGCTGACACCGAAGCCGGAATTCCAGGTGCGCGCGCCGCTGCACGGCAATGGCGAACCTGCGCTGTCCCGGCCAACCGCCACCGTGCAGCCGGCTGCATCACACGCGGCGGTCAGCGAGGTGATGAAGCAGGGGCAGCGTGGCGCCGACGTGCAGGCGTTGCAGCAGACTCTCAACCAGCTCGGTGTGCGTGATGCGCAGGGCCATCGGTTGTCAGAGGATGGTCGTTTTGGTGATCACACCCGCGAAGCGGTGATCGCGCTGCAGAAACAGCAGGGGCTGGTGGCCGATGGGATTGTCGGTCGCCAGACCGCTGCCGCGCTGGCGGCGGGCCGTGCGCAGGGCCATGAACCTGCAGCGGCTGTACCGAAGGGGCCGTCGCTGAACGATGCATCGCATCCGGACCACGCACTGCACAACGCCGTCCGCAGCAAGCTTCCCAGCGTGTTTTCCGAAGAGGCTGCCGCCAATATCACCCTGCATGCAAAGCAGAACGGAATCGACGCGGCCGACAAGCTGCAGAGCATCACGGTGCAGGATGGCAAGGCGTTCGTGATGGGCACGACGCCGGGCTTCCGCACCGCGGTCGACCTGGCCCAGGCGCCGCCGTCGCTGGAGCAGACCAGTGCCAAGCTGCTGGCAGATCCTTCGCACCAGCAGCAGGTGCATGAGGAGCAGCAGCGGGTCGCGATGGGCGGTCGCTGAGGCCTGTGTTGCCGGCTCCGGGCGGTGAACGCCGCCCGGGGCCTCGTCTCATTGCAGCTGTGCTGCTGCCCAGTCGGCCAGGGCGTCCACCCGTGCATCGGCCGGGCCATCCGGCCGCGCCAGCACCCAGAAGCCGCCGGTGGCGGTAAACCCCCACGGTGCGACCAGCCGGCCTGCTGCCAGATCTTCGGCCACCAGTGGCTCCGGTGCGATCGCCGGGCCCAGCCCGGCCACGGCTGCTTCCAGCAGGTAGTACAGATGTTCGAAAGCGGTGCCCAGCTGCAGCTTCGCGGTGTCCAGATCGTGCGCCTGCGCCCACGCCGGCCACGCCTGTGGCCGTGAGCTGGTGTGCAGCAGCGTTTCCTGCAGCAGCGCCGAGGGCGGTACCTGCCGCAGGCGCTGCGCGGCCGGGTGCGAGGGTGCCACCACCACGCCGACCCGTTCCGGCGCCAGCTCACGCACCTGCCAGCCCCGTGGCCACGGCCCCTGCGCCAGCAGTAGTACGGCATCCAGCGCCGCCTGTGCTTCGGTGAAACTGCCATCCAGCGCCGACCACTGCAGGCGCACGCCGGGCAGGGCGGCCTGCAGCACGGGCAGGCGCGGGATCATCCAGCGCGCCAGTACGCTGCCGCTGCAGCCCAGCACCAGTGCTGGGGCCGCCGTCGGCCGGCGCAGCTCGCGCACGCAGTCTTCGATGCCGCTGAACGCCTCGCTGCACGCGGCCTGCAGTCGCGTGCCCGCAGCGGTCAGGCGCAGCCCGCGGCCGGCACGCTGGAACAATGCCAGGCCGAGATGATCCTCCAGCAGCTTCAGTTGCCGGCTGACCGCGCCGTGGGTGACATGCAGGTCCTGCGCGGCGCGCCCAACCCCGCCCAGACGGGCGGTGGCCTCGAACGCACGCAGCGCATTGAGGGGAGGCAGCAGGGAACGACTCATGTGAGATTTCCTGACGATATGCGCCAGATAATATCCATTTTTCCGGTCACGACCCGTGCGCTAGAGTATCCACCTGTCTAGAACCAGCGGTCGCTTCCATGTCTGCCTCCCCCATTGCCGACTACCACGCCTTCCCGGATGCCCAGGGCCACTTCGGCCGCTACGGCGGCAGCTTCGTTGCCGAAACCCTGGTCGGCCCGCTGCAGGAACTGGCCCAGGCCTATGACCAGGCCCGCCAGGACCCGGCATTCCAGGCCGCTTACGACCGCGACCTGGCCCATTACGTGGGCCGGCCGAGCCCGATCTATCACGCCCAGCGCCTGAGCGATCATGTCGGCGGTGCGCAGATCCTGCTCAAGCGCGAGGACCTGAACCACACCGGTGCGCACAAGATCAACAACACCATCGGCCAGGCGCTGCTGGCCGCGCGGATGGGCAAGAAGCGCATCATCGCCGAGACCGGTGCCGGGCAGCATGGCGTGGCCAGTGCCACCGTTGCCGCGCGCTTGGGCCTGGAATGCGTGGTGTACATGGGCGCCACCGACATCGAGCGGCAGAAGATCAACGTCTACCGAATGAAGCTGCTCGGTGCGACGGTGGTGCCGGTCACCTCCGGCTCGGCCACCCTGAAGGACGCGCTCAACGAAGCGATGCGCGATTGGGTGACCAACGTGCAGGACACCTTCTACATCATCGGCACCGTGGCTGGTCCGGATCCGTACCCGCGCATGGTGCGCGATTTCAACGCCATCGTCGGCCGCGAAGCACGCGAGCAGATGCTGGCCGAGTACGGCCGCCTGCCGGATGCGATCACCGCTTGCGTCGGCGGCGGCAGCAATGCCATCGGCCTGTTCCATGCCTTCCTCAATGATCGCCAGGTCGAGATCGTCGGCGCCGAAGCCGCCGGTGATGGCATCAGCACCGGTCGCCATGCCGCCTCCATCGCGGCGGGTCGCCCCGGCGTGCTGCACGGCAACCGCACCTATGTGCTGTGCGACGACGACGGCCAGATCATCGAGACCCACTCGGTATCAGCCGGCCTGGACTACCCGGGTGTCGGGCCGGAGCACGCGTTCCTGGCCGATACCGGCCGCGCACGTTACCTCGGCATCACCGATGAAGAAGCGCTGCAGGCCTTCCACCTGCTGGCGCACACCGAAGGCATCCTGCCGGCGCTGGAATCCAGCCATGCGCTGGCACAGGCGATCAAGCTGGCGCGTGAGCGACCGCGTGACCAGATCGTGCTGTGCAATCTGTCCGGCCGTGGCGACAAGGACGTGCATACCATCGCCGCGCGCGAAGGGCTGGTGCTGTGAGCGCGCTGCTGCGGAACAGCGGGGTGCTTCTGCTGGTGCTGGGCCTGGCCGCGTGCCAGCCGCCGGAACCGCCAGTGCTTGCGCCGGCCGCCAAAGCCACCGCGCAGTCCGCACAGCAGCCGGCCGCCAACGATGACCTCGACCCGATGGCGCGTACGCCGATCGTCGATCCGCCGTCTGCGGAAGAGAGCAACGGCGACAACGCCCCCGCCGTCGCCTCGGTGGCACTGGACCATGCCGGCGAAGTGCTGGTCGGCCAGCACATGGGGGACCTGAAGTCACTGGGGCCCTGGAAGGCACAGGGCGCGAAAGAGTTCTTCGAAGGCGACTGCGAGTACTACGACGGCAGGGGGTTGCCGCCGGGCGTGTCGATGATGACCGACGACGACCGCGTGGTCCGTTTTGATCTGAAGCCGGGCGACGACCCGGAACTGCCGGTTGAACAGCCCGGTCCATTCGGCCTGCGCATCGGCATGACCCGCGCCCAGGCCATGGCCCAGTTCCCGAAGCCGCCGGTATCCAGCCCGCATGCCTACGACGGTGACCAGGGCGAGTACCTCACCTGGCAGGACCCGGGTTCGGACCTGGGTATCCGCCTGGAACTGTTTGAAGGGAAGGTCACCCGGATGTACTGGGGAACCAGCGATGCGATTGAACTGATTGAAGGATGTGCCTGAAATGCCCGTATCCCGACTCGATGCCTGTTTCCTGCGTCTGCGCGAACAGCAGCGCAAGGCGCTGATTCCCTTCGTCACCGCCGGTGATCCCTCGCTGGAGGCCACCGTGCCGGTCATGCACGCGCTGGTCGATGCCGGTGCCGATGTGATCGAACTGGGCGTGCCGTTCTCCGACCCGATGGCCGACGGCCCGACCATCCAGCGCAGCTCCGAGCGCGCGCTGGCGCGTGGTGCTGGCAGCCGCTACGTGCTGCAGGCCGTTGCGCAGTTCCGCGAGCGTGACGCTCAGACGCCGGTGGTGCTGATGGGCTACCTGAATCCGGTGGAGATCCATGGCTACGCGGCCTTCGCAACGGCAGCCGTGGAGGCGGGTGTGGACGGCGTTCTGCTGGTCGACCTGCCGCCGGAAGAAGCCGGCGAAGCGCAGCAGGCCTTCGATGCAGCGGGCCTGGCACTGGTCCTGCTGGCGTCGCCGACTACCAGCGAGGCGCGCGCCGACAAGCTGCTGGCGCTGGCCCGTGGCTACCTCTACTACGTCAGCTTTGCCGGTGTCACCGGCGCGTCCGAGCGCCTGGACAGCGATGCCGCCAGTGCCCGCCTGCAGGCCCTGCGCGCGCGCGCTTCGGTGCCGGTGGTGGCCGGCTTCGGCATCAAGGATGCCGACAGTGCTGCGGCGATGGCCCGCCAGGCCGACGGCGTGGTGGTCGGCAGCGCGCTGGTGGCGGCGCTGGCCGAAGCGGGCTCGGCGGAAGACGCGGTGCAGCGCGCCCGGGCCTTCCTCGCCCCGCTGCGGCAGGCGCTGGACGCGTAACAGGACTGCCGGCCGCCGGCCGGCATCTGCCTGACGGCCACATGCAAGTGCTGCCGGCCAGCGGCCGGCACTACCCATGGGTCTGCAGGCAGGGGCTGCCGGCTAGCGGCCGGCATGACCCAGCACCTAAACGTACGTCCCAGCATGGTTTTTTCCGGCGGCCCCGGGGCCAGCAAGGGGGTGCACGGGCGGGGAAAGCGGAGCTAGACTGTCCGCCTTTGCGGCCCTTGGGCCGCCCTGAACGGAAGTGTCCTCCCGCATGAGTTGGCTCAGCAAGTTGATGCCGTCCGGCATCCGCACCGACAACACCCCCAGCAAGAAGCGCAGTGTCCCCGAGGGCCTGTGGGAAAAGTGCAGCAACTGCGGCAGCGCGTTGTACCGTCCTGAACTGGAAGAGAACCTGGAGGTCTGCCCGAAGTGCGGCCACCACATGGCGATCCGCGCACGTGCGCGCCTGGCCGCCCTGTTCGACGCCGACAGCACCACCGAGATCGGTGCGCGCCTGGGCCCGACCGACCTGCTCAAGTTCAAGGACCAGAAGAAGTACAGCGAGCGCATCAAGATCGCGCAGAAGAACACCGGCGAGTACGACGCGCTGATCGCCATGCGCGGGCTGCTCAAGGGCCGTGCGCTGGTGGCCTCGTCGTTCGATTTCGCCTTCATGGGTGGCTCGATGGGCTCGGTGGTGGGTGAGCGTTTCGCGCTGGCCGCCGAAACCGCGGTCGAGATCGGCGCCCCGTACGTGTGCTTCTCGCAGAGTGGCGGCGCGCGCATGCAGGAAGGCCTGTTCTCGCTGATGCAGATGGCCAAGACCTCGGCCGCGCTGGGCAAGCTGCGTGAAGCGGGCCTGCCGTACATCTCGGTGCTGACCCACCCGACCACCGGTGGTGTGTCGGCCTCGTTCGCGATGCTGGGCGACATCAACATCGCCGAACCGCAGGCGCTGATCGGCTTCGCCGGCCCGCGCGTGATCGAGCAGACCGTGCGCGAGAAGCTGCCGGAAGGCTTCCAGCGCTCGGAGTTCCTGCTGGAGCACGGTGCCATCGACCAGATCTGCGACCGCCGCGAAATGCGCGACCGCCTGTCCGATCTGCTGGCAATGCTGGGCCGTCAGCCGGCGCCGGAGGTGGCTTGATGGGAGGCCGCAAGTACTTCGGTACTGATGGCATCCGTGGGCGGGTCGGCCAGGGCGTGATCTCGGCCGACTTCGTGCTGCGCCTGGGCAATGCCCTGGGCCGTGTCCTGGTCGCCCAGCGCGGCCAGGACGGGCGCCGGCCGATCGTGGTGATCGGCAAGGACACCCGCATTTCCGGTTACATGTTCGAAGCGGCACTGGAAGCCGGCCTGGTCGCCGCCGGCGCCGACGTACAGCTGCTGGGGCCGATGCCGACCCCGGCGGTGGCGTTCCTGACCCGCACGCTGGGCGTGGACGCCGGCATCGTCATCAGCGCCTCGCACAACCCGCATTACGACAACGGCATCAAGTTCTTCTCGGCCCATGGCGAGAAGCTCGACGATGCCACCGAACTTGCCCTGGAAGCGGCGCTGGACGTTCCGTTCACCACCGCCGAATCGGAGAAGCTGGGCAAGGCATCGCGTGCGCGTGAAGCGGTCGGCCGCTACATCGAGTTCTGCAAGGCCAGCGTGCCGCGCGCGTTCGACCTGCGTGGCGTGCGCCTGGTGCTGGATTGCGCACACGGCGCCACCTACCAGATCGCACCGCTGCTGTTCCGCGAACTGGGGGCCGAGGTGATCGGCATCGGTGCCGAGCCCAACGGCGTCAACATCAACGCCGGTGTGGGTTCCACCCATATCGACAACCTGGCGGCCAAAGTCCGCGAGACCCGTGCCGATCTCGGCATCGCGTTCGATGGTGATGGCGACCGTGTGCTGATGGCCGACGACCAGGGCAACCCGGTCGACGGTGATGACCTGCTGTACATCCTGGCCCGCGCCTGGAAGGACGAAGGCCGCCTGCGCGGCCCGGTGGTCGGCACGCTGATGAGCAACTACGGCGTGGAGAAAGCTTTTGCCGATCTGCAGATCCCGTTCGTGCGCAGCAACGTTGGTGACCGCTACGTGCACCAGGCATTGGTCGAAGGCGGCGGTGTACTCGGTGGTGAAGCGTCGGGCCATCTGCTGTGCCTGGACCGGGCCACCACCGGTGACGGTATCGTCAGCGCGCTGCAGGTGCTGGTCGCGCTGCGCAACAGTGGGCAGACCCTGCGCCAGGCACTGAAGGGCCTGGTGCGGGTGCCGCAGAAGACCGTCAACGTGCGTCTGGGCAATGTCTCGGCCAAGGCCACGGTGCAGTCTGAAAGCGTGCAGTCCGCGCTGGCTGTGGCGCAGCAGGCCGTAGCCGGCCGTGGCCGCGCGTTCCTGCGGCCGTCCGGTACCGAGCCGGTGGTTCGGGTCACCGTGGAAGCCGATGACGCCACGCTGATGCAGCAGACGCTGGACCGCTTGTCCGCTGCGGTGCGTGAAGCCGCCAGCTGAGGCGACTGCACATCCGTACAAAGAAAACGCCCCGGAATTCCGGGGCGTTTTCTTTTGCGGCGGCCAGGGGGGATGGCGTGTTCAGGGCCCCGGCACCATCTTCTTCTGGCGTGCCTTGAACCCATTGAACAGCGGCGCGATCAGCGGGTTGTAACTCAGGCGGATGCGCTTGCGCAGCCAGTTGGCCGGGCGGTTGCGGATCGCGAAACGATAGATGCGTTCCGGGTCGCCACCGATCACGTTGCGGCCGAACGGGTGGGTGGTGTGCAGGTAGCGGAAGCCCTGCTCGCGCGCTACTTCGATGTGATCCTGGTCGAAATCACCGTACGGCCAGCACAAGGTATCGGACACGTCGCCAAGCTTGTCCTGCAGGACTTCGCGCGAGATCGCCAGATCCCGGCTCAGGCCCGCACGGCGCTGCGCACGGTCCAGATCGTCACGGCGCAACCAGCGGGTGTGGGTATGGGTGTGGCAATGCACTTCGAAGGTGCCGGCGGCGATGGCCGCACGTGCTTCGCTCCAGCGCATCATCACATCGTCACTGCGGTCCTGCTCGTAGATCGCCGCTTCGCAGCCGCGATGGTCCGGCGTCGACGGCAGCGTCGCTCCGGCAATGCCGGCATGCGGACGTTCCGGGCCTTCGCCCATCCAGCCGGTGACCACGAACACCACGGCATGCATGCCGTACTTCTGCAGGATCGGATGGGCATACACCCAGTTGTCCAGGTAGCCATCGTCGAAGGTGATGACGATCGACTTGCGCGGCACCGGCTTGCCGGCCAGGAAGCCGGCGTACTGCTCCAGCGTCAGTGAGGTCCAGCCATTGCCTGCCAGCCACGCGATCTGGCTTTCGAAGTTTTCCGGCGACACGGTGATCATGCCCGGCGAGGGGCTGACATGGTGGTGCATCAGCACCGGAACGGTTCGCGCATCAGCCATGTCCCAGCTCCTTCAGCCACTGGTGGTAGTAGTGTTCGGTGGCTTCACCGTGGCCGTCCGGCGTGAAGCGGTGCGCGCCGTGCATCCAGTCCCAGCCAGCGCGGCCCATCTGCCGCCGCCGTTCCGGGTCGTCCACCAGCAGGCGCAAGGCACCTGTCATGGCGGCATTGTCTCCCAAACGGGTGAGGATCGCATTGCTGCCATCGACCACCATCTCCGGCACGCCACCCACCCGCGTGGCTACGATCGGTACGCCCACATAAGCCGCTTCCAGGAACACGGTGCCGGCCGCTTCCTTGTGCGAGGCCAGCGCGAAGATGTCGAAGCCGGCCATCAGCCGGCAGGCTCCATCGCGGTAGCCGAGCAGGTGCACCTGGCGCTGCAGGCCGTGCTCGGCGCACATCGCCTGCAGTCGTTCCGTCACGGCCTGGCCATCACCGACGATCACCAGGTGCAGGTCCGGGTTGGCCTTGCACAGCGGGATCATCGCCTGCAGCAGGTCGGCATGGCCCTTGGGCTCGCGCAGTACCGCCACGCAGCCGACCACGATGTCCTGTTCGCCGAAACCGAGCTCGGCACGCACCTGCGCGCGCGCGTCCTGCAGGCACTGCCAGGGATCGGCCTTGCGGATCTCGCTCCAGCGCGGCGGAACCGCGATAGGCGGCACGATGCCGATGCGCTCGGCCGGAATGCCACGGTCGGCCAGCAGCTGCTTGACGAAGCTGCTGACGGTCAACACCCGGTGCGGAAGCCCGGTATAGGTCAGCAGCGAATTGACCGGGCTCATCAGGTGGCGTGAGCGCACCACCAGCGGCGTGCCGCCCAGGCGTGCACCGGCGGCGGCGATCAGCGCATCGCGGCGGCTGGTGGTGTTGACCACGTCGTAGCGTTCGCGGCGCACCAGTCGCGATACCGACCACACGCCGCGCAGCAGGCGTGCCAGGCCTCCCATGCGCAGCGTATGCACGGTGAAACCGTCGTCGCGTGCCAGTGTGGCCAGGCGCGCATCGGGCTGGCACAGCAACGACACTTCATGGCCACGCGCGCGCATCACCTGCATGTGCCGGAAGATATAGATCTCCTGCCCGCCCATTCCCTTGGCGGCTTCGGTATGCAGGATACGCAGCGGACGGTTCATGCAGGATCGGTCCTTGAAGTTCAGCGGTTGCGGAAGCGGGTCAGCGCTTCCCATGCGGAGCGGATGGCGGCGGCGTCCGGTGCCTGCTGCGACAGCGGACGGTAGTGCCGGTCGAGCGCGGTGGCGTTGCCGAACTTGTCGAACACGTAGATGGCATCGCCATGGCGTACCGCGCGCTGCGACCAGCTCTCCACCACCAGCGCACGTTCGCTGGTGGTGGGCGCGGCCAGCAGGTCCTGGCCAGTACTGAAGTCGCTCAGGGCGTTCTCGCAGCCCAGTGCGTGGCGCATCAACGTCGGCACCCAGTCCTCATGCGAACTGGTGCGCATCTCATGGCCGCTGGGCTGGCCAGGCCAGTGCAGCACGAACGGCACCTGCAGCTGGTAGTCGGAGAAGTTGCCGTTGTGGCCCCAGTAGTTCAGCTTGAGGTCGTTGAACTCTTCGGCATGGTCACCGGTGACCAGCACGATGGTGTTCTCGGCCAGGCCTTGTGCGCGAAGGTCGTCCAGCAGCGAGCCGATCAGGCTGTCGGCGTAGTGCACGGCGGTGCGGTAGCGGTTGAGCTCCGGCGTCGGGTCGTGGTCCGGGCCGAAGGACAGGAAGTCGATCTCCTTGGCCATCGGCGTGGCCACCGGCGGGTAGCTGGCGGGCAGGTGGTAGCCGGCGTGGGTGGAGTCGAGGAACACGAAGCCGAACCACGGGTGCTGCGCGGCCTGGCTGGTGCGGATGTCGTTCTGCAGCGCGGTGACGATGGCTGCGTCACGCTTGTCGGGTGTCAGGGCGGAGGGGCCCTGGTGCAGCTGGTCGCGTACGTCGGCGAAGGCGGTGCGGTCGAACTCCGGGCTGTACAGCGGCGCGCTGCCGTACAGGTGCAGGTCGTAGCCCTGCTGGCCCAGCACCTGGAACAGCTGCGAGCCGCGCTGTTCGTCCAGCATGCTCTGCCAGTAGCCGCCGGGCAGGCCGTAGAGCAGGCCGAACAGGCCGTAGCGGGTGGCGTTGCCGGTGCTGAAATGCTGGTCGTACACGCGCGAAGCCTGTGCCAGTGCCGTCGTATTGGGCATCAGCTGCGGCGTCATGGCGTCCTGGCGCAGCGACTCCAACACCACCATCAGCACATTCGGCCGATGTGGGTTCTGGCAGCGCAGGGGCTGCAGCGGATACAGCAGCTGCGCATGGCGCGGGTCAGGCAGGCCAGCCTGCTGTTCGCTGACAACGCCCAGTTTGCGCATGAAGCTCTTGGCGGTGATCGGCTGCGCCCAGGGCAGGTAGTTCCACTGCGCGATGACGTCGCGGTCGCCGCGGGCATCGTAGTAGGCGGTGGCGACCTGGCCCCCCCCCATCAGCAGAGCGACCACTGCCCAGGCCTGCAGGACCCGGCGGCGGCGGGGCAGGGCGGGCAACAGCTTCCAGCATGCCCAGGCCAGCAGGCCTTCGGCGGCGAAGATGGCGGCGACCAGCAGTCCGGCCTGCAGCCAGGTTTTCCAGGACAACGCGACCTGGTCCTGCAGCGCGCCGCCGAACACCATGTTCACCACCATGGCATTGAGGTGGAACCGATACAGAGTGAAAACCTTCGCATCAACCAGCAGCAGGCACAGCCACAGGCCCTGCAGCAGCACGGCGCTGATGCTCAGCGTGCGCGCGCTGCGCGGCCACAGGCCCAGCAGCAGCGGCAGCAGGCCTGCGAGGGCACCGAAGGCGAGCAGATGCCCCGGCAGAGCGACGGACAGGTAAACCAGGCCGATTGCGCCACCGGGGTTGTCGGCCAGCGGTACGTTGCCGAGCGTGATCGCCATCGCCAGCAGCGCGTTGCCGGCCACGAACAGCGACCACCAGGCCATTCGGCGCCAGTGACGTGCCGGGCCGGAGGGCAGGGAGGTGTTGGCAGAAGGAGCAGCAGGGCGCATGAAGGACGGAGGCGGCAGGTGGAACAGGGGCGGGAGTCCCGGTTGTGACGGAATCGTTAATCCGCGCGCGGGTTGCGCATTGTATCGGTTTGTTTCTTCGTATCGAGTGGCGTCCCCCGGGCGATCTGTCACAATGTTCAGGTGGGCCATGAATGCGCTGGCCCTTCCAGACCCAACGACAAGCCAGGAACCGCTGTGAGCCAGATCCCCACCCTCGACATCACCCGTTTCGACAGCGACCGCGAGGCCTTCGTGGCCGAGCTGGGCGCGGCCTACCGCCAATGGGGATTCGCGGGCATCCGCAACCACGGCATCCCGCAGGCCGACATCGACGCGGCCTACGATGCCTTCAAGGCCTTCTTCGCCCTGCCGGAGGAGGTCAAGCGCAAGTACCACGTGGCCGGCAGTGGCGGCGCCCGCGGCTACACCCCGTTCGGCGTGGAGACCGCCAAGGGCTCCAAGCATTTCGACCTGAAGGAGTTCTGGCACATCGGTCGCGAGATCGCCGACGACTCCAAGTACCGTGATGTGATGGCGCCGAACCTGTGGCCGACCGAGGTCGAGGGCTTCCGCGAGCGTGGTTACGGCCTGTACCAGGCGCTGGACAACCTGGGGTCGCGCGTGCTGTCGGCGCTTGCCCTGCACATCGGCCTGCCGGAAGACTTCTTCGCCGACAAGACCAACTTCGGCAACTCGATCCTGCGCCCGATCCACTACCCGCCGATCACCACCGACGACATCCCGAACGTGCGTGCCGGCGCGCATGGCGACATCAACTTCATCACCCTGCTGGTCGGTGCCAGCGCCGCGGGCCTGGAAGTGCAGTCGCACGAGGGCGAGTGGGTGCCGTTCACCTCGGACGCGGACACCATCGTGGTCAACATCGGCGACATGCTGCAGCGCCTGACCAACCACGTGTACCCGTCGACCATCCACCGTGTGGTCAACCCCCCGGGTGAGCTGGCGCGCCAGCCGCGCTACTCGGTGCCGTTCTTCCTGCATCCGAATCCGGACTATCTGATCGACGTGCTGCCGTCCTGCATCACCCCGGAGAACCCGAGCCGGTACCCGGAGGCGATCACCGCCCATGGCTTCCTTGAGGAACGCCTGCGCGAGATCAAGCTGAAGTAATGAGAAGTGAGGCCGCCGAAAGGCGGCCTTTTTCTTTAGCAGGGCTGCGCCCCGCACCCGCGGTAGTGCCGGCCGCTGGCCGGCAAGTCCAAAGCCAAAGCGGCTCTGGGCTTCTGCTGGTTGGGCGGGGCGGTGTGGGTTGGCAGGACACGCCGTAAACCCGTCCCTGGGGGCTCGATGGCGCCATCCATGGCGCCAACGGTCCTGCCAACCCACACCGCCCCACCCCCGACAGTTTCCCGGTGACGGTGGGTAAATCGCGATTCCCGGTAGGTGTCGACCTTGGTCGACACGGTAGATCCACGCCATGCGTGGATGAGATCTGTCAGATCCAAGTGGGGTAGGGGGTTGATCTAACCGGTAGCAACCCGGATTGCAGCTTTTGCCTTTGCTCTTGTTCTTCTTTTTTCTTTCCGTGGCGGGCGGAACCGCCGGAATGTGTCAGAGGCCGGGCGGGTGGGGCTGCGCAGGGGCGTGAGCCGCATGGGCCCGAGGCATGCCTCGGGCGGGTTGGGCAGGACGCCCAACCCCGGTCTTGCCGTGTGTGCAGGACGGCGCCCACGAGCAAGCGGCGACCGAGCTTACAGGGGTGAGGGCGCTTTGCTTGCGAAGTACTGCTTCGCAAGCGCCCGAACGCACAGCCGCCAGCGGCTGGGCCGGGCCCCGGAGGGGGACTTGCAGCGCCCCCTGCGCAGTCCCACCCGCCCGGCCAAGCCCCAAATCAACCGGGCTCTCCGCGACCAACCCAACCCCGCCCCCGCCACGAGGGGCTGCGCCGTTGGCTGAAAATCCATGTAACCGCTTACACGGAAACGGATTTTTGCCGTAACGGGTATCATGACCGGCTGACTTCACACAGGAGCAACCCGCTCATGCGCCGCAAGATCGTCGCCGGAAACTGGAAGCTGCATGGCAGCCGTCAATTCGCCAATGAACTGCTGGGGCAGGTCGCCGCCGGGCTGCCGCTGGAGGGGGTGGACGTGGTGATCCTGCCGCCGCTGCCCTACCTCGGGGAGCTGGTCGAGGACTTCGGCGAGACCGGCCTGGCCTTTGGCGCGCAGGACGTGAGCAGCAACGAGAAGGGCGCCTACACCGGCGAGGTCTGCGCCGCCATGCTGGTCGAGGTCGGCGCCCGCTATGGCCTGGTCGGCCATTCCGAGCGCCGCCAGTACCACCACGAAAGCAGCGAGCTGGTCGCACGCAAGTTCGCCGCCGCCCAGCACGCCGGCCTGGTGCCGGTGCTGTGCGTGGGCGAGACCCTGGAGCAGCGCGAGGCCGGGCAGACCGAAGCGGTCATCGCCGGCCAGCTGGCGCCGGTGCTGGAGCTGGTCGGCGCGGCCGGTTTCGCCAAGGCCGTGGTCGCCTACGAGCCGGTCTGGGCCATCGGTACCGGCCGTACCGCTACCAAGGAGCAGGCACAGCAGGTGCACGCGTTCATCCGTGGCGAAGTCGCGCGTATCGATGCTAGAATCGCTGATTCACTGCCCATTGTTTACGGCGGTAGCGTGAAGCCCGACAATGCCGGGGAACTGTTCGCGCAGCCGGATGTCGATGGTGGGCTGGTCGGCGGCGCCTCCCTGGTGGCCGCGGACTTCCTGGCCATCGCACGGGCGGCGGCCGCGAACTAATCCTAGAAGTTTTGTCCGAGGGCGGTTTCCAATGCTGATGTTGATCCTCAATGTCGTCTACGTGCTGGTCGCTGTGGCCATGATCGCGCTGATCCTGATGCAGCGTGGCTCGGGTGCGGCGGCGGGTTCGGGCTTTGGTGCCGGTGCCTCGGGTACGGTGTTCGGTGCGCGCGGCGCCTCGAACTTCCTGTCCAAGTCGACCAAGTGGCTGGCTGTCGTGTTTTTCGGCATCAGCCTCTTCATGGCCTGGTATGCCGGTCATGGCAGCCGCCCGGCGGCCGACCAGGATCTGGGCCTGATGTCCGCACCGGCGGCAGTCGCTCCGGCGGCTCCGGCGGGTGAACTGCCGGCCGTTCCGAAGGCCGATGCGGTCCCGGCCGCCCCGGTTCCGGCCGCGAATGTGCCGGCTCAGGCGGAATCTTCGGTTTCTGGTGAAGAAAAGCCTTCGGAAGGCTCCCAGAAAGACTGAAGCCGGTTACAATACGCGGCGCATCGGGAAGATAGTCTGATGTGATCGTTTGCCCAGGTGGCGGAATTGGTAGACGCACTACCTTGAGGTGGTAGCGACG
The DNA here is from genome assembly GCF_054473855.1 of Stenotrophomonas genospecies 3. Lineage (NCBI taxonomy): Bacteria > Pseudomonadati > Pseudomonadota > Gammaproteobacteria > Lysobacterales > Lysobacteraceae > Stenotrophomonas > Stenotrophomonas genospecies 3. The sequence continues at coordinate 163,277 of NZ_JBTMUR010000003.1, forward strand.
CAAGTCGTAGGGGTTCGAGTCCCCTCTTGGGCACCATTTGTAAGTAAAGCGGGTTCGTCTGGCGCGCAAGGCGCCAGGCAGATTCCCGTCCACTCCCCCATGCCAAAGCGCCTGCAGGCGCGGCGGCAGAGGCAAGAGAGAATCGCTGTGCTGGCCGAATATTTGCCGTCTCTGCTGTTTCTGATCGTTGCCACCGGTATCGGCATTACGCTGATGCTGGTTGGTCGATTCCTCGGTCCCCGCCGCCCCGATCTGGAAAAGCTGTCGCCGTACGAGTGCGGCTTCGAGGCCTTCGAAGACGCGCGCATGAAGTTCGACGTGCGCTACTACCTGATCGCGATCCAGTTCATCGTCTTCGACCTGGAAATCATCTTCATCGTGCCGTGGACCCAGGTCTTCATGGAGCTGGGTGCCCGTTCGCTCATCACCATGGGCCTGTTCGTCGGCATGCTGTTCCTCGGTTTCATTTACGTCTGGAAGAAGGGAGCGCTGGAATGGGAGTGATTCAGACTCTCGATGGCCTCATGAACAACCCGTCGCCGGAAGGCCGGGTTGATGACATCCTGCGGCCGGAAGGCGACAACCCGCTGCTGGAAAAGGGCTTCGTCACCACCAGCGTCGACGCACTGCTGAACTGGGCGCGCACCGGCTCGATGTGGCCGATGACCTTCGGCCTGGCCTGCTGCGCGGTCGAGATGATGCACGCCGGCGCCGCGCGCCTGGACCTTGACCGCTACGGCGTGGTGTTCCGTCCGTCGCCGCGTCAGTCCGACGTGATGATCGTGGCCGGCACCTTGGTCAACAAGATGGCCCCGGCGCTGCGCAAGGTCTACGACCAGATGCCGGACCCGAAGTGGGTCATCTCGATGGGTAGCTGCGCCAACGGCGGTGGCTATTACCACTACTCCTATTCTGTGGTGCGCGGCTGTGATCGCGTGGTGCCGGTGGACGTCTACGTCCCGGGCTGCCCGCCGACCGCCGAGGCGCTGGTGTACGGGATCCTGCAGCTGCAGAAGAAGATCTGGCGTACACAGACCATCGCCCGCTGACCCCTTCACCTGACAAGAGCGCGCCAAGCCCCCATGGCAGAGCAAGCATCCTTCATCGACCGACTCTCCGCACGTTTCGCAGGTGCGAAGGTCATCGTGGTCGAACCCCGCGGCGAAGTGACGCTGGAAGTGCCTGCCGCCGAGTGGCACGCCACCGCCCTGGCGCTGCGTGACGAGTTTGGTTTCGAGCAGGCCGTGGATCTCTGCGGCGTCGACTACCTCGGTTATGGCTCCGACGAATGGGACACCGCAGACGTGTCCTCGCAGGGCTTCAGCCGTGGCGTCGAAGGCAAGGCCCAGGGCCGCTTCGCGTGGGGCGAGTTCCCCACCGAGGAAAACGGTGCCGACGGTGCCCGCCCGCAGCACATGCCGACCCAGCGCTTTGCCGTGGTCGCCCAGCTGCGTTCGTACCAGCACAACCTGATGATGCACCTGCGCTGCTTCGCCCCTGACGAAGCGTTGCCGGTAGTGTCCTCGCTGACCGGCATCTGGCCGGGCCTGAACTGGTTCGAGCGCGAAGCGTTCGACCTGTACGGCGTGATCTTCGAAGGCCACCCGGACCTGCGCCGGATCCTGACCGACTACGGTTTCGTCGGCCATCCGTTCCGCAAGGACTTCCCGCTGATCGGCAATGTCGAAGTCCGCTACGACGAAGAAAAGAAGCGCGTGATCTACGAACCGGTCACCTCGGTGGAGCCGCGCGTCGGCGTGCCGCGCGTGATCCGCGACGACGCCCGTCTGCAGACCGCAGAAGGTGAGCGCGCGCAGGAGGCAGTGAAGTGAGCCACGTACACCAGGCCGGCGAAGCCTTCGCCAGCAACGCCGCCGAAAGCCGGCAGGAAATCCGCAACTACACCATGAACTTCGGCCCGCAGCATCCGGCCGCGCACGGTGTGCTGCGCCTGATCCTGGAAATGGACGGCGAAACCATCATGCGCGCCGACCCGCACGTGGGTCTGCTGCACCGTGGTACCGAAAAGCTGGCCGAGTCCAAGCCGTTCAACCAGTCGATCGGCTACATGGATCGCCTGGATTACGTGTCGATGATGTGCAACGAGCACGCCTACGTGCGCGCGATCGAGACCCTGATGGGCATCGAGGCGCCGGAGCGTGCGCAGTACATCCGCACCATGTACGACGAAATCACCCGCATCCTCAACCACCTGATGTGGCTGGGCTCCAACGCGCTCGACCTGGGTGCGATGGCGGTGATGCTGTATGCCTTCCGCGAGCGCGAAGAGCTGATGGACTGCTATGAAGCGGTCTCCGGCGCGCGCATGCACGCGGCGTACTACCGTCCGGGCGGTGTCTACCGCGACCTGCCGGACCACATGCCGAAGTACAAGGAATCGCGCTGGCACAAGGGCAAGGCGCTGAAGCAGCTCAATGCTTCGCGCGAAGGCTCGCTGCTGGACTTCCTGGAGAACTTCACCGTCGAGTTCCCCAAGCGCATCGACGAATACGAAACCCTGCTGACCGACAACCGTATCTGGAAGCAGCGTACCGTCGGCATCGGCGTGGTCACTCCGGAACTGGCCCACCAGTGGGGCATGACCGGCGTGATGCTGCGTGGCTCGGGCATTGCCTGGGACCTTCGCAAGAAGCGCCCGTACGCCAAGTACGATGCCGTCGATTTCGACATCCCCCTGGGCAAGGAAGGCGACTGCTACGACCGCTACCTGGTCCGCGTTGCCGAAATGCGCGAGTCCAACCGCATCATCAAGCAGTGCGTGGCATGGCTGAAAGCCAACCCCGGCCCGGTGATGGTGAAGAACTTCAAGGTTGCTCCGCCCAGGCGCGAGGACATGAAGGACGACATGGAAGCGCTGATCCACCACTTCAAGCTGTTCAGCGAGGGCTACTGCGTGCCGGCCGGCGAGACCTACTCGGCGGTGGAAGCCCCGAAGGGCGAATTCGGCTGCTACCTGGTCTCCGATGGCGCCAACAAGCCGTTCCGCGTGCACCTGCGTGCGCCGGGCTTCGCCCACCTGTCCTCGATCGATTCGGTCGTGCGCGGCCACATGCTGGCCGACGTGGTGGCGATGATCGGTACCTACGACCTGGTGTTCGGCGAGGTTGACCGGTAATGCCGTCCGCCACGCCAACGCCCGCTGCAGGCAGCCGGCGCAAGCCGGCGCCGCAGTTTCTGGAATTTCACGTTATGCATTTCGCTGAGGTCGGCCGATGAAGGCGACAGGTAATTTCGAGGCGGCGCGCGACGTCGACCCGATGGTGGTGCTGAGCGACAAGACCCGCGCTCACATCGATCACTGGCTTTCCAAGTTCCCGCCGGACCGCAAGCGCTCTGCCGTGCTGCAGGGCCTGCATGCGGCCCAGGAGCAGAACCAGGGCTGGCTGACCGACGAACTGATCGCCGGCGTGGCCAAGTACCTCGACCTGCCGCCGGTGTGGGCCTACGAGGTCGCCAGCTTCTACTCGATGTTCGAGACCGAGAAGGTGGGCCGCAACAACGTGGCCATCTGCACCAACATCAGCTGCTGGCTCAATGGCGCCGAGGACATCGTCCGCCATTGCGAGAAGAAGCTGGGCATCAAGCACGGTGAATCGACCCCGGACGGCCGCGTCTACCTCAAGCGCGAGGAAGAGTGCCTGGCCGGTTGTGGCGGCGCGCCGATGATGGTCATCAACGGTCACTACCATGAGCGTCTGACCCTGGAAAAGGTCGACGAGCTGCTGGACGGGCTGGAGTAAGGGCATGGCACATCACCACGAATCCAAGGGTCCGGTCGGCCCCGCGCCGCTGCCGCACCAGGTGGTCTACACCACCCTGCATTACGACACCCCGTGGTCGTACGAAAGCTACCTGAAGACCGGTGGCTACGCCGCCCTGCGCAAGATCCTCGAAGAGAAGATCCCGCCGGAGCAGGTCATCGAGATGGTCAAGGCCTCGGGCCTGCGCGGCCGCGGTGGCGCAGGCTTCCCGACCGGCCTGAAGTGGTCCTTCATGCCCAAGGGCAACATGCAGAAGTACATCCTCTGCAACTCGGACGAATCCGAGCCGGGCACCTGCAAGGATCGCGACATCCTGCGCTACAACCCGCATTCGGTGGTGGAAGGCATGGCGATCGCCTGCTACGCCACCGGTTCGACCGTGGGTTACAACTACCTGCGTGGTGAGTTCCACCACGAGCCGTTCGAGCACTTCGAGCAGGCCCTGGCCGACGCCTATGCGAACGGCTGGCTGGGCAAGAACATCCTCGGCAGCGGCGTGGACATCGACATCTACGGCGCGCTGGGCGCCGGCGCGTACATCTGCGGCGAAGAAACCGCGCTGATGGAATCGCTGGAGGGCAAGAAGGGCCAGCCGCGCTACAAGCCGCCGTTCCCGGCCAATTTCGGCCTGTATGGCAAGCCGTCGACGATCAACAACACCGAAACCTATGGTTCGGTGCCGGCGATCATCCGCAACGGTCCGGAGTGGTTCAAGGGCCTGAGCCTGACCGCCAACGGCGGTCCGAAGTGCTTCTCGGTGTCCGGCTGCGTGCAGAATGGCGGCAACTTCGAAGTGCCGCTGGGCACCAAGTTCCACGACCTGCTGGAAATGGCCGGTGGCCTGCGTCCGGGCCGTACCCTCAAGGGCGCGATCCCGGGCGGCGTGTCGATGCCGGTACTGACCGCGGCCGAGCTGCAGGATCTGCCGATGGACTACGACACCATCCGTGCGCTGGGCTCCGGCCTGGGTTCGGGTGCGATCGTGGTGCTCGACGACAGCGTCTGCTGCGTCAAGTTCGCCTGCCGCATCAGCCAGTTCTTCCACAAGGAATCGTGCGGCCAGTGCACCCCGTGCCGTGAAGGCACCGGCTGGATGCACCGCGTGCTGGAGCGCATCGTCGCCGGCAAGGCCACGATGGAAGACCTGCACCAGCTGAAGGCGGTGGCCGGCCAGATCGAAGGCCACACCATCTGTGCGTTCGGTGAAGCGGCTGCATGGCCCATCCAGGGCTTCCTGCGCCAGTTCTGGGACGAATTCGAGTACTACATCGTCAACGGTCATTCGATGGTTGACGGCAAGAAGGTGGAGGCAGCCGCCGCATGAGCGCGCAACCCGTAAACCCGAACGTGCCACCGGATCACGTGACCATCGAAATCGATGGCAAGTCGCTGGTCGTGCCCAAGGGTTCGATGATCATCCAGGCGGCCGACAAGGCCGGCATTTCGATTCCGCGCTTCTGCTACCACGAGAAGCTGCCGATCGCCGCCAACTGCCGCATGTGCCTGGTGGACGTGGAAAAGTCGCCGAAGCCGGCGCCGGCCTGCGCCACCCCGGTGATGGATGGCATGAAGGTCGCCACCCGCAGCGAGAAGGCACTGAAGTTCCAGCGCTCGGTGATGGAGTTCCTGCTCATCAACCACCCGCTGGACTGCCCGATCTGCGATCAGGGCGGCGAGTGCGAGCTGCAGGACGTGTCGCTGGGCTATGGCCGTTCGGTCAGCCGCTTCAACGAGCGCAAGCGCGTGGTGCCGGACGAGGACATGGGCCCGCTGGTCGCCACCGAGATGACCCGCTGCATCCAGTGCACCCGCTGCGTCCGCTTCACCGCCGACGTTGCCGGTACCTACGAGCTGGGTGGCATGTACCGCGGTGAGAACCTGCAGATCGGTACCTTCGACGGCAAGCCGCTGACCACCGAGCTGTCCGGCAATGTCGTCGACGTCTGCCCGGTCGGCGCACTGACCAACAAGGTGTTCCAGTTCCGCGCCCGCCCGTGGGAACTGACCGCGCGCGAATCGCTGGGTTACCACGACGCGATGGGCTCGAACCTGTTCCTGCACGTGCGTCGCGGCGAAGTGCTGCGCACCGTGCCGCGCGACAACGAAGCGGTGAACGAGTGCTGGCTGTCCGACCGTGACCGCTACTCGCACCAGGGCCTGTACAGCGAAGACCGTGCGGTCAAGCCGCTGCGCAAGGTCAATGGCGAGTGGAAGGAAGTGAGCTGGGCCGAAGGCCTGGCCGCGGCCGCCGAGATCCTCAAGGCCAACCAGGGCGACAACCTGGGCGTGCTGGTGCACCCGTCCACCTCGAACGAGGAAGGCGCGCTGCTGGCCCGCCTGGCCAAGGGCCTGGGCTCGAGCAACATCGACCACCGCATCAACAACCGCGATTTCTCAGACGCCGCAACCGCCGAAGTGTTCGGCCTGCCGCTCGCCGAGATCGAAGGCGCCGACCGCATAGTCGTTCTGGGCAGCAACATCCGCCAAGAACTGCCGCTGCTGCACGCTCGCCTGCGCAAGGCGCAGACCACCAACGGCGCGAAGATCCACGTCGTCAACCCGGTGGACTTCGACTTCGCCTTCAGCATCGCCGGCAAGCAGATCGTCGCGCCGTCGAAGTTCGTCGACGCGCTGGCCAACGCCGAGCTGCGTTCGGCCGTGCAGGGCGGCAACAACACCGTGCTGATCGTTGGTGGCATCGCCGAAAACCATCCGCAGGCTGCCGCGATCCGCGCCGCCGCGCGTGACTTCGCCGCTGCGACCGGTGCCAAGCTGTGCCGCATCCCGCAGGGTGCCAACGCCGTTGGCCTGACCCGCGCAGGCGTGCTGCCGGCCGGCAAGGACGTCGCCGCAATGCTGGCGCAGCCGCGCCAGGCCTACGTGGTGTACGGCCTGGAGCCGGGTCTGGACTTTGCCGACGCTCCCGCCGCGCGCAAGGCGCTGGTCGGCGCCAAGGTGGTGGCCTTCAGCCAGTTCGCCTGCGTCTCCACCCGCGACGTTGCCGACGTGATCCTGCCGATCGGTGCGCTGCCGGAAATCGACGCCACCCTGACCAACCTCGATGGTCGCGAGCAGTCGGCCCGTGCCGGCGGCAAGCTGCCGGGCGAGGCCCGTGAGGGCTGGCGCGTGCTGCGCGCCCTGGGCGGTGAGCTGGCGGCAGCCGGTTTCGACTTCACCGACCTGGCCGGCCTGCGCGCCAGCCTGGCCCCGGTGTCGGTCGCCGTTGCCGCCTCGGCACAGCCGGTGGTTGCCGGTGAAGGCCTGGAAGTGGCTTCGACCGCCGCGATCTACCGCACCGATGCGGTGGTCCGTCGCGCCCCGGCGCTGCAGTCGCATCCGCTCAACAACGCCCCGCGCATCGTGCTGAACGCTGAAGATGCCGCTCGCCTGCAGCTGCAGGAAGGGCAGATGGCCAAGGTCGGCACCGATGCCGGCAAGGCCACCCTGCCGGTGGTGGTCGACGCCCGCGTCGCTGCGGGGTCGGTCTGGATTGAATCGGGCCACGGCGCGACCGCGCCGCTGGGTGCCGCTCGCGTAACGGTGGTGGCTGCATGAACGAATTGCTGTTGAACGCGGTCGATCCGCTGCACCAGTGGCTGCTTGGCCTTGGTGACATCGGCGCGCTGATCTGGATCATCCTGAAGATCCTGGTGATCACCGTTCCGGTGATCATCTCGGTGGCCTTCTACGTGGTCTGGGAACGCAAGCTGATCGGCTGGATGCACGTCCGCCACGGCCCGATGTACGTGGGCATGGGCATCTTCCAGGCCTTCGCCGACGTCTTCAAGCTGCTGTTCAAGGAAGTGGTCCAGCCGAGCAGCGCCAACAAGGCGATCTACCTGCTGGCCCCGCTGATCACCCTGGCTCCGGCCTTCGCGGCCTGGTCGGTGGTCCCCTTCGATTCGCAGATCGTGCTGTCCAACGCCAACGCCGGCCTGCTGTACCTGCTGGCGATGACCTCGCTGGGCATCTACGGCATCATCCTGGCCGGTTGGGCATCCAACTCGAAGTATGCGTTCCTGGGTGCGATGCGCGCCTCGGCGCAGATGATCAGCTACGAAATCGCCATGGGCTTCGCCCTGGTCGGCGTGATGATCGCGTCGGGCAGCCTGAACCTGAGCAACATCGTGATGGCGCAGGCCGGCAATTCCGGTTTCTTCGACTGGTTCCTGCTGCCGCTGTTCCCGCTGTTCGTCATCTACTGGGTGTCGGGCGTTGCCGAAACCAACCGCGCGCCGTTCGACGTGGTGGAAGGTGAATCGGAAATCGTCGCTGGCCACATGGTCGAGTACTCGGGCGGTGCGTTCGCGCTGTTCTTCCTGGCCGAATACGCCAACATGATCCTGATCAGCTTCCTGATCTCGATCTTCTTCCTCGGCGGCTGGCTGAGCCCCATCCAGGGCTGGGTCAACTTCGGCGACGTCTCGCCGCTGGTCGACTGGATCTGGAAGGGCGGTGCACCGTGGCTGTTCGTCAAGGTGTTCTTCTTCGCCAGTGCCTACATCTGGTTCCGTGCCAGCTTCCCGCGCTTCCGCTATGACCAGATCATGCGCCTGGGCTGGAAGGTCTTCATCCCGCTGGCCATTCTGTGGATCGCGGTTACCGCCGTCATGGTGTTCTTCGGCGTGATTCAAAAGGGCGTCTAAGTGATGAACAGGATTACCCATTACTTCAAGAGCCTGCTGCTGCTCGAACTGCTGGGCGGCCTTTGGCTGACGCTGAAGTACAGCTTCAAGCCCAAGTACACGATGATGTACCCGATGGAGAAGTTCCCGCAGTCGCCGCGCTTCCGTGGCCTGCACGCCCTGCGCCGTTACCCCAACGGTGAAGAGCGCTGCATCGCCTGCAAGCTGTGCGAAGCGGTGTGCCCTGCATTGGCCATCACCATCGACTCGGCCAAGCGCGAGGACGGCACCCGCCGTACCACGCGCTATGACATCGATCTGTTCAAGTGCATCTTCTGCGGCTTCTGCGAAGAAAGCTGCCCGGTGGACTCGATCGTCGAAACCCACATCCTCGAGTATCACTTCGAGAATCGTGGCGAAAACATCGTTACCAAGCCGCAGCTGCTGGCCCTGGGCGACCGTCTCGAGTCCGAGATCGCCGAGCGTCGCGCCGCCGATGCCGCTTACCGCTGAGGTCGAGAGATGGATTGGGTAAATATCGCTTTCTGGGTGTTCGCCATCGCGGCAACGGTTTCGGCCGGTGCGGTGATCAGCGTGCGCAACCCGGTTCACGCCGTGCTCTGCCTGGTGCTGACCTTCTTCTCCATTGCCTGCGTGTGGCTGCTGGTCGGCGCCGAGTTCCTCGGCGTGGCGCTGGTGCTGGTCTACGTCGGCGCGGTGATGGTGCTGTTCCTGTTCGTGGTGATGATGCTCGACATCGACCCCACCAAGCTGCGTGAGGGCTGGGTCCGCTACCTGCCGGTCGGTCTCATTGTTGCCGTGGCGATGCTGGTGCAGATGCTGATCCTGATCGGCGTGAAGGGCAGGGCGGTCAACCCGTTCCCGGCCGATAACGCCGCCGCGGTCGCTGCCGACAGCTCCAACGTCACCTGGCTGGCGCGTACGCTGTTCACCGAGTACCTGCTGCCGTTCGAGTTCGCCGCCGTCATCCTGACCGTGGCCGTGGTTGCCGCCGTGATGCTGACCCTGCGCCGCCGTACCGGCGTGAAGAGCCAGAACCCGGGCGAGCAGACCATGGTCAAGGCCGGCCAGCGCCTGCGCATGGTCAAGATGGGCGCCGAAGCGCCGGTCGTGCACAGCAACAGCAAGCCGGCCGCCGGCGAGGAGACCCAGCCGTGATTACCCTTGGCCACATCCTTGCGCTGGGCGCGGTGCTGTTCGCCATCAGCCTGGCCGGCATCTTCCTCAACCGGAAGAACGTCATCGTCCTGCTGATGTCGATCGAACTGATGCTGCTGTCGGTGAACATCAACTTCGTCGGCTTCTCGCGTCAGCTGGGCGATCCGTCCGGCCAGCTGTTCGTGTTCTTCATCCTGACCGTCGCCGCCGCGGAAGCCGCCATCGGCCTGGCGATCCTGGTGACCCTGTTCCGTACCCGCCGCACGATCAATGTCGGCGAAGTCGATTCGTTGAAGGGCTGATCCACAGATGGAAATCACTCTCTCCAAGAGTCTGTTGATCGCAGTGGTGCTTGCACCGCTGTTCGGCAGCATCATCGCCGGCCTGTTCGGTCGCCAGGTCAAGCGCTTCGGCGCGCAGACCATCACCATCCTCGGCGTCGCGGTTGCCTGCGGCCTGTCGATGTACACGCTCTACCAGTTGCTGTGGGGCGGTGCGCAGCCGTTCAACCAGAACATCTACACGTTCTTCGAAGTCGGCCAGTACTCGGCTCACGTCGGTTTCATGGTCGACAAGCTGACCGCGATGATGATGGTGGTGGTGACCTTCGTGTCGCTGCTGGTCCACATCTACACGATCGGCTACATGCAGGACGATCCGGGCTACCAGCGGTTCTTCAGCTACATCTCGCTGTTCACCTTCTCGATGCTCACCCTGGTGATGAGCAACAACTTCCTGCAGCTGTTCTTCGGCTGGGAAGCGGTGGGCCTGGTGTCGTACCTGCTGATCGGCTTCTGGTTCAAGCGCCCGACTGCGATCTTCGCCAACATGAAGGCGTTCCTGGTCAATCGCGTTGGTGACTTCGGCTTCCTGCTCGGTATCGCCGGCGTGCTGTGGGTGTTCGGCACCCTGGACTACTCGCAGGTGTTCTCGCAGGCCGGCATGCTGGCTGACCCGCGCGCCCAGCTGCAGATCTGGGACGGCACCATGTTCGGCATGCAGCTGCTGAACGAGCCGGTGATCTGGTCGATCGCCACCGTCATCTGCATCTGCCTGTTCATCGGTGCGATGGGCAAGTCGGCCCAGGTCCCGCTGCACGTGTGGCTGCCGGACTCGATGGAAGGCCCGACCCCGATCTCGGCACTGATCCACGCCGCGACGATGGTGACCGCCGGTATCTTCATGGTCACCCGCATGTCGCCGCTGTTCGAGCTGTCGCAGACCGCGCTGAACTTCATCCTGTTCATCGGTGCCACCACCGCGTTCTTCACCGGCCTGATCGGCATCGTGCAGAACGACATCAAGCGCGTCGTCGCGTACTCCACGCTGTCGCAGCTGGGCTACATGACCGTGGCCTTGGGCGTGTCCGCCTACTCGGCCGCCGTGTTCCACCTGATGACCCACGCCTTCTTCAAGGCGCTGCTGTTCCTGGGTGCCGGCTCGGTCATCATCGCGATGCACCACGAGCAGGACATGCGCAAGATGGGCGGCCTGCGCAAGTACATGCCGATCACCTTCGTCACCATGTGGATCGGTACCCTGGCCCTGGTCGGTACGCCGTTCTTCTCCGGCTTCTACTCGAAGGACACCATCATCGAGGCGGCCGAGATCCACGCCCACATGCAGAACAGCTGGGTGGCCACCTATGGCTACTGGGCAGTGCTGGGTGGCGTGCTGGTGACCAGCTTCTACAGCTTCCGCCTGCTGTTCATGACCTTCCACGGCAAGGAGCGTTTCCGCGACGCGCACGACGATCATGGCCACGGCCATGACGATCACCACGCCGCCGATGCCCACCATGGCGATGCCCATGACGACCACGGCCATGGCCACGGTCCGCATGAACCGCATGAAACCCCGTGGGTGGTGACCCTGCCGCTGATCCTGCTGGCCATCCCGTCGATCGCCATCGGTTTCTTCAGCATCGGTCCGATGCTGCACGGCACCGACTGGGCCGGCAACCATGCGCACGAGGCGATCAAGGGCCAGGCGCAGACGTTCTTCACCGGCATCGTCGACTTCTACGATCCGGCCAAGAACACCGTCGCGTTCCTGGGTGAAGAGTTCCATGGCCCGGTCGCGTTCGCGCTGCACGGCATGATGCTGCCGCCGTTCTGGCTGACCCTGGCGGGCTTCCTGCTGGCTGCGCTGTTCTACCTGTGGAAGCCGGACCTCTCGGGCAAGGCACGCAAGACCTTCGCCCCGATCGTTTCGGTGCTGGAAAACAAGTACGGCTTCGACAAGCTGTGGATCGATGGCTTTGCCGGTGGCAGCGTCAAGCTGGGCAAGGTCTCGCGCTGGATCGACAGCAACATCGTCGACGGCGTGGTCAATCTCTCGGCACGTGTTGTGGACGTTGCAGCCGGCGTGCTGCGTCGTACCCAATCCGGTTTCCTCTATCACTACGCCTTCGCGATGATCATCGGCCTGATTGCCCTGCTGGGCGTGCTGATGCATTACCTGCGTTGATGACCTGTACGGAATAAGAAGACGTGTCGAACTGGCCTCTACTCAGTGTCCTCATCTGGCTGCCGATCATCGGTGGCGCCCTGATCCTTGCGATCCGTGATGCACAGACTGCCCGCTGGGCGTCGCTGGGCGTCGCGGTGCTCACCTTCGTTGCAAGCCTCTCGCTGCTGAGCGGCTACAACGCGGGCATCGACGGCCTGCAGTTCGTCGAGACCCATGCCTGGATCCCGGCGTACAAGATCGGCTACAACCTGGGCGTGGACGGCATTGCCGTGGCGCTGATCCTGCTGACCACCCTGGTCAGCGTGCTTGCCCTGATCGGCGCCTGGAGCGCCATCGACAAGCGCGTCAACCAGTACGTGGCGGCCTTCCTGATCCTGGAAGGCGTCACCGTCGGCATCTTCGCCGCGACGGACGCGATGCTGTTCTACGTGTTCTTCGAAGCCATGCTGATCCCGATGTTCCTGATCATCGGTGTCTGGGGCGGCCCGCGTCGCATCTACGCCGCGCTGAAGTTCTTCCTGTACACCTTCCTCGGCTCGGTGCTGATGCTGGTGGCGCTGATCTACCTGTACATGAAGGGCGGCAGCTTCCAGCTGGCCGACCTGTACGCGCTGCCGCTGTCGGCCAAGGAACAGACCTGGATCTTCTTCGCCTTCCTGATCGCCTTCGCGGTCAAGGTGCCGATGTTCCCGGTCCACACCTGGCTGCCGGATGCCCACGTGGAAGCGCCGACCGCCGGTTCGGTGATCCTGGCCGCCATCGCCCTGAAGATCGGTGGCTACGGCTTCCTGCGCTTCAACCTGCCGATCGTCCCGGACGCGTCGCAGGAATGGGCGTGGCTGGTGATCGCGCTGTCGCTGATCGCGGTGATCTACGTCGGCCTGGTCGCCCTGGTGCAGGACGACATGAAGAAGCTGATCGCCTATTCGTCGATCGCGCACATGGGCTTCGTCACCCTGGGCACGTTCATTGCCCTGTGGCTGGTGCGTGAAGCCGGCAACGCCGATGCCGCCCGCCTGGGACTGCAGGGCGCCATGGTGCAGATGATCTCGCACGGCTTCGTGTCGGGCGCGATGTTCTCCTGCGTCGGCGTGCTGTACGACCGCATGCACAGCCGCCGCATCGCCGATTACGGCGGCGTGGTCAACGTGATGCCGTGGTTCGCCACCTTCGCCATGCTGTTCTTCATGGCCAACGCGGGCCTGCCGGGTACCAGTGGTTTCGTCGGCGAGTTCATGGTCATCCTGTCGGCCTTCCAGCGTAATCCGTGGATCGCGCTGGGCGCGGCCACCACCCTGATCATCGGCGCCGCCTACACCCTGTGGCTGTACAAGCGCATCTTCTTCGGCGAAGTGGCCAACAGCCACGTTGCCGAACTGAAGGACATCAACGGCCGCGAATGGCTGGTGCTGGGCGTGTTCGCCATCGGCGTGCTGGCCCTGGGCATCTACCCCAAGCCGCTGACCGACCTGATGGAGCCCTCGATCGCGAAGCTGGCGATGCAGATCGCATCCAGCAAGCTGCTGTAATTCCAGGATTTGATGATGACCACCTCGCCGCTGCTGCCATTGACCGCCGCTGACCTGCCACCGCTCGCTCCCGAGCTGGTGCTGATCGGCAGCGCCTTCGCCCTGATGATCCTCGACCTGTTCGTCAGCAACCGGAACAAGATCGTCACCCACCTGTTCTCGCTCGCTGCGCTGGCCGTGGTGCTGTTCATGCTGGCCACCGGCGTGGGCGGGCAGGGGGAGGTCTTCCATGGCATGTTCGTGCGCGATACCGCCGCGGACGTGATGAAGACCGGGATCGTGCTGCTCAGCGGCCTGACCCTGGTCTACGGCTGGCGCTACCTGCGCGACCGCAATCTGTTCCAGGGCGAGATCCCGGTACTGATCCTGTTCGGCACCGCCGGCATGATGATCCTGGTCTCGGCCGGCAGCCTGCTGATGGTCTACCTGGGCCTGGAACTGCTGGCGCTGTGCTCCTACGCGCTGGTTGCCAGCAACCGTGAGAACGGCCTGGCCTCGGAAGCGGCGATGAAGTACATCGTGCTGGGTTCGCTGGCTTCTGGCCTGCTGCTGTACGGCATGTCGCTGATCTACGGCGCCACCGGCAGCCTCCACCTGGACGTCATCCGCGAGGCCATCCCGCACTCGGAAGAGCGCGTGCTGCTGATCACCGGTGCGGTGTTCATGATCGCCGGCGTCGCCTTCAAGCTGGGTGCCGCGCCGTTCCACATGTGGCTGCCGGACGTGTACCAGGGTGCCCCGGCACCGATCGCACTGTTCATCAGCTCGGCGCCGAAGCTGGCCGCCTTCGGCATGGCCTACCGCCTGCTGGAAATGGGCGTGGGCCCGCTGTCGACCGAACTGCAGCTGCTGATCGCCGGCCTGGCCGCGGTCTCGCTGGTCATCGGCAACCTGATGGCCATCGCGCAGAGCAACCTCAAGCGCATGCTGGCGTTCTCCACCGTCTCGCACATCGGCTTCCTGCTGATGGGCATCGCCGGTGGTGGCGCGCAGGGCTATGCCGCCGCGCTGTTCTACGCACTGGCCTACGCCATCATGTCCACCGCCGCCTTCGGCGCGATCATCGCGCTGTCGCGTGCCGGTTTCGAAGCCGAGAACATCGAGGACTTCAAGGGCCTCAATGCCCGCAACCCGTGGATGGCCGGCCTGGTGCTGTGCATCATGGCGTCGCTGGCCGGCATCCCGCCGTTCCTGGGCTTCTGGACCAAGCTGGCGGTGCTGGGCGCGGCCGTCAACGGCGGCCTGCTGTGGCTGGCCATCCTCGGCGTGCTGTGTGCCGTGGTCGGCTGCTTCTACTACCTGCGCGTCATCAAGGTCATGTACTTCGATGAGCCGGTGGGCGAGGCCATGCCGCGCAGCAACGACCGCGTGCTGGGCCTGGTGCTGGGCGTGAACGCGCTGGCGCTGCTGGCGCTGGGCCTGGCTTGGAACCCGATCATGGTCTGGTGCCAGCAGGCATTTGCGCATCTTGCATAAAAGTTGACACAAAGCTGCGCGATTCGTGTAATATGCGCAGCCTGAGTTGTCACTGCAGCGGTTCAGCCAGAACATCGTTGCGGTAGTCCTCCTCGAAAGAGAGCAGGGCAGCAGTTCAAACACTTCCGGTG
>NZ_JBTMUR010000003.1:178568-281887 GCF_054473855.1 Stenotrophomonas genospecies 3
AGCGGGGTGGAGCAGTCTGGCAGCTCGTCGGGCTCATAACCCGAAGGTCGCAGGTTCAAATCCTGCCCCCGCTACCAACTTCAGATCGGCGCCAACCGGTTTGATGAATGAGGGAAGGCTTGCAGGTTTTGAAGTTATGCCTCATAATTCCGCTTCTGATGCGGGGTGGAGCAGTCTGGCAGCTCGTCGGGCTCATAACCCGAAGGTCGCAGGTTCAAATCCTGCCCCCGCTACCAAGTAAAGAGATCGCCTTCGAAGTCCTGCTTCGAAGGCGTTTTTCTTTGGGTGGCTGCGTCGTTTCTGCGTGATCGGGGTCAGCTCCCTTTTCCGCGGGAAAGGGAGCTGACCCCAGGTCCGCACCTTGCACCAGCGCGGTGCAGCCGCTATCATCAGCGGCCTAGCAGTACCCCTGAAGGCGGCCTCCCGGCGGGAGTCCGGACCCGGAAGGAGGGCCGCAACCGGCAGGCACTGCAGGTTGCAACCGGAATCCAGTCACCGGAGTCTTTCCGGAAAAGGGGCCCAGCGGGCCCTTTGTCGTTTCCGGGGCGTCATGTTTTCACGCCGGCCAAGGCCGGCACCCAACCAAGAGATCAAGGCAGGCTGTGAGCGACAAGGCAACCGACATCGCGAATCTGCTCGCCCCGACCGTTGTGTCGCTGGGCCTGGAGCTGCTGGGCGTTGAGTATCTGCCGGCCCCCGGCGGTGCGACCCTGCGCCTTTACATCGACGTGCCGCTGGCTGAACAGCCCGAGCGCATCATCAATGTCGACGACTGCGAGCGGGTCAGCCGCGAAGTGTCGGCGCAGCTGGACGTCGAAGACCCGATCAGCGGCAATTACACGCTGGAAGTGTCCTCGCCGGGCGTGGATCGCCCGCTGTTCAACCTGGAGCAGTTCGCTCGCCACCAGGGTGAATCGGCCAAGGTCACGCTGAAGCTGCCGCAGGACAACCGTCGTCGCCTGCAGGGCCGTATCGAAGCGACCGACGAGGCCGCAGGCACCATCACCTTCATCGTCGACAAGACCGAAGTGGTGGTGTCGGCCGACAACATCGACAAGGCACGGATCATGCCCGACTGGGTGGCGCTGGGGCTGGCCCCGAGCAAGCCGACCGGTCCGGCACCGAAGCGTCCGAAGCCGAACACGAATTCTTCTTCCAACGAGCCGGCGGCAAAGAAGCCGCGCGCGGAGTGAGCCAATGAGCAAGGAACTGTTGCTGGTAGTCGACGCGGTCGCCAACGAGAAGGGCGTGCCGCGTGAAGTGATCTTCGATGCCATCGAGGCCGCCCTGGCCTCGGCAGCGAAGAAGCGCTATCCCGACGAGGAAGTGCTGACCCGCGTGGTCATCGACCATAAGGATGGCAGCTACGAAACCTTCCGTCGCTGGGAAGTGGTGGCCGATGACGTGGTCATGGAATCGCCGGACCGCCAGATCCGCCTGATGGACGCCGTCGATGAAGCCGAAGGCGTGGACGTCGGCGACTACATCGAAGAGCAGATCGAGAACCCGGACTTCGGCCGCATTGCCGCCCAGGCCGCCAAGCAGGTCATCGTCCAGCGCGTGCGCGAAGCCGAGCGCCAGCAGGTCGTGGATGCATGGAAGGATCGCGTGGGTGAGCTGATCACCGGTGTGGTCAAGCGCGCCGAGCGCGGCAACATCTATGTCGACCTCGGTGGCAACGCCGAAGGCTTCATCCCGAAGGACAAGGGCATTCCGCGCGACGTGCTGCGCGCCGGTGACCGCGTGCGCGGCTACCTGGCCGAAGTCCGTTCGGAACCGCGTGGCCCGCAGCTGTTCATCAGCCGCGCCGCCCCGGAATTCATGATCGAGCTGTTCAAGCTGGAAGTGCCGGAAGTCGGCCAGGGCCTGGTGGAAATCAAGGCCTGCGCCCGCGATCCGGGCGACCGCGCCAAGATCGCCGTGCTCGCCCACGACCAGCGCACCGATCCGATCGGTGCCTGCATCGGCATGCGCGGTTCGCGCGTGCAGGCCGTGTCCAACGAGCTCAATGGCGAGCGCGTGGACATCGTGCTGTGGAACGACAACCCGGCCAACTTCGTCATCAACGCGATGGCGCCGGCCGAAGTGCAGTCGATCATCGTCGATGAAGACAAGCACTCGATGGACCTGGCCGTTGCCGAAGACCGCCTGGCCCAGGCGATCGGCAAGGGCGGCCAGAACGTGCGCCTGGCCAGCCGCCTGACCGGCTGGCAGCTCAACGTGATGACCCAGGACCAGGTCACCGCCAAGTCGGAGGCCGAGCAGGCTTCGGCCCGCCAGCTGTTCATGGACAAGCTGGAAGTGGACGAGGAAATCGCCGGCATCCTGGTGAGCGAAGGCTTCGGCACCGTCGAGGAAATCGCATATGTCCCGGTCGGCGAACTGCTGGCCGTGGAAGGTTTCGACGAAGACATCGTCGAAGAGCTGCGCGCTCGTGCCCGCGATGCGCTGCTCAATGAGGCCCTGGCAGTCGAGGAAGGCCTTGAAGACGGCCAGCCGGCGCAGGATCTGCTGTCCCTGCAGGGCATGGACGAAGCCACCGCGTATGCGCTGGCCGGCCACGGCGTGCGCACCAGTGAGGACCTGTCCGACCTGGCCGCCGACGAGGTCATGGACTTCGGCATCGAAGGGCTGGATCAGGCGCGCGCCGCTGCGCTGATCCTGGCCGCACGTGCCGAGGAGATCGCCCGACTGGAACGCGGCGAATGAGCCGGCAATGAACAGGGCCCTGAGCCGCTCAGGGCGTAGAATCCGCGCCACCTCCAGATGCGGGGGGGCGCCCACAAGATCATAGGATCCGAATGTCGCAGCAAACCACCATCCGCAAGCTTGCCGAACTGGTCAACACGCCGGTCGAAAAACTGCTGGAACAGCTGGCCGGTGCCGGCATGAAGTTCAGCGGTCCCGACCAGGTCGTGACCAGCACCGAGAAGGTGAAGCTCCTGGGCTTCCTTCGTCGTTCGCACGGCAAGCCCGAGCAGGCCCCGGAAGAAACTGATCAGTCTGCAAAGAAGATCACGCTCAACCGCCGGAAACAGCAGGAAGTGACGGTCAGTTCCGGTCGCAGCAAGACGACCGTGAATGTCGAGGTGCGCCAGAAGCGTACCTACGTCAAGGATGGTGCTCGCGCCATGACCCCGGACGAAGAGCGCGCCGACATCCTGCGCAAGCTGGAAGAGTCGCGTGCGCGCAACCTTGCCGAACAGCAGGCCCTGGCCGAGAAGGATCGTCTGCGCGACGAAGCCATCGTCCGTGCCCGTGAGGAAGAGGTTGCGGCCAAGGAACGCGCAGAGGCCGAGAAGAAGGCCGCCGAGGAAGCTGCGGCCGCCGCCAAGGCTGCCGAGGCGCTGGCTGCCAGCAAGCCCAAGCGCGCTCCGATCGATGAAACCGCGCCGCGCCCGCCGCGTGCTCCGGCCGCCGCTCCGGCTGCGCCGCGCAGCGCTCCGCCGCCGCCGCGCAACGACGACCGCAACAACCGCAGCGCGCCGCGCAACGAGCGTGGCCCGGGCGACCGTTTCGCCGGCCAGATGCACCTGTCGGCTGCCGACCGCGCGCGCCGTGGCAACAGCAACAACAGCAACACCCGTGGTCGTCCGGGCGGGCGTAACCAGGCCGGTGGCCGTCGCGACATGTCGCGCGGTGGCAACAATGCAGGTCCGCACGCCTTCGAGCGTCCGACCGCGCCGGTGGTGCGTGAAGTGGCGATCGGCGACACGATCACCGTGGCCGACCTGGCGCAGAAGCTCGCGCTGAAGGGCGGCGAGGTGGTCAAGGCGCTGTTCAAGATGGGCGTGATGGCCACCATCACCCAGTCCATCGACCATGACACCGCCGCGCTGGTGACCGAAGAACTCGGCCACAAGGCGATCCGTGCCAACGACAACGACGCCGAAGACGCACTGCTGGCCTCGACCGGTGAAAACCAGGGCGAAGCCACCCAGCGTCCGCCGGTGGTCACCATCATGGGCCACGTCGATCACGGCAAGACCTCGCTGCTGGATTACATCCGCCGCACCAAGGTCGCCACCGGCGAAGCCGGCGGCATCACCCAGCACATCGGTGCCTACCACGTGGATACGCCGAAGGGCGTGATCAGCTTCCTGGATACCCCGGGCCACGCGGCATTCACCTCGATGCGTGCGCGCGGCGCCAAGCTGACCGATATCGTGGTGCTGGTCGTGGCCGCCGATGACGGCGTCATGCCGCAGACCAAGGAAGCGATCCAGCACGCCCGTTCGGCGGGTGTGCCGCTGATCGTGGCGATCAACAAGATCGACAAGTCCGACGCCGACCCGATGCGGGTCAAGAACGAACTGCTGTCCGAGCAGGTCGTGGCCGAAGACTTCGGTGGTGATACCCAGATGGTGGAGATCTCGGCCAAGACCGGCCTGGGCATCGACGACCTGCTGGACGCCATCTCGATCCAGGCCGAACTGCTGGAACTGAAGGCCGTCGACGAAGGCCGCGCCTCGG
Source organism: Stenotrophomonas genospecies 3 (assembly GCF_054473855.1). Lineage (NCBI taxonomy): Bacteria > Pseudomonadati > Pseudomonadota > Gammaproteobacteria > Lysobacterales > Lysobacteraceae > Stenotrophomonas > Stenotrophomonas genospecies 3. The sequence continues at coordinate 183,042 of NZ_JBTMUR010000003.1, forward strand.
GCGTGGTGATCGAATCGTCGCTGGACAAGGGCCGTGGCCCGGTCGCCACGGTGCTGGTGCAGCAGGGCCGCCTGAAGAAGGGCGACTACCTGGTGTGCGGCATCCAGTACGGCCGCGTGCGTGCGCTGTTCGACGAAACCGGCAAGCAGCCGGAGTTCGCCGGCCCGTCCATCCCGGTGCAGGTCCTGGGCCTGTCCGGCGTGCCGGAAGCGGGTGATGACTTCGTGGTCGTCGAGGACGAGCGCCTGGCCAAGGACGTTGCCCAGCAGCGTGAGACCAAGCGCCGTGAATCGCGCCTGGTCGCCACCGCCGGCAGCCGCATGGAAGACATCATGGCGACCCTGGGCAAGGGCGAGGGCCAGCAGGTCCTCAACCTGGTCATCAAGGCCGACGTGCAGGGTTCGGTGCAGGCGCTGAGCCAGGCACTGGTCGCGCTGTCCAACGAAGACATCCGCATCAACGTGATCCACTCCGGCGTGGGCGGCATCACCGAATCGGACGCCAACTCGGCGGCCGCTTCGAAGGCCACCGTCATCGGCTTCAACGTGCGTGCGGATGCTTCGGCCCGTCGCATCATCGAATCCAACGGCGTCGATCTGCGTTACTTCTCGATCATCTATGACGTGATCGACCAGGTGAAGCAGGTGGCTTCCGGTCTGCTGGGCGTGGAGATCCGCGAAGAGATCATCGGTATCGCCGAGGTCCGCGACGTCTTCCGCAGCTCCAAGCTGGGCGCCGTGGCCGGCTCGATGGTCATCGAGGGCGTGGTCAAGCGCAACAAGCCGATCCGCGTGCTGCGCGACAGCGTGGTGATCTTCGAGGGCGAGCTGGAATCGCTGCGTCGCTTCAAGGAGAACGTCGAGGAAGTCCGCAACGGTACCGAATGCGGTATCGCGGTGAAGGCCTACAACGACGTCAAGCCGGGTGACCAGATCGAGTGCTTCGAGCGTATCGAAGTGCCGCGCACCCTGTAATGCTGCAAGGTGGCCCGACCAACGGTCGGGCCCCACCATGGACCTGTAGCGCCCGACCGTTGGTCGGGCGACCATTGAATCAAGAGTAGTGCCCGACCGTTGGTCGGGCGACAACTGAACCAAGAGCTCCTCGTGCCCAAGACTTTCCATCGAACCGACCGTGTCTCCGCCCAGCTGCGCCGTGAACTCGGCACCCTGGTGCACAACGCCGTGCGCGAGCATGGGTTGCCCTCGGTGAGCGTGTCCGACGTGGAAATCACCCGCGACATGGCCCATGCCAAGGTGTTCGTCACCGCGCTGATGCCGGAACGTTCGGCCGAAGCCGTGGCCGGCCTGAAGGAGCTGGGCTACCGCCTGCGCATGGACCTGGCACGCGCGATGAAGCTGCGCCACGTGCCGGAGCTGCATTTCCACTACGACGACTCGGTCGACCGTGGTGAGCACATCGACAACATCCTGCGCGACCTGCCCGATACGCTGGCCGCGGAGAAGCGTCGCGAGAGCGACGAAGAATAACCGCGTGGCGCCGGGCATGCCCGGCGTTGTTGCATTCCGGCTGCGCGATGTCTGATGCAGACCGCGCTGCGGCAGTCGAGCATGGCTCGACCCTACAAAATTCTGCCATGACCCGAATTCAGTTCCGCCGCCTGGATGGCATCCTGCTGCTCGACAAGTCGACCGGCATGAGTTCCAACGCCGCTCTGCAGGTAGCCCGCCGCCTGTTCCGCGCAGAGAAAGGGGGGCACACCGGCAGCCTTGACCCGCTGGCCACCGGCCTGCTGCCGCTGTGCTTCGGCGAGGCAACCAAGATCGCCGGCCTGCTGCTCGGCTCGGCCAAGGCCTACGACGCCGAGATCGTGCTGGGCCAGACCACCGATACCGACGATGCCGAAGGCCAGGTGCTGCTGCAGCGCCCGGTGCCGGCCATCAGTGCCGAAGCGCTGCAGGCCGCACTGGCGGCGCTGACCGGCAACATCCGCCAGCGTGCCCCGATCTATTCGGCGCTGAAGCAGGGCGGTGAGCCGCTGTATGTGAAGGCCCGCCGCGGCGATGTCATCGAAGCGCCCGAACGCGAGGTGCAGGTACATGCCATCGAGGTGCTGGAGCAGCAGCCGGAACGGTTGCGGCTGCGCGTGACCTGCGGCTCCGGCACCTACATCCGCAGCCTGGCCCGCGACCTGGGCGAGGCGCTGGGCTGTGGTGCCCACATCAGCGCACTGCGTCGGCTCTGGGTCGAGCCGTTCCGTGAGCCGGTGATGGTCACCCTGGACCAGCTGCGGGCGATGGTCGAGGCGGGTGACGAGGCGGGCATGGACGCGCTGCTGCTGCCGCTGGCGGCCGGCCTGGCCGAGTACCCGCGGGTCGACCTGGATGCCGACCAGGCCCACCGCTTCTGCGTCGGCCAGCGCCAGCGCGATCTGTCCTGGCCGCGTGGCCTGGTGGCGGTGTTTGGTCCGGACGACGCTGTCCAGGGCCTGGGCCAGGTCGACGAGAGCGGCCTGCTGGCCCCGCAGCGTCGTTTCAACCTCTGACCGGGCCCGGGCGGTTCAGCCCCGGTCCTTGTCCCGGAAGCCCCCGACCGTTACAATTTCGCGGCCGTTTTCCGGCAGCCTGCCTGGCGCAGGTTTCATCCTCGTAGTCCACGGCGAGCCTGGCGGTGCGCGAAGCGCGTTCCTGCCGGCCACGCATCACAGAGAAAAAGAAATGTCGATCGACACCCAGAAGGTCATTGAAGACAACAAGCGCAGCTCGGCTGATACCGGCTCCCCGGAAGTCCAGGTTGCGCTGCTGACCGCCCGCATCGAACTGCTGACCGGCCACTTCAAGACCCACAAGAAGGACCACCACAGCCGCCGCGGCCTGCTGCAGATGGTCAACCGCCGTCGCAGCCTGCTCGACTACCTGAAGAAGAAGGACGTCGAGCGCTACAAGGCCCTGATCGAGAAGCTTGGCCTGCGTCGCTAAGCAACGAATCCCCCGCGGCGCAGCGATGCGCCGCGGTTTTGTTTTGTAGTACCGCAATCCCCGATTCAGGCCGGAACGATCCGGCCACCCGCTGGCGGCAAGGGTCGCCGACGGTCCAAATTCGCAGACAGCATCCCCAAGGACACCCTCCGTGGCAAAAATCACCAAAACCTTCCAGTACGGCAAGCACACCGTCACGCTTGAGACCGGCGAAGTCGCCCGTCAGGCCAGCGGCGCCGTCATCGTCAAGATGGACGACACCGTACTGCTGGTCACCGCCGTCGCCGCCAAGAGCGCGCGCGAAGGCCAGGACTTCTTCCCGCTGACCGTCGATTATCAGGAAAAGTTCTACGCCGGCGGCCGTATCCCGGGTGGTTTCTTCAAGCGTGAAGGCCGTGCGACCGAGAAGGAAACCCTGATCTCGCGTCTGATCGACCGTCCGATCCGTCCGCTGTTCCCGGAAGACTACAAGAACGAAGTGCAGATCATCGCCACGGTCATGTCGTTGAACCCGGACGTGGACGGCGACATCCCGGCCCTGATCGGTGCCTCCGCTGCCCTGGCCCTGGCCGGCACCCCGTTCATGGGTCCGATCGGCGCTGCCAAGGTCGGTTACAAGAACGGCGAGTACATCCTGAACCCGACCGTCAGCGAACTGGCTGACTCGCAGCTGGAACTGGTTGTCGCCGGTACCTCCAACGCCGTGCTGATGGTCGAATCCGAAGCCGCGCTGCTGTCCGAAGAAGTGATGCTGGGCGCCGTGACCTTCGGTCACCGCGAAATGCAGAAGGTCATCAACGCGATCAACGAGCTGACCGTCGAAGCCGGCACCAAGCCGTCGACCTGGGAAGCCCCGGCCAAGAACGACGCGCTGATCTCCGCCCTGAAGGAAGCCATCGGCCCGCGCCTGGGCGAAGCCTTCCAGGTGCGTGACAAGCTGCAGCGCCGTGACGCCATCTCGGCGATCAAGAAGGACGTGGTCGAAACCCTGGCTGGCCGCGTGGCCGCTGAAGGCTGGAACCCGGCTGAGCTGTCGAAGGAATTCGGCGAGCTGGAATACCGCACCATGCGTGACTCGGTGCTGGACACCAAGGTCCGTATCGACGGCCGTGCGCTGGACACCGTCCGCCCGATCGCCGTGAAGACCGGCGTGCTGCCGCGTACCCACGGTTCCTCGCTGTTCACCCGCGGCGAAACCCAGGCCATCGTGACCATCACCCTGGGCACCGCCCGTGACGGCCAGGTCATCGATGCCGTTGCCGGTGAGTACAAGGAAAACTTCCTGTTCCACTACAACTTCCCTCCGTTCTCGGTGGGTGAGTGCGGCCGCATGATGGGCCCGAAGCGCCGCGAAATCGGCCACGGTCGCCTGGCCAAGCGCGGCGTGCTGGCTGTCATGCCGTCGCTGGAAGCCTTCCCGTACACCATCCGCGTCGTCTCGGAAATCACCGAGTCGAACGGTTCCTCGTCGATGGCCTCGGTCTGCGGTTCGTCGCTGGCCCTGATGGACGCCGGCGTGCCGGTGAAGGCGCCGGTTGCCGGTATCGCCATGGGTCTGGTCAAGGAAGGCGAGCGCTTCGTCGTCCTGTCCGACATCCTGGGTGACGAAGATCATCTGGGCGACATGGACTTCAAGGTGGCCGGTACCGCTGAGGGCATCTCCGCCCTGCAGATGGACATCAAGATCGAAGGCATCACCGAAGAGATCATGAAGCAGGCCCTGCAGCAGGCCAAGGCTGGCCGTCTGCACATCCTGGGCGAAATGGCCCACGGCCTGACCGCTCCGCGTGAAGAGCTGTCGGACTACGCGCCGCGCCTGCTGACCATCAAGATCCACCCGGACAAGATCCGCGAAGTGATCGGCAAGGGTGGTTCGACCATCCAGGCCATCACCAAGGAAACCGGCACCCAGATCGACATCCAGGACGACGGCACCATCGTCATCGCTTCGGTCAATGCCATCGCTGCCCAGGCCGCCAAGGCCCGCATCGAGCAGATCACCTCGGACGTCGAGCCGGGCCGCATCTACGAAGGCAAGGTCGCCAAGATCATGGACTTCGGTGCGTTCGTCACCATCCTGCCGGGCAAGGACGGTCTGGTCCACGTGTCGCAGATCTCCAGCGATCGCGTCGAGAAGGTCGGCGACGTGCTGAAGGAAGGCGATGTGGTCAAGGTCAAGGTGCTGGAAGTCGACAAGCAGGGCCGTATCCGCCTGTCGATGAAGGCCGTGGAAGAAGGCGACGCCGTCAGCGCCGAGTAATCGACCTCCGGTCGATTACGGTAGGTGTCAACCTTGGTTGACACGCTTCTGGAATCGCTGAATTGAAAAAGCGGGCTTCGGCCCGCTTTTTCTTTGCCTGGAATCCTGTGGATGAGGACCGTTGGTCCTTGCACTTACGCGTCTTCTTCGTCCTCACCCAGCCACCAGACCTGGCCTGGCTCCGGGTCGCTCATCGGGTGCTCGCGCTGTTCGATGGCCTCCAGCACCCGGCCGGGGGCTGCAGCGACCCACACCGCCATGAGCTTTTCCACCGCAGCCCGGCCCTGTGCGGCCACGCCGAGGTCACGTTCGCGTCTCCATTGGTCTTCATCTGGCGCCTCATCACCATGCTGGTGCGGCGTGCCGTAGCTGCAGCGGCGGCACAGCCGGCGCACGGTAGCCGTCCAGTCCTCGACCATGCCGATGCCGGGCAGGGTGATTGCCTCCAGCGCAGCGATGTCATCGGCCGAATCGCACTGCACGAACACGGTGAAGGTCGCCATGTCCGATGCCTGCAGGCGCTGCATTGCATTGAACACCGGCACCTCGTGTTCGCTGTACTTACGGCGGCCGGTCGAGGCGCCGTCGTGCAGCACGATGTCGCCGAAGCGAAAGCCGCTTTCGGGCAGCGGTACGTTGTGGATGCGTGCACGCACCGGATCAATGCGGCTCATATACACCACTTCGGCATCCGACCACGGTGCCAAGCGCACGCAGGCCACGCCGAAGTGGCCCTCGATCGGGCCCTCGCCTTCGGGCAGGGTGATGCCACAGCGGGCCCACTGGCGCCGTGCTTCGGCCCAGTTGCCCATGCCGGTGGCCGCGATGCCGGCATTCCAGGCGGTGGCGACATCGAATTCCCCGCGCAGCTGCTCCGATTGCAGGTTGTCCTGCAGTGAGGCAGCCCAGTCGCGCAGGTACTTGTGCGCCAATCCGCGCATGTAATGCAGGTACGGCACTTCGGGGGCGAGTGCGATCAGCTCACCGAACAGCGCCACCGCCTGCTGCAGGTCGCCCTCTCGGAAGGCGGCGTAGGCGCGTGCCTCCAGGGCCTGGCATTCGTCGAGGGTTTCGTCGTCCAGCAGGTCGCCGTCGTCGAGGTTGTCGTGGTCGGTGCTCATGTCCATGCGCGGTTGAAGGTCCGCGGCTACCTTAGCCGATGCGCGAGCCCGCGAAGGCGGCGTCGGCGTGTGTCCTGCTGCAGTGCATGAGGGTCGTTGCATGACTGGCGCGTTGTCGTCATCCGGCGGGATGCACTTGTCCACTGGACGACATGCCACGACAACCGTCCCACAACCCCTTCCGTTTGCTAACGTGGCTGCGCCTTCGAACCGGGAGATCCCATGTTCCGCCAGACCGTGGCTGCCCTTGCCGTGCTGATTGCCGGTGCCTTGCCCATTGCCGTGCATGCGGCATCCGCGCAGCCGCCGATCTTCGGTGCCTACTACCCCGGTGGTTCGGCCGAGCGCTACCCGGTGTCGAGCATTCCGGCCGAGCGCCTCACCCATCTGTTCTACGCGTTCTCCACCATCCAGGACGGGCGCTGCACGATCGGCGCGGAAGCGCCGAAGAACTTCGCGGCGCTGGCCGAGCTGAAGAAGGCGCACCCGCATCTGCGCACGTTGATTTCGATCGGTGGCTGGGGCGCAGGTGGATTCTCCGATGCAGCGCTGACCGAGGCCAGCCGCAAGCGCCTGGTCGACTCATGCATGGCGCTGTTCTTCGATCGTCATGCTGGCAGTTTCGATGGCGTGGACATCGATTGGGAGTTCCCGGTCAGTGGCGGACCGAAGGAGCTGGCACACCGCCCGCAGGACCGCGCCAATCTGACCCGGCTCGCGCAGGCGTTCCGCGTGGCCCTTGATGCGCATGGCCGCAAGGCGGGGCAGCCGATGCTGTTGACCGCCGCACTGGCCGCCGGTCGCCTGCAGACCGATGGCCCCTATGATCCAGCCGCAAGCTATGACCTGCCGGCGCTGGCCAAGGTGTTCGATTTCATCAACCTGATGAGCTACGACATGGGCACCGGCTTCTCGGCGGTGTCGACGTTCAATGCGCCCCTGCATGAAGTGCCGACCGATCCGCTGGCGCCGGAACTGCGGCGCTGGAACAACGTTGCCGGCGCGGTGCAGTACTACCGCGAGCGCGGGGTGCCAGCCCACAAGCTGGTGCTGGGTGTGCCGTTCTACGGGCGCGGCTTCAAGGTCACCGGCGATGCGCCGGATGGGCTGTACCAGTCCTACAGTGCACCGGCCGATGCCGGCGACTGGCGCGTGATCAAGGCGCGCTATCTCGACCAGCCGGGCTGGACGAAGCACTGGCAACCACAGGCGCAGAGCCCGTGGCTGTACAACGCCGAGCAGAAGGTTTTCATCAGCTATGAAGACCCGCGCTCGATCGGCCTGCGTGCGCAGTTCGCCCGCGAGCAGGGCCTGGCCGGCGTCTTCATGTGGGAGCTGACCGGCGACGACGAACAGGCCAGCCTGCTCAACGCCATGCTGGGCCCCTGGCAGAAGGCACGCATCGGCGATTGAGCTGCATCAGGCGATGTCCGGCGCAACGCCGCAACGCCATCGGCCCGATCCCGCACAGCATGTCCATGTCCGCAGCGTTACGCTGCGGGCATGATCCATCTCGAACGCCTGGACCATCTGGTCCTCACCGTCGCCGACATCGACCGCAGCTGTGATTTCTACCAGCGCGTGCTCGGCATGCAGGTCGTGCACTTCGGCGCGGGCCGTACCGCACTGCAGTTCGGCCAGCAGAAGATCAACCTGCATCCGGCCAGCGCCCCGCTGCAACCGCATGCGCTGCGGCCCATGCCGGGCAGCGCCGATCTGTGCCTGGTCACGCGCACGGCGACGACCGATGTGCTGGCCCACCTGCAGGCGCAGTCCGTTGCAGTGGAGGAGGGGCCGGTGGCACGTACTGGCGCGCTGGGGCCGATCGAATCGGTGTACTTCCGCGACCCGGATGGCAACCTGATCGAAGTGAGTCGTTACCCCGGCGAGGCATGATCCTGCTTGGGTAGCGTCGAGCTTGCTCGACGGTGCTTGGCGCGAAATCAACAGCTGTCGAGCAAGCTCGACGCTACAGGGGGCGTTGCGCGTAACGGTCGGTAGCGCCGGGCCATGCCCGGCGAAGGCTCAGTTTGCCCAGACGCTGTTGGGATCGCCGTTGCGGGCGCGGCGTTGGCTGGCCACTGCCAGGCGGGCGAAGCCGAAGGCCATGGCCAGCGCAATGGCATCGACCCAGAACAGCGGCCAGTGGCCACGCGCGGCAGCACGCCACAGCCAGTCACCATTGAGCGCGCCATGCAGGATCGGCACCAGTGCGGTACTGATCGCCGCCGCCCACAGCAGTTCGCGTGCCGCCTGCGCCGGGCGTCGCAGCGCGGCCCACAGCGCACAGGCCGCCCAGCTGCCGAAGCAGGCCCAGCGGATGCCGTGATCGACCGCGGACGGTGCCAGCCGCTCCAGCACCAGTGCGGTGACGAACGCCACCGAAATCGCAACGCACAGCCCGATGCAGACGCCGACCGTGGCCCGTGCCATGTTCACCCCGGCACGCGGTTGCTGTGGCTGGCGACGCTTGCGCCGCGATTCGATCCACAACAGGTTGCCGGAGTAGAACAGGAAGGCACCGCCAAGGCCGAGCAGGAAGTACAGCCAGACCACCACACCGTTGCCGAACTCGCCGAAGTGCAGGGCATAGGCCGCGCTGAGCGTGGCGTGGTTGGCGTCGCGCTGGCCGGGCAGCTGCGAGGCCAGGACGTTGCCGGTGGCCACGTCCAGTGCCACCGCGCCGAGCGGGCCGAGCGTGCCGGTGGATTCGCCGGTGATCTCGATGGTGGCGTTGGCATCGCCGGCGTTGGCCAGCTTCAGGTAGGCCGGTTCGAAATTGGCCACGCCCTGTGCGCGGGCCACTTCAAGCGCGCGTGCATGCAGCAGGCGCAGGCTGCCAGGCGGTGCCGGGATGCCGCTGGCGTCGCGCACGGGCGCGGTGTCCATTGCGGTCGGCACCGCCTGCAGGGCCTTGCCGTCGTAGATCAACGGGTTGAGCAGGGCCATCTGCACGAACACCAGGCAGAGCAGGGCGCCGGTCACCGCGAACATCAGATGGAAGGGCAGGCTGAGCACGCCGATCACGTTGTGCGCGTCCTGCCACAGCTGCTTCAGGTTGCGGCCCGGACGCAGCGCGAACAGATCACCGAACAGCTTCGGCAGGTGGATCACCAGGCCGCTGAGCAGGGCCATGCCATACAGCAGGCTGACGATGCCCATCACGTAGATGCCGGCCACCGGCAGTCCGAGGCTGTAATGCAGCTCGTTGACCAGTTCGGCCAGCCCGGTCTGTGGCGGCGTCGGGCTGCCGGCGATCTGGCCCGGCCAGGCGTAGCGCCAGCTGCCGTCATCGGCCTGCCAGTAGGCCAGTGGCTGCGGGTGTTCGGTGCCGGGGAAGGTCATGCCGATGTGGCGGCGCGCTTCCGGATGCGCGGCAAGCACGTCTTCCAGCAGGTACTGCGCGTCGTCCAGGCCGGCGGGGAGTGCGGTGGCTGCACCGGGCGTCTGCCACAGCGGCAGGTCGTGGTGGAACAGGGTCAGCGCACCCGCGTAGAAGGCCACGAACAGGCCGAAGCCGGCAACCAGGCCGACCCAGGTGTGCAGGGTGGTGAACGTGCGCAGCGTCTGCGAACTGAACTTCATGGGAAAGGTCTCATTGCACCGCGCCGGTCAGGCGCAGCAGCCCGAGCACGGCAAAGCCGGCGGCGGCGCTGCCGGCCAGCACCAGCCAGGCGCGCAGCGCGCTGCGGAAACTGAACGCCCACAGGGCGGCCAGCATCCACAGCGGGATGAAGGCGATGAGGGTCGGCACCAGCGCCCGTTGCCACGGGCCGGGCGGCAGCCACGCCAGCAGGCCGGTGACGGCGGCGGCCAGGAGGAAGCCGGCCACGATGCCGGCGAAGGCGCGCGGCCACATCACGGCGACTCCGTACCGGGGCGGTGCCAGGCCGCCAGCGCCGGCAGCAGCATGGCGGCCAGCATCCAGGTGCACAGCATCGCCACCAGGCCGGCGGCAAAACCAAGCTCGGCCATCCACAGCCACAGCGCGGCGGCAGCGGCGACCAGGCCGATCTGGCGGCCAAGGCGGCCGGCACGGCGCAGGCGCGGCCAGCGGCAGTGCGGCGAGGCGGCATAGAACGCCAGCGCCGAGAACATCGCCGCCAGCATGCCCAGGCTGCAGAAGCCGAGCGTGGAAAGGCCGACGGTGATCATCGCGGGCGGCCAGCGTGGCAGCGGGCCGGCGAACGCGGGGCACGGGCGGGGCCGGCGGGAGCCGGTCGGAGCGGGTGGCGCATCACGGGGTCCTGGGGGAAAGCGGGCAGGCTGGCACAGGGCGGCCTGCGCCGACATGGTAATCATTGCAATTTCACGCCGCCAGCGAGGCACATTCAGCCGACCGTACGGTAGCCCTTGGGCTTTCCCCTGCGCTGGTTTAAGATCATCGCAGAACCCTGACTGGAACAAGGTGGCCCGCGCCCAGCGCCGGCCGAGCGTGCGACATGAGCACTACCACCGCCCACTGTTGACCTGCCCCCGAAGGCCCTGTGTTCCAGGCGCCCTCGCGGCGCTTTTTTATTGCCCGGGCGCCGCCCCGGGAACGCTTTCCAGCCCGCCCCGCGGGCCCCGCACGAAGCCACTGCGATGATCAACATTACTCTTCCCGACGGCAGCCGCCGCGAATTCGAAAACCCCGTCAGCGTCATGGAGGTCGCCCAGTCGATCGGCGCCGGCCTGGCCAAGGCCACCATCGCCGGTGCCGTGGATGGCGTGCTGGTCGATGCCAGCGACGTCATCGACCACGATGCCAGCCTGCGCATCATCACCGCCAAGGACGAGGAGGGCGTGGAGATCATCCGCCACTCCTGCGCCCACCTGGTCGGCCACGCCGTCAAGCAGCTGTACCCGGACGTGAAGATGGTGATCGGCCCAGTGATCGCCGAGGGCTTCTATTACGACATCTACTCCGAGCGCCCGTTCACCCCGGACGACATGGCCGCGATCGAGAAGCGCATGGGTGAACTGATCGCCCAGGACTACGACGTCATCAAGAAGGTGACGCCGCGCGCCGAAGTGATCGAGATCTTCAAGGCCCGTGGCGAGGACTACAAGCTGCGCCTGATCGAGGACATGTCCGACGACATCCAGGCGATGGGCATGTATTACCACCAGGAATACGTGGACATGTGCCGCGGCCCGCACGTGCCGAACACGCGCTTCCTGAAGGCCTTCAGGCTGACCCGCATCTCCGGTGCCTACTGGCGCGGTGACGCGCAGAACGAGCAGCTGCAGCGCATCTACGGCACCGCCTGGGCCGACAAGAAGCAGCTCGAGGCGTACATCAAGCGCATCGAAGAAGCCGAGATGCGCGACCACCGCCGCATCGGCAAGCAGCAGGACCTGTTCCACCTGCAGGAAGAAGCGCCGGGCCTGGTGTTCTGGCACCCGAAGGGCTGGGCACTGTGGCAGGTGGTCGAGCAGTACATGCGCAAGGTGTACCGCAAGACCGGCTACGGCGAAGTGCGCTGCCCGCAGATCCTGGACGTGAGCCTGTGGCAGAAATCCGGCCACTGGGACAACTACCAGGACGCGATGTTCTTCACCGAATCGGAGAAGCGCACCTACGCGCTCAAGCCGATGAACTGCCCGGGCCACGTGCAGGTGTTCAACCAGGGCCTGCACAGCTACCGCGACCTGCCGATCCGCTATGGTGAGTTCGGTGCCTGCCACCGCAACGAGCCGTCCGGCGCGCTGCACGGCATCCTGCGCGTGCGTGGTTTCACCCAGGACGACGGCCACGTGTTCTGCACCGAAAACCAGGTCGAGGCGGAAGTGACCGCGTTCCACCAGCAGGCGCTGGCGGTCTACCAGCACTTCGGCTTCGATGAGATCCAGGTCAAGATCGCGCTGCGTCCGGAATCGCGCCTGGGCGATGACGCCACCTGGGACAAGGCCGAGGGCGCGCTGCGCTCGGCACTGTCCAGCAATGGGGTGGAGTGGCAGGAGCTGCCGGGCGAGGGCGCCTTCTACGGCCCGAAGATCGAGTACCACCTGAAGGACGCGATCGGCCGTACCTGGCAGCTGGGCACGATGCAGGTCGACTTCATGATGCCGGGCCGTCTGGGCGCCGAGTACGTGGACGAGAACAGCCAGAAGAAGCACCCGGTCATGCTGCATCGCGCCATCGTGGGCTCGATGGAGCGCTTCCTGGGCATCCTGATCGAGCACCATGCCGGCCAGTTCCCGACCTGGCTGGCGCCGACCCAGGTGGTGGTGGCCAACATCACCGACGCCCAGGCCGAGTACGTCTCGGGCGTGACCAAAACCCTTGCGGAGCAAGGCTTCCGCGTCAGCTCGGATTTGCGTAACGAGAAGATCGGCTATAAAATCCGCGAGCATACGTTGCAGCGCGTGCCCTACCTGCTGGTCATTGGTGACCGCGAGAAGGAAAATGGGGCTGTGGCGGTGCGTACGCGTTCTGGCGAAGACCTGGGCAGCATGAGCCTGCAGGCCTTCATCGAGCGGCTCCAGGCCGAGGGCGCGTAAGCAAAGGTCCGGTCCGGGGGCACAGGCACCCGGACCGGTTCGATACCCTTGGGAGAACGTAATATCAGCACCCCTGACAACAAACAGAACCGCAAGAATCAGGAAATCCGTGTGCCGCGCGTCCGCGTGATCGGCAGTGACGGAGAAATGATCGGCGTGTTGTCGCGCGACGAAGCGCTGTCCATGGCCGAAGATGAAGGCCTGGACCTGGTCGAAATCCAGCCGCAGGCCGATCCGCCGGTCTGCAAGATCATGGACTTCGGCAAGTTCAAGTTCGAAGCGCAGAAGAAGGCCAGCGAGGCCAAGAAGAAGACCAAGCAGGTCGAGATCAAGGAAGTGAAGTTCCGTCCGGTCACGGACGAGGGCGACTACCAGATCAAGCTGCGCAAGATGCGCGGGTTCCTCGAAGATGGTGACAAGATCAAGGTCAACATCCGTTTCCGTGGCCGTGAAATGAGCCACCAGGAACTGGGCCGCGAAATGGCCAACCGGATCGAGACCGATCTGGGCGAGGACATCGTCATTGAATCCCGTCCGCGCCTGGAAGGGCGTCAGATGGTCATGATGATCGCGCCGAAGAAGAAGACCTGAGGCCTGACGGGCCGCCTTCCGGGGCGCCTGGCTGAATGGTTCAGGGTAGAGGGACGCCATGGGCGTCCCTTTGCTTTTGCAGGAAGCCGGTGAATTGCCGGCGAAAGGGTTGCAGGGGCTGGTGGCAGGGCGGTTTTGCCTGTATCATGCCCGGCTCGACCCACCCAGGACGGGTCGTACGCCGATCATGGCAGGACGGAAAGAGCGGCCCAGGCCGCCGCCAGATCAGTCAGAAACCAGGGTCATATCCCATCAAGGACATTGCAATGCCCAAGATCAAGACCAACCGGGCAGCGGCCAAGCGTTTCCGCAAGACCGCCTCGGGCAAGTACAAGTGCGGCCACGCCAACCGTAGCCACATCCTCACGAAGAAAGCGACCAAGCGTAAGCGTAATCTGCGTCAGACGGGCCATGTCCGTGCAGAAGACGCAGGCCGTCTGGACCGCATGCTCCCTTACCTCTGAGGAACTGAAAAATGGCACGAGTTAAGCGTGGCGTACAGGCGCGTCGCCGCCACAAGAAGATTCTGGATCTCGCCAAGGGCTATTACAACGCCCGTCGCAAGGTCTTCCGCGTCGCCAAGCAGGCGGTCATCAAGGCACAGCAGTACGCCTACATCGGCCGTAAGCAGAAGAAGCGCAACTTCCGTTCGCTGTGGATCACCCGTATCAATGCGGCTGCCCGCATCAACGGCCTGAGCTACAGCCGCTTCATGAACGGTCTGCTGAAGGCCGGCATCACCCTGGATCGCAAGGTCCTGGCTGACATCGCCGTGCACGACGCAGCCGGCTTTACCGCGCTGGCCGAAAAGGCCAAGGGCGCGCTGGCGGCATAAGTCCTTCCCGATGCCGTAACCGTTCACTCGGAACGGTGTCAGGTCAAGGCAATGCATGGGGAAGGGCGCAAGTCCTTCCCCATTCTTTTTTGGGTCCCGGCGAGGCCATGACGGCAGCGCGGGGACGGCGGTGGCGACAGGGGTCGGCCCTTCGCGCATCGCGATGGCAGATCGACTGGAGTTCCGGCCCCCCATGAGCGACATCCAATCCCTCACCACCCAGGCGCTGGCCGATGTGGCCGCCGCACAGAGCCCCGACGTGCTGGAACAGCTGCGCGTGGCCCTGCTTGGCAAGAGTGGCAGCATCACCTCGCAGCTCAAGCAGCTCGGCGCCTTGCCGGCCGACGAGCGCAAGGCCGCCGGTGAAGCGATCAACCAGGCCCGCGACGCGCTGACCCGCGCGCTGGGCGAGCGCAAGGCGCTGCTGGAAGACGCGGCACTGGATGCGCGCCTGGCCGCCGAAGCCATCGACATCACCCTGCCGGGCCGCAATGGCGACCGCGCCGGCCTGCATCCGATCACCCGCACCCTGGAGCGCATCACCGGCATCTTCGGCCGGCTGGGCTACGAGCTGTCGGAAGGGCCGGAGATCGAGGATGACTGGCACAACTTCGAGGCGCTGAACTTCCCGCCGCACCACCCGGCGCGCGCCATGCACGACACCTTCTACTTCGGTGACGGCCGCCTGCTGCGCACGCATACCTCCGGTGTGCAGGTGCGCTACATGGGCGACCACGCGCCGCCGCTGCGCATGATCGCCGCCGGCAAGGTGTACCGCAGCGACAGCGACCAGACCCATTCGCCGATGTTCCACCAGGTGGAAGGCCTGCTGGTGGACGAGCATTCGACCTTCGCCGACCTGAAGGGCACGCTGGCCGAGTTCGTGCGCGCCTTCTTCGAGCGCGACTTCGAGATGCGCTTCCGCCCCAGCTACTTCCCGTTCGTTGAACCGGGCGCGGAAGTGGACATCGCCTGGCAGCAGCCCGATGGCAGCACCCGCTGGCTGGAAGTGCTCGGCTGCGGCATGGTCCATCCGAACGTGCTGCGAAACGTCGGCATCGATCCGGAGCGCTACACCGGCTTCGCCTTCGGCATGGGCGTGGAGCGCTTCGCGATGCTGCGTTACGGCGTCAACGATCTGCGCGCGTTCTTCGAGAACGATGTGCGCTTCCTCAAGCAGTTCGCGTAAGCGCCGGTCCGTAGAGTCGAGCTTGCTCGACTGCTTCTAAATTCGCAGGCCCAGGCGCATGCGCCGGGCCCACCAGGGTGACACCATGAAATTCTCCGAAAACTGGCTGCGCAGCCACGTCCCGACCCGCGCTTCGCGCGATGAACTGAGTGCGGTGCTGACCGCCATCGGCCTGGAAGTGGAAGACGTGACCGCGCTGGGCGAAGGCCTCGAGCACGTGGTCGTGGCGCGCATCGTCGACGCCGTACGCCATCCGGAAGCCGACCGCCTGCAGGTGTGCAAGGTTGATGCCGGGCAGGGCGAGCTGCTGCAGATCGTGTGCGGCGCACCGAACGCACGTCCGGGCCTGGTTGCGCCGCTGGCGATGGTCGGCGCGCAGATTGGCGAGCTGAAGATCAAGCCGGCCAAGCTGCGCGGTGTCGAGTCCAATGGCATGCTGTGCTCGGCCAAGGAGCTGGGCCTGGACAACGATGCCTCCGGCCTGCTGGAACTGCCGGATGACGCACCGGTCGGCCAGGCTCTGGTCGAGTACTTGGGCCTGCCGGACGCCAGCATCGAGATCAAGCTGACCCCGAACCGCGCCGACTGCTTCAGCCTGCGCGGTATCGCCTACGACGTCGCCGCGGCCACCCGCAGCGACGTGCTGGATTTCACCGCCGAGGCGATTCCCGCCATCGGCAGCCGTGAGCTGGCCATCCAGCTCGACGCCGGCGCCGAAGCACCGCGTTACCTGGGCCGCGTGATCGAAGGTGTCAACGCCGCCGCCAGGACCCCGCTGTGGATGGCCGAGCGCCTGCGCCGCAGTGGCGTGCGCCCGGTCTCGCTGCTGGTCGACATCACCCAGTACGTGATGCTCGAGCTCGGCCAGCCGATGCATGCCTACGACCTCGACACCCTGCAGGGCAGCATCGCCGTGCGTCGTTCGCGTGCCGGCGAGAGCCTGAAGCTGTTGGATGGCCGCGATGCCGCGCTGGACGACAGCTTCCTGGTGGTCGCCGACGCTGATCGTGCGGTCGGCCTGGCCGGCCTGATGGGCGGCTTCGACACCCGTGTCACCGACGCCACCACTGCCGTGTTCCTGGAAGCTGCGCACTTCGCGCCGGCCGCGATCATGGGCCGTGGCCGCAAGCTGGGCCTGCACACCGATGCCGGCCACCGCTTCGAGCGCGGTGTCGACCCGGCACTGCCGCGTACCGCCATCGAGTACGCCACCCGCCTGGTGCTGGACCTGGCCGGCGGTACCCCGGCGCCGGTCACCGAGGCCGTGCGTGAGGCCGATCTGCCGCAGCCGGCAACCATCGTGCTGCGCCGCGCCCGCATCACCCGCGTGCTCGGCATCACCATCGACGATGCGGAAGTGGAGCGCATCCTGCGCGCGCTGGGCATGGACGTGGTTGCCACCGCCGACGGCTGGCAGGTCACGGCGCCGAGCCGCCGCTTCGACATCGCCATCGAAGAAGACCTGATCGAAGAGCTGGCGCGCATCCACGGTTACGAGCAGATCCCGACCACGCTGCCGGGCGGCGCCTCGCGCGTGGCGATGCCGAGCGAGACCCAGCTGGACGCGCTGAGCGTGCGCCGCCAGCTGATCGCCCGTGACCAGCAGGAAACCGTCAATTTCGCCTTCGTTGACGATGCGCTGCTGAGCCAGTGGCAGCTGCGCGACAACCTGGTGCCGCTGGCCAACCCGCTGTCGGCCGAACTGGCGGTGATGCGCCCGTCGCTGCTGCCGGGCCTGGTCGCCACGTTGGGCCGCAACGCCGCCCGCCAGATCGGCCGCGTGCGCCTGTTCGAGTTGGGCCGCGTGTTCGCCCAGCAGGCCGGCGACGGCCGGCCGGCGCCGCTGGAAACCCCGCGCGTGGCCGCTGCGGTCTGTGGTGATGCACAGGCACTGCAGTGGGGCCTGCCGGCCCGCAAGGTCGATTTCCATGACCTGAAGGGCGATCTGGAATCGCTGGCCGCTGCCAGTGGTGCGGTACTGGAGTTCCGCCCGTCGGCCCGCCCCTACGGCCACCCGGCCCGTTCGGCCGAGGTGTTCCGCGATGGCGTGGCGATCGGCTGGATCGGCCAGATCCACCCGCGTCTGGCCAAGGCAATGGACATCGAAGCCGACGTCTATGCCTTCGAACTGGACCTGGAGCCGCTGACCGCCCGCCGCCTGCCGCGTGCCGGCGAACTGTCGCGCTTCCCGGCAGTGCGTCGCGACCTGGCATTCCTGGTGCCTGAACAGGTGGCCTGGGCCGATCTCGCGGCCACCGTCCGCCAGGCTGCTGGCCCGCTGCTGCGCGACCTGAACCTGTTCGACCGCTACGTCGGCCAGGGCGTCGAGCCGGGATTCAAGAGTCTCGCTATGGGCTTGATTTTGCAGGACAAGTCGCGCACTCTGACGGACCGCGACGTGGATGCGGTGGTGGCCGAGGCGGTCACTGCCATCGAGCGTGAACATCACGCCCGGATCCGCGGCTGAGCGGGCAGCACTCGGGGGTAGCAGGCAATGGCATTGACCAAGGCGGAGATGGCGGAAAAGCTGTTCGACGAAGTCGGTCTGAACAAGCGGGAAGCCAAGGAATTCGTCGACGCGTTTTTCGATGTGCTGCGTGAAGCATTGGAACAGGGACGTCAGGTGAAGCTGTCGGGCTTCGGTAATTTCGATCTGCGGCGCAAGAACCAGCGCCCGGGTCGCAACCCCAAGACCGGCGAGGAAATTCCGATTTCCGCCCGTACGGTGGTCACCTTCCGTCCGGGCCAGAAGCTCAAGGAGAGGGTGGAAGCTTATGCTGGATCCGGGCAGTAACCGCGAACTACCGCCGATCCCGGCCAAGCGCTACTTCACCATCGGTGAGGTCAGCGAGCTGTGCGACGTCAAGCCGCACGTGCTGCGCTACTGGGAGACCGAGTTTCCCAGCCTTGAGCCGGCCAAGCGCCGAGGCAACCGCCGCTACTACCAGCGCCACGACGTGCTGATGGTGCGGCAGATCCGCAGCCTGCTGTACGAACAGGGCTACACCATCGGTGGTGCACGCCTGCGTCTGGACGGTCCCGATGCCCGCGAGGAATCGGCGCTGAGCAACCAGATCATCAAGCAGGTGCGCATGGAGCTGGAAGAAGTGCTGCAGTTGTTGCGCCGCTGATCCCATTTCCATCGTAATCCGCTATACTTCACGGCCCGCCGCACTGGCGGGCACATCGCAGCATCAGTCGGGGCGTAGCGCAGCCTGGTAGCGCATCTGCCTGGGGGGCAGAGGGTCGTCGGTTCGAATCCGGCCGTCCCGACCACTGTGATGAATCAAGAAGCCTGCGCAGCAATGCGTGGGCTTTTTTGTGCGCGCGGTGTATGCTGCGCGCCACTCGTACTACCGCGGCTGCTGAACCCGGTACTCACGAGAACACAGCATGGAATCTGCAAGAAACCGTGCCTGGCGTCGCA
The DNA here is from genome assembly GCF_054473855.1 of Stenotrophomonas genospecies 3. Taxonomy (NCBI): domain Bacteria; kingdom Pseudomonadati; phylum Pseudomonadota; class Gammaproteobacteria; order Lysobacterales; family Lysobacteraceae; genus Stenotrophomonas; species Stenotrophomonas genospecies 3. Next base: position 201,890 of record NZ_JBTMUR010000003.1, read on the forward strand.
GCCAGGCGCGCAACCGTGGTGGCGACCGCGCCACGACCGCCTACAGCTACAAGCCCGGGAAGAACTGGAAGCTGTTGTACACGCGCGATGCCAAGCTTGCGCGCGCACGCCAGCTGGGCTTCACCTATCCAGTGCTCAGCGCCCGCCAACTGCAGGAACAGGAATGATCAACCTGCTGTTCGTCTGCAGCCGCAACCAGCTGCGCAGCCCAACCGCCGAAGCCATGTGGCGACGGCGGCCCGGCTTCACTGCGCTGTCGGCCGGCACCAGCCCGCATGCACGACGCCCCATCGGCCCGGCGGACATCCGCTGGGCCGATGTCATCTTCGTGATGGAGGCCAAGCATCAGCATCGACTGCAGGCCGCATACGCGCGCCTGCTGGAACACAAGCGCCTGCATTGCCTGGATATCCCGGACGACTATCGCTGCATGGATCCCGTGCTGATGGATCTGCTGGACACCAAGGTGACCGCGTATCTCGATCAGCAGCCGGCAAAGCGGTAGATCAGCTCCGGGTCGCCGTCATCCAGTCCATGCACGATGCCGCTGTCGATGAAGCCCGATGCAACGAGCAGGCGCTGCATGGCGATGTTGGAGGCATTGGTCGAGGTGAACAGCTTGCGTTGTCCACGCTGTGCAATCGCGTGCCGCAGCAGTGCGGCGCCGACGCCCTGGCTGCGCCGCTCGCGCGCGACCATCAGCATTTCGACGAAGCCTTCGCCGAAGAAGTGCTCATGGAGGGTCATGTAGCCAACGATCTCGCGCTCCTGCTCGGCAACATGCACGTTGCCCCGCGCCAACCACTCGCCAATCTGTTCCGCCCGTTGAGGGTCGCTTGCCGCCACGCTGTCGAGTGCGATCAGCGCGGAGGCATCGGCGGGCGTCGCGTCGCGGAGGCGCAGCGCAGTCGCAGCGGGCATGGTCGGGCTCCTGACAGGAGGGCTCAGTCTATCGGCTCTGCCGCAGGCGCAGCCGCACCCGCCGCAGCCAGCGCGTGCTCGGCAGTCAATACACGCGGAACTCGGCCCGGCAGCCGTCGCTGACCCACACGCCGCGGCGGTCCCAGCCCCAGTTCTGGTCCTCGATGCAGGCCGTCACCGACTTCTGCTTGATCAGGAGCACCTCGTGGCGCACACGGATGCGGCATTCCTTGTCCTTCTTTTCGTAGGACTCGCAGACCAGGCGCTCGCCATCATCGTCACGGTCCCTGCCGCGGCCCGGCCAGCGTCCTCGCCCATAGCCGTCGGCGACGAACTCGGCGCGGCAGCCGTCGGTCACCCACAACGTGCGGCGGCTCTGGCCCCAGTTCTGGTTCTCCACGCACCGGGTCACCGACAGTTGCCTGGCCAGGCGCATGGGGCCCTCGATCGGGCATTGCGCGGTCTTGTTGAACTGCGATTCGCAGCGCAGCGCCGGAATGTGATCGGTGTCGTAGTCCTGTGCGGCTACGGTGGTGGCGGCCAGCAGCAGGGCAAGGGAGGTGCCGGTGATCGTCAGCAGCAGGCGATGGGACATGTGCAGGCTCGGTGGGGATGGGGCGGCAAGAATGGCCCAGTCCGGGGCTGCCGGAACGCTTCGTTCCGAAGATGGCTCAGTGGCGGTTTAGTAGTACGCGCGGGCCCATGCAGAGGCTTACATCCCGTATCATCGCTGCACATCCGATCGCATCGGTTTACACCCTCTTACATGTCTCCCACGCCGGTCGGCACAGCCTGTGGCTGTTGTCACTGGCATGCGGCCGGCGCGTGGAGGAGGATGCGCGGACCACGACGACCACAGGGGGTTGCGTTGATCAGCAGTACCGTCATTCATCGCTCGGCCGACGCAGGCGGCGCCGAGGTGCGGGTCCTGGACACTACGTTCAAGGGCAAGCATGTGTTCATTGCCTGGGGCCTGCGCGGGCCGGAACTGACCCGTAGCGCGGACCCGGCTGCCACCGTGGCCGCACGCAAGGCGCTGCACGCGGTTGCCGGCCACAGCGAGGGGCCGCGCAGCCCGGAAGTGTTCATCGCCAACCAGTCGGCGGTGGCGATCACGGTCTATCGCCTGCTTACCGAGGCGCGCTCCGGCGATGCCATCTTTTTCCTGTGCGATTCACAGGCGGTGGTCGAGTGGCTCATCACCGCGCTGGAAGTGCAGGGCGCGGACTGATTCCGCGCTCCGGCGCGCATCGATTCACGCCAGCGCCGCGTCCACCGCAGCCCGTGCGTGCAGTGCAGTGGTATCGAACAGCGGCACTGCGCTGTCTTCCGGTCGTACCAGCAGCATGATCTCGGTACAGCCCAGGATGATGGCTTCGGCACCGCGCGCCACCAGTCTCGCGATCACGCCGGCGTAGACCTGTCGTGAGTGCTCGCTGACCACACCGGCGATCAGTTCCTGGTAGATGATGTCGTGCACGCTGCGACGATCATCGGCTTCGGGAACCAGCACCTCCAATCCGAAGCGATCCTGCAGCCGGCCGCGGTAGAAGTCCTGTTCCATGGTGAAGGCGGTACCGAGCAGGCCCACCTTGCGTGCGCCTGCCTGCACGATGGCCTGGGCGGTGGGGTCGGCGATATGCAGCAGCGGCAGTGGGCAGACCGCCTCGATGCGGTCGGCCAGCTTGTGCATGGTGTTGGTGCAGATCAACAGCAGATCGGCGCCACCGGCCTGCAGGCGCCGTGCAGCGTCGGCCATATGGTCGCCCAGCGCATTCCAGTCGCCGTCATGCTGCAGCTGCTTGATGCCGGCGAAATCCACCGACCACAGCAGCAGCTGCGCCGAGTGTGCGCCACCGAGGCGCTGCCGCACCGCCTCGTTGATGAGACGGTAGTACTGGGCCGAGCTTTCCCAGCTCATGCCGCCGATCAGGCCAAGGGTCTTCATGCACAGCTCCATGCCGGGGGAGCCGTCATTGCAGCACAGCCGATGCGGGAGTTGCACTACACATTAGTGATTGCTAATGTGTTGGTCATGATCGAGAACGCCCTCTTCAAAGCGCTGGCCGACCCCACCCGCCGCCACATCTTCGAAAAGCTGGCCGAGGGCGGGCAGCATGCCAGCGCGCTGCGCGAGGGCATGGCGATCAGCCAGTCTGCGATGTCCCAGCACCTGGCGGTGCTGCGCGATGCCGGGCTGGTGAGCGAACAGCGCCAAGGCCGTTTCGTCCACTACGAGGTCGATCCGCGCGGGCTGGCGCACATCGGCAACTGGCTGCAGCGCTACCGGGCCTACTGGCCCGCGCGGATGGATGCCTTGCAGGATCTGCTGAAGGAGATGGACTGATGGACGATGTTCTGAACGAAGCGGCTCCCGCGTTGGTGATGGAGCAGTGGCTGCCAGCGCCACCGGAACGGGTCTGGCGCGCACTGTTCGATCCGGCGCTGCGTGAGCGCTGGTTGCCTGCGGCCGATCTTGCCGATCCGCAGCCTTGCCTGTGCGAGGAGGGGCGGGAACTGGGGTTCCACCTGCGCGATGCGCAGCCTCCGCATCTGCACAGCCTGGTGTGTTTCCAGCTGCGCGCGGATGACGGTGGGGGGACGGTGCTGACCATCGTGCATCGGCTCACCGACCTGCGCGCGTTGCTGCCGTTGGCCGCCAACGACGATCATCGCACCATGATGCGCGCGGCCTGAGGCGGCGCCTGGATCAAACGCTACAGGGAGCAGGCACATGCGGGACAGAATGCAGCTGATACCGATGGTGGTGGAACGCAGCGAGCGCGGTGAGCGCTCCCATGACATCTACTCGCGGCTCCTGCGCGAGCGCATCATCTTTCTCAACGGCGAAGTCGATGACACTGTGTCGGCGCTGGTCTGCGCGCAGCTGCTGTTCCTGGAATCGGAAAACCCGGAGAAGCCGATCCATCTGTACATCAACTCGCCGGGTGGGGTGATCTCCAGCGGCCTGGCGATGTACGACACCATGCAATACATCTCGGCCCCGGTGCATACGCTGTGCATGGGCACCGCGCGGTCGATGGGTTCGTTCCTGCTGATGGCCGGCGAGCCCGGTCACCGTGCGGCGTTGGCCAATGCCAGCCTGCATGTGCATCAGCCGCTGGGCGGGGTGCAGGGCCAGGCGTCGGACATCTTCATCCATGCCGAGGAAATGCAGCGCACCAAGCAGCGCATCACCCGGCTGTATGCGCAGCATTGCGGACGCAGTGTCGAGGAGGTCGAGCAGACCCTGGACCGCGATCGTTTCATGAGTGCCGAGCAGGCATGCGAATGGGGCTTGATCGATCAGGTACTGGTACGGCGCGACGCGCTCGCGGCCTGAGCCTGCCTCTGTAACCACCGCATCCATGCTGCGCTGTGTGTGCCGCGCCAGGCCGGCGCACTCTATGCTGGTGGGATCTTCTGAAGTGGATGTCCGATATGGCCCTGCATACCTGGTGGTGGTTTCTCGCCACGGTGTTCGTTCTGTGTGGTACGCCGGGGCCGAACATGCTGCATATCCTCGGTCGCAGCGTCGGGCTCGGCTTTCGCGGTAGCGTGCCGGCGATGGCTGGCTGCCTGCTGGCGATGCTGCTGGTGCTGGCGGCCTCCGCAGCAGGCCTGAGTGCGCTGCTGCATTCCTCGCCGATGCTGTTTGAGGTGCTGCGTTATCTGGGCGTGGCCTATCTGGCCTGGCTGGGCCTGAAGGCATGGCGTGACAGTTGCCGGCCGGCATCGCCGGTGACGGTCGATGCTACGCCGCCGGTTGCGGCCTCGCTGGGCGCGTGGAAGGTGTTCCGTGGTGGTCTTCTGGTGGGCCTGAGCAATCCCAAGCTGCTGCTGTTCGCGGCGGCGTTCCTGCCGCAGTTCGTCGACCCATCACGCGGCCAGGCGCTGCAGTACAGCGTGCTGGTTGCCACCTTCGCCGGCTGCGAACTGTTCTGGTACGTGATGTATGCCGCCGGTGGCCATGGCCTGCGCCGATGGTTGGCCAAACCCTTCGCGCGGCGCTGGTTCGAGCGGCTGGTGGGTAGCGTGTTCCTGGCCTTTGCGGTGGCCCTGATGCGTTTCCGCCCGCGCTGATTCACGCCGCGCACGCGGCCTGTTCACGACTGCCGCATCGGCTACGGCCTAGCCTGATCATCCTGTACGCAGTCCCCACGGGGAAAGGTTTGACATGATCAAGTGGGCCATCATCTTCGCCATCATCGGCGTCATTGCGGGCGTGCTCGGCTTCGGCGGCATTGCCGGTGCCGCGGTCGGCATCGCCAAGTTCCTGTTCTGGGCCGGCATCATCATCGCCGTGGTGCTGTTCCTGCTCGGCATGACCGTAGCGAAGAAGGTCAGCTAGCGTTGATCGCGCAGCAGCGTACTCAGTGTGCGCTGCTGCGCGAGAACAGATTGATCACCAGTACGCCAGCACAGATCAGGCCGATGCCGATCAACGCCGGTGCATCCAGGCGCTGCTTGAACACCACCAGCCCGATCAGCGAGATCAGCACGATGCCGACGCCGGACCAGATCGCGTAGGCGATGCCGGTCGGGATCGACTTCATGGTCATCGACAGCAGGTAGAAGCACAGTCCATAGCCGACCAGTGCGCCCAGTGTCGGCGCCAGCCGGCTCATGCCGTCGGATGCCTTCAGCAGCGACGTGGCAATTACTTCCAGCACGATGGCAGCGGCAAGGTAGAGGTAGGGATTCATTGAGCGCTCCTGCTTACTGCGGGTCGCATAGTTTCAGGGCCTGTTCGGCCATCGCCAATGCGTTGGCGCGTTCTTCCTCGTCCAGTGGTCGCCCATAGGCCGTGGCCCAGTAGCCATCGGCAGCGCAGCGCGCCGCATACAGTCGGGGATCGTTGGCTTCGCCGGCGAACTCGGCCAGCATCGCACGCTTCCAGGTACGCCAATGCGCGAGCAGGGCCGGTTCCATCAGGTTGCCCAGGGTCAGGCCGATGTCGTTGTCCTGTTCCTGCTGCAGCAGATGCTCGAAATTGGCCTGCACATAGGCGCGGCTGAAACGGCCATGCCCTTCGGGGTTTTCCTGCAGCAGGGCACGTACCCGCGCTTCGAATTCGCCGATGAGCGCTCCGATGGCTTCATCCACCAGTGCCTGCTTGCTGCTGAAATGATGGAACAGCGCACCCTTGCTGACACCGGCGGCCTGTGCGACGTCCTGCACGGTCAACGCGGCGAGGCCATCTCGGCCGATCACTTCAATGGTGGCCTGCAGCAGTGACTGGCGCACGCTGTCGGGCGCCTTGCGGCGGGAACGGGAGGGGGATGCGGACATGGCGGGAAGAAACCGACTGGACGGTACGATTGTAACGCAGGCCCGTGGTGTCACCGCGCTGCCGGCCAGGGCCGGCAGCGGAACCGTCATGCGTCGATGCGGGCGAAACGCGGCTGCGGTCCGTGTTCGCCCGGTACCTGTTCGACGAACATGGCATACGGGCGCACCCACAGGCCGCCTTCGCCATAGAGCGCGCGATACAGCACCAGTGGCTCCAGCGTCTCGCTGCTGCGGACGATATCGAGCACGTCGTACTCGCCGCCCTTGAAGTGGCGGTAGCGACCCGGGGCCAGGGTGGGTAGCGGGCTCAGCTCAGCCATGGGGTGCGCGCCTCACTTGCGTGCCGGGCTGGCCGGCTTCGCGCAGTAGGCATCGATGGCCTCGGCGGTATTGGCCAGGCCCTGTGCCTGTGCCAGTTCCCACGGGCGTTCGCAACGCTGGCTGTGCTCGCACCACTGGTAGCCGGCCGAACCAATGCATCCGTGGGCATCGCGATCGCCGCCCACCTTCGGTATCGCAGACGAGGTGGTCGCCGCATCGGCACGTGCGGCGGCGTCGTGCTGGTTGGCGCACGCGGTCAGCACCAGCAGGGCTGGAATCAGAAGAAGCGCTTTCATCGGGCGGGCTCCGTGCCTAAAGCGACAGTGTCTGTCGCAAATAGCCCTCCAGCAAGCGCTCAGTGCATGGCGGCGCGGATCAGCTCTTCAATCAGCACCAGATAGCTGGCCACGAAATAGAACTTCAGCAGCGTCCAGCGCTGCTGCGAGAAGAAGGTGCGCATGTGGAAGGGGCCCCTGTTGGTGACGGTAGTGTGAAGCTCCGTCAACTCCGTGACAAGGGTCACGGAACGCCTTCACTAAACAGCCTCAGGGATGTGAGGGTTGGGAAGCGCCCGACCGAATCCTGAGGCATTTTCGTACAAATCTGATGGGCCATCTCCGACGCGATCGATAGCCTGAGGGTGTACTGGCACGTGGCCCTGCCGCCTGTCACCGCCTCTTTCTTTCCGCAGGAGCTTCTCATGGTCTTTACTGTCCAATGCACTGCCCGGCACTGGTCCGTGTTGCATCCGAAGGCGGGTGACGCCACCCGTTACGCCCGCGGTGCCGATGCCTTCGACGCGGCCGCTGCGCTGGCCCTCGAGCACCATCGTCGCACCGGCCAGCGCAGCACGGTCCGGGTCGAGGCGCTCGGCAGCACCGTGGATGCGCTCCATATCGGGGAGTGACGCCACCGGCCGAGGCGCAGTCAGCCACGGTTGAGTTGTTTGAATGGGGAAAAAACCGCCGTGGGGCGCCCCCTGTGCGCCGCGCCACGAATCCCGGATGCTTGCGCCATCGTATTCATCCGGAGATTCCGATGGGCAAGGCACTCACCTGGCGAACCCTGGCCTGCACGCTGCTGCCGATGCTGGCGGCCGCGGGCGGCGCGCAGGCGCAGAGCTATGGCTACGGTTATGACGACGATCGCTATGGCGGTCGTGATGGCGGCGGCATCGTCCGCTGCGAATCGATCAAGAACCGCAGCAATGAATGCCGCCTGGAAGGCCGTGCCCGGATGATCCGCCAGTTGTCCGGTTCGCCGTGCGTGGAAGGCGAGACCTGGGGGCAATCGCGCTACGGTGTGTGGGTCACCCAGGGCTGCCGTGCCGAGTTCGTTGGCGAGTACCGCCGTGGCGGTGGCTGGGGTGGTGGCCATGGCAACGGCTGGGGCAACGGTGGCAATGGCTGGGGCGGGGGTGAGGTGATCACCTGCCATTCCAACGGCCACCGCCAGGAGTACTGTGATGCCCGCATCCGTCGTGGTGTGCGCCTGGTGCGTCAGGATTCACGCAGCGCCTGCATCGAGGGCCAGACCTGGGGCTGGAACCGTCGTGGCATCTGGGTCAGCGACGGCTGCCGGGCGCAGTTCCAGGTGAATTGAGCTCGCCCATCGAAAATCAGAATAATCTGATACAGCTCACATTTTGAACGTCGTATCTTCTGTGATCAGGGCACCCCTGCGTGCCCCTGATCCGTCGCGATGAAGTCTGCCGTAACCGGCACGCCCGTCCCGCCACCGTCGATACGCTGCCTCAAGGAGTGAGCTGCATGTTGATCCGCCTGCAATGCGAGCAACGCCAATGGCGCGTGCTGCACCCGGACCGGCCGGAACCGATCGAGTTCCGCGATGGTGCCCGGGCCTACGATTTCGCTGAAACCCTTGCACGCCTCCACTTCGTCGACACCGGGCAGCGCGCTGCGGTGCGGGTGGAGGCCAGCGGTGCGTTCGTGGAAGCGGTCAGCTACGGCTGAGGGTTGGGGTTTCCGGCCAGATCATCGTTCCGGAGCCCGCCATCCACGCACGGCGTGGATCTACTTTGCATCTGTCTCCACGCATGGCGTGGATCGACCCCTGTTCCGCAGTAGATCCACGCCATGCGTGGATCTACTGGTGGTGACCGGCCTCAGCCTGCCGCGCTGAGCGGCGGGGTCCCGGCAGCCAGCTGCGGCCAGCGCTTGAGTACCGCCGCGCGGATGCCCGCCGCATCGATACCGGCTTCGGCCAGCAGGTCCTCACGGCTTGCGTGGTGCTGGTAACTGTCTGGCAGGCCCAGGTGCAGGATCGGGCGCAGTACGCCTTCGGCGTTGAGCAGTTCGCCGACGCCGGAGCCGGCGCCGCCGGCCACCACGTTGTCTTCGATCGTGACCAGGCCCTCGTGCTGGGCGGCCACGGCCAGCACCAGCTCGCGGTCCAGCGGCTTGATGAAGCGCATGTTGACCACGCTCAGCCCCAGTTCGCGGCCGACCTGCTCAGCGGCGGCCACGGTGCTGCCGAAGGCGAGCAGCGCGACGCGGCTGCCCTGCAGGCGAAGCTCGCCCTTGCCGATCGGCAGGGTCGACAGGTCGGTACCGGCGGCGACGCCGGTGCCGGTGCCGCGCGGATAGCGCACGGCGGCCGGGCCCGGGTGCTGCAGGCCAGTGCTGAGCATCTGCCGGCACTCGGCTTCATTGGACGGAGCCATCACCACCAGGTTCGGCACGCAGCGCAGGAAGCTCAGGTCGAGGTTGCCGGCATGGGTGGCGCCGTCCGGACCGACCACGCCGGCGCGGTCGATCGCGAACAGCACGTCCAGGTCCTGGATGGCCACGTCATGCACCAGCTGGTCGTACGCGCGCTGCAGGAAGGTGGAATAGATCGCCACCACCGGCTTGCCGCCCTGGGTGGCCATGCCGGCGGCGAGGGTGACCGCGTGCTGCTCGGCAATTGCCACGTCGAAATAGCGTTGCGGGTATTCCTTGCTGAAACGCACCAGGCCGGAGCCTTCGCGCATCGCCGGGGTGATGCCGTACAGGCGTGGCTCGGCAGCGGCGGCATCGCACAGCCAGTCGCTGAACACATCGGTGTAGGTCGGCTTCTTGGCACCGGCCTTGGCCACCAGTCCCTTGTCCGGATCGAACGGGCCGACGGCGTGGTAACCGATCTGGTCGCCTTCGGCCGGCTCGTAGCCCTTGCCCTTGGTGGTCATCACGTGCAGCAGCTTCGGGCCCTTGGAGGCGCGCAACGTCTTCAGCGTGGACAGCAGGGCCGGCATGTCGTGGCCGTCGATCGGACCGGTGTAGTGGAAGCCCATTTCCTCGAACATCGTGGACGGCACGAACATGCCCTTCCAGTGTTCTTCCCAGCGCTTCACGAAGCGCGCCGGGTTGTTCTTCTTGTCGCCGAGGATCTTCTTGCCGCCTTCGCGCAGCGCATTGAGCGTGCGGCTGCCGGTGGCACGGCCGAGCATCTTGGTCAGGCCGCCGACCGCCTCGGAGATCGACATGTTGTTGTCGTTGAGGATCACCAGCAGGTTCGGTTCCGGATCCATGCCGCCGGCGTGCATCAGCGCTTCGAAGGCCATGCCGGCGGTCATCGCACCGTCACCGATCACCGCCACGATCTTGCGGTCGTCGCCTTCGGACTGGCGGGCAATGGCCATGCCGAGTGCCGCCGAGATCGAGGTCGAGGAGTGGCCGACGCCGAAGGTGTCGTACTCGCTCTCTTCGCGCTTCGGGAACGGCGCGACGCCGTCCTTCTGCTTGACGGTGTGGATCTCGTCGCGGCGACCGGTCAGGATCTTGTGCGGGTAGGTCTGGTGACCGACGTCCCAGACCAGCTGGTCCTGCGGAGTCTGGTACAGGTAGTGCAGGGCCACGGTGAGTTCGATCACGCCCAGGCCGGCGGCGAAGTGCCCGCCGCTCTTGCCCACCGACTCGATGAGGTAGGCGCGCAGTTCGTCGGCGACCGCCCTCAATTCGGATTCGTCGAACGTGCGCAGGTCATCCGGTGTCTGGATGCGCGCGAGGCGGGGATAGCGGGCAGAGTCGATCATCATGTTCGCACTTGTTCTGAACGCCCATTTTCGCCCTCAAACGGGGGTGGGGCAAGCGAACGCCGCCGCCCGTGACAGGACGGTGAGGGTTGCATTTTCAGCGATTCAGGTGCTCAGTTTTGACCGCTTGGGCAATTGCGCCTTCAGGAAGGCCATCTGGTCGGCCAGGATGTTGCGGTTGGACAGGATCAGGTGCTCGATCCAGCTGGGCCGGTAAGGCACCGCCAGCAACGGCATTCCGGCCTGCTGCGGGGTGCGGTCGCTCTTGCGCGAGTTGCAGTGGAAGCAGGCGGTGACCACGTTTTCCCAGCAGTCCAGGCCACCCTTGGACAGCGGCATGACGTGGTCGCGGGTGAGCGTGGGGCGGTTGAACTGCTGGCCGCAGTACATGCACAGGTGCGCGTCGCGGGCGAACAGGGCCGGGTTGGTCAGGTTTGGCGTGGGGTCGATCGCGCGGGAGCGGGCGTGGCCGCGGGCGGCGATGATCGGGTGCAGGTCCATGCCGCTCTGCAGGCCGCTGAAGCGGTTGGTGCCGCCGTGGATGTGCAGGCAGGGATCGCCGAGTGTCCAGGCGACGGCTTCGCGGGCGTAGAGGCACGCCGCATCCTGCCAGGTGATCCAGTCCAGTACGCGTCCGTGGGCATCAAGCGAGAGCAGCCGGACCGAACCGGGGCGATGCAGCGTCGTGGCGTTGGGCGATGCTTCGGCGCCCGGAGCAGAAAACGGAGCTCCGGCTTCGATCAGACCCAAGCGTGTAGTGTCTGTCTCCATCGGGAGAACAGCTTATACCTGAATGTTGACGATTTGTGTATCGCCTGTCGGCGATACGCAAATCGTCAACATTCAGGTCCACGCATTCCTCCTATCCCCCCGCACCTGTCGGCGCGCCCCCTTTAGCAACCCAGCCCGCCGTTGGCGCGCTGGGTTGCCCGCGCATTCTTCCTAATCCGCGCGCCTGTCGGCGCGCCCCCTTTAACAAAAGGGGGCTTTTCTCCAGGTGGATTGTGGGGCGGGCTGTCAAGCTGGGGTCGGATCCCTTTCCGCAGGAAAGGGCTCTGACCCCTCATCCACGCATGGCGTGGATCTACCGTGTCGACCAAGGGCGACACCTACCAGCAGCAGAAATCTGTCGAGGGCGGGGTGGGTCCGGTTGCGGGGGCGTGAGCCGCATGGATGCGGCGACCGAGCTTACATGGACGTACTTGCAGCGTCCCCCGCAATTGGACCCACCTCGCCACCCCGCAGGAAGCCAGCTCTTGCCGTTGATGTTGCTGTTGCGGTGGCCGGCCAGCGGCCGGCACTACCGCGGGTGCCGGGCGCAGCCCGGCTCAGGCGCCGAAGCGCTCGTCGTCCATCGCCATCAGCGGGGCGGCGCCGGCCTGGATCGCGGCGGCGTGGGCGAGGGTGCGCGGCAGCACGCGGGCGAAGTAGAACCGTGCGGTCTCGCGCTTGCCCTGAGCGAAAGCGGCGCCGTGCGCGCTGGCATCGGCGGCGGCCACGCTGCGGGCCCACCAGTAAGCCAGCACCACGTAACCCGAATAGAACAGGTAGTCGTAGCTGGCTGCGCCGAGTTCGTCCGGGTTGGCGGCCGCGCGCTGCAGCACGTCCAGGGTCAGCTTGCCCCATTCGGCGGCCTTGGCCCGCAGCGGGCCGATGAACTCGGCCAGCGCTTCGTTGCCTTCGTTGGCCTTGGCGAAGGCTTCGATCTCGGCCAGCATCAGCTTCAGGCCAGCGCCCTGGCTGGACGCGGTCTTGCGGCCGATCAGGTCCAGCGCCTGGATGCCGGTGGTGCCTTCATACAGCGTGGTGATGCGCGCATCGCGGGCCAGCTGCTCCATGCCGTGTTCGCGGATGTAGCCGTGGCCACCGAAGCACTGCAGGGCATTGTAGGTGTTCTCGATGCCCCATTCGGTCTGGCAGGCCTTGGAGATCGGGGTCAGGAAGCTCACCAGGGTGTCGGCGCGCTCACGCTCGGCGGCATCGTCGGCGTGGTGGGCGACGTCGATCAGGGTGGCGGCGTGCAGGGCCAGCAGGCGGCTGCCCTCGACCAGTGACTTCACCGTCAGCAGCATGCGGCGCACATCCGGATGGACCAGGATCGGGTCGGCCGGCTTGTCCGGGAACTTGGCGCCGCTCAGGGCGCGCGACTGCAGGCGCTCACGGCTGTACTTCAGTGCGTTCTGGTAGGCGCGCTCGGACAGGCCGATGCCCTGCAGGCCGACGCCCAAGCGCGCGGTGTTCATCATGGTGAACATGGCCTGCAGGCCCTTGTGCGGCTGGCCGACCAGGTAGCCCTGCGCACCATCGAAGTTCATCACGCAGGTGACCGACCCCTTGATGCCCATCTTGTGCTCGATCGAGCCGCAGCGCAGTGCGTTGCGCTCGCCGACGTTGCCTTCGCGGTCGACCTTGAACTTCGGGGTGACGAACAGCGAGATGCCCTTGGCACCCGGAGGGGCGTCGGGCAGCTTGGCCAGCACCAAGTGCACGATGTTGCCGGTCAGGTCGTGCTCGCCGGCAGTGATGAAGATCTTGGTGCCGGTGATCGAGTAGCTGCCATCGGCATTCGGCTCGGCCTTGGTCTTGAGCAGGCCCAGGTCGGTGCCGCAGTGCGGTTCGGTCAGGCACATGGTGCCGGTCCAGCGGCCCTCGATCAGCGGCTTCAGGAAGGCCTCGTGCTGCCAGGCTTCGCCGTGCTGCTTCAGCGCTTCGATGGCGCCGTGCGAGAGCAGCGGGAAGTTGCCCCACGCCAGGTTGGCGGCATTGATCATTTCGTTGAGCGGCACGCCCAGGGTGTGCGGCAGGCCCTGGCCGCCCAGCTCCGGCGACGCGGTCAGGCCGGTCCAGCCGCCATCGACGAACTGGTCGTAGGCCTGCTTGAAGCCGGGCGGGGTGGTCACTTCACCGGAGGCCTGGTCGAGTACGCAGCCGATCTCGTCGCCGACGCTGTTGAGCGGGGCCAGCACGGTGGCGCTGAAGCGGCCGGCTTCTTCCAGCACGGCATCGACCACGTCGGCGGTGGCGTCGGTGAAGCCCAGGCGGGCGAACAGGGGTTCGACCTTGAGCACATCGTGCAGGGCGAAACGGAGGTCGGAAAGCGGGGCGGTGTAGCTGCTCATCGGTACGTCTCGATTTGATCAGGGACAGGGGGAGCGGCGCCGGGCGCCGCGGCGGAAAGCGGGAGTCAGCGCAGCACGCCCGGCAGGCCCGGGGCCTGGTTGAGGGTGCTGCGGCTGCTGATGTCGAAGCTGCGCTGCTTCTTTTCCTGCGGCGTGGCTGCCACCGTTCCCTTCAGGCCATAGGCCAGGGTGCGGTTGCTGGCCAGCGCATCGGCCACTACCAGGCGTGCGGCCGAGCTGGGCACCAGGTTGACCTGGATGACGTCGGCCGAGGTGCCGCCGATGGAAATGCCCGGCTTGGCCTGCAGGGTGCCGGCGTCGCTGTCGCCGACGGTCAGCGCCAGCGCGACGTCATCGAAGGTCATGGGCATGGAGCTGTAGTTCTGCAGGCGCAGGGCCACGGTCCAGTTGCCGTCGGCGCGCACGGTCAGCTGCTGCAGGCTGGCCGCCGGTTCCGAAACACGCTTGACGATGCCGTTGTTGCAGGCAACAAGGGCGAGGGTGCACAGGACGATCAAGGCGATACGGAAGCGGTGGAGCATGGGCGCAGGTCCTCTGGAGGGGTGCGTTGGATAAGCATACTACGGCGTATGGTCGTTTGGATCGCCTGTGGCGACCCGTCGCAGAGGGTAGCGCGTGAAGATGGCGGCCGGGCGTGCGCGGCGCCGGATGGCGCGCGCGTGGTGCGCCGGATGCGGCGCGGTTCAGTCGGCGGGCGTATCGCGAATCGGAGCCATCAGGCGCAGTGGGCCGAGGTCGTAGCCCATCGTCTCGGCTTTCTCTTTCAACTGTTCGAACCGGGCGCGATCCATTTCCGGCAGGCGCGAGAGGATCCACAGGTACTTACGGTCCGGCTCACCGACCAACGCCCACTGATAGTCCGGGTCCAGTGCCAGGACCCAGTAGTCCGCCCAGACCAGTGGCACCCAGCTCAGCCAGTCCGGCACGAAGCGCACCTGCAACTGGCCGGGATGGCCGGCAACCGGGCGTGCAACGCCTTCAGCAACCACGCGTTCTCCGTCGCCGTTGCGGCAGGCATTGGTGACACTGATGCGGCCATCGCGGCGCAGCCCGTAGTTGGCGGTGATTTCGCCAACGCACTGCTTCTGGAACGACACCGGAAGATGCGCGATCTCGTGCCACTGGCCTGCGTAGCGGTCGATGTCCAGCGTGTCGACTGCGCGCACCGGTTCGGCGGCGATCACCGGGGAGGCGGCCAGCAGCAGGCAGGCAAGCAGGGTGGGGCGCAGAGGCATCGGCAGGCTCCAGGCAGGAGTCCTGAGCTTAGGCGAGCGGCCACGGGCGCGTGTAAAGGTTCCATGCGCCGGCACCATTGCCGTCGTCAGTTGCGGCTACTGCTCGAACGGGCGTTGACTGCGCTCGTCGCCGTCAAAGGTAAGTGTCCGCGTATGCAACGTGCCGCTGCCCATATCCCATTTGAAGGTGTCCAGCCCTCCGCCGCCAGTTCCCTTGGAATGCAGGCGTACTGCGCCGCGGGTCAGATTGTCGGTCAGCAGCAGTTGCGCGGAGCCGTCGGCGTCCACACGGAGTCCGGCCCGGTCCCGCCACCGGTCCTCGCCCTGTCCCTTCGGGGCGTCCAGAGCAAGAGCGACGCTGTTGTCCTCGAATGTGCTCAGGCCGCCTCGCTCGGCGCCGGAAGCGTCGAAAATCAGGATGCCGGCAGCGCGGCTTCGTCGCCCTTCTTCTACGCTGTCCTGGCCAATCTCCACCCGTACCACGCCGTGCTCGTCGAGTACCTGCAGCTGCCGCGTGCTCAAATGATCGACGTGTAATGGGGCATCGCGCTGCGAAAGCAGCCAGGCCGTGACTGCGGCCAAGCCAAGCAACAATACGGACAGCCCGGCAACCAGCCATTGCAGGCGACGCAGCGATTGCCGTAGTTGGGACAGGGAAGGGGTGTCATCCATGTCATCAGTGCTCCATGCAGTGAACCAAGGACGGTACTACAGAGACGGCAGGCACGGTCGCGCAAAAAAAAAGACCTGCATTTCTGCAGGTCTCTGAAGATGGTGGCCGAAGACGGAATCGAACCGCCGACACGGGGATTTTCAATCCCCTGCTCTACCAACTGAGCTACTCGGCCAAATTGTGTGGCAACCGTGATCAAACCCGGTTTCCGGAAAAAAAAGACCCGCATTTCTGCAGGCCTTCGAAAGTGGTGGCCGAAGACGGAATCGAACCGCCGACACGGGGATTTTCAATCCCCTGCTCTACCAACTGAGCTACTCGGCCACATGTTTCGTTGCAGCGAGGTCGCTGCCAAGGACGCGTATATTACGGAGGTCGGCTGCCTTCGGCAAGCGTTTTGCCAAGATTTCTTCACATTGCCGTCTGCGCGCTCGCAAGTGCTTGATCCTCCGTCCTGGGGCGGGGCGTGGCCAGTCGATCATCGTCTGCGGTGGAAATCAGCAGATCGCGGCGATCGCCAAAGCTGCAAGGGCGAGGGCTGCGCCGGACCTGCGCCGGTCCGGGCGATGGAACGCTGTTTTCGTGGCCGCCATCGGGGATGGCTGCGGCGTAGTGTCGGCACTCCTTTCCTGATGCTGGCAACAGCAGAGACCTGGCCATGTCCGATCCCTCGACCACCTCCCGCATCGTGCTTGCGTCGCGTCCGCAGGGGGCGCCAAGTGCAGCCAACTTCCGCCTGGAACAGGTTGCGTTGCCGTCATTGGCCGATGGCGAGGTGCTGCTGCGCAACCGCTACCTGTCGCTGGACCCGTACATGCGTGGACGCATGGACGAGGGCCCCTCGTATGCCGCGCCGGTGGCGGTGGGCGCGGTGATGGAAGGGCAGACCGTGGCCGAGGTGCTGCAGTCCAACGCCGAGGGCGTAGCCGCAGGTGAGCTGGTGCTGGCGCCGGGTGGCTGGCAGACCCACGCGGTGCTGCCGGCCAGGGCACTGGGGCGCCGCCTGGACCCGGCCGGACTGCCGCTGAGTACCGCGCTGGGCGTGTATGGCATGCCCGGCTTCACCGCCTATTCCAGCCTGCATGAAATCGCCCGTTTGAAGCCGGGCGAGACGCTGGTGGTGGCTGCCGCGACCGGGCCGGTGGGCGCGACCGTGGCCCAGCTGGCCAAGCTGCAGGGCGCGCGCGTGGTCGCCATCGCCGGCGGCGAAGCCAAGCGTGCCTATCTGCAGACGCTGGGCGTGGACGTGGCGCTGGATCATCGCGCCGCTGATTTCGCCGCGCAGCTGCGTGCGGCGGTGCCCAGGGGTATCGACGTGTATTTTGAGAACGTGGGCGGACACGTGCTGGATGCAGTGCTGCCGCTGCTCAACGACTTCGCCCGCATTCCGGTGTGCGGCACCATCGCCACCTACAACGAGCGGGGCGTCGAGCAGCCCGGCCCGGACCGGTTGCCCGCGCTGTTCAGCCAGATCCTGCGCCAGCGCCTGACCGTGCGTGGTTTCATCGTGCACGACTTCAACCACCTGTGGCCGGAGTTCGAACGCGAGATGCCGCAGTGGCTGCGCGACGGCCGCCTCCAGTACCGCGAGGATGTGGTGGAAGGGTTGGAGAATGCGCCGGAGGCGTTCTTCGGGCTGTTGCAGGGGCGCAACTTCGGCAAGCTGGTGGTGAAGCTGGATTGAGGCCTTGGCGGTGTGCCGACCAAGGTCGGCACCTACGGGAAGCTGGGTGTGCCGACCAAGGTCGGCAGCTACGGGAGGCTGAGTGTGCCGACCAAGGTCGACACCTACGGGAAGCTGGGTGTTCCGACCAAGATCGGCACCCACTTCAGGCAGTCGAGGCCTTTTCCCGGCGCAGCAGTTCGCGCTTGCGCGCTACGCCCCAGGCATAGCCGGACAGGTCGCCATCGCGGCGCACCACGCGGTGGCAGGGCACGGCCACCGCCAACGGATTGCTTGCGCATGCGCGTGCGACGGCACGGCTTGAGCGCGGCGCGCCGATACGCGCGGCGATATCCGCATACGAGGCAGTCTGCCCGCGCGGAATCTGCTGCAGTGCCTGCCACACCCGTTGCTGGAACGCGGTGCCACGGATGTCCAGCGGCAGCGTGGCGCCCCGCGAAGGATCCTCGACCATGCCTACGACCTGTGCCACCAGTTGCTCGTAGCCCTGGTCGGCGCCGACTAGTTCGGCTTGGCGGAAGCGTTGCTGCAACGACTGCAGCAGTGTCTCCGGATCGTCGCCGAGCAGGATCGCGACCACGCCGGTCCCGCTGCTGGCCACCAGCACGCTGCCCAGTGAGCTTTCGGCAAGCGCGAAGTGGATGACTTCGCCGCGCCCCCCTGCGCGCCATTGCTTGGGCGTCATGCCCAGCAACTTCGGTGCGTTCTCGTAGAAGCGTCCACTGGAACCGAAGCCAGCATCGTGGAAGGCGTCGGTGATGCGTTCCTGTTGTTCCAGCCCGGTGCGCAGGCGGTCGGCGCGCAGCGCGGCGGCGTACTGCTTGGGGGTCAGCCCGGTGGACTGCTTGAACAGGCGATGCAGGCGCGTCGGGCTGCAGCCAGCGATATCGGCCAGTTCCTGCAGCGAGGGTTCGTCGAGGCTGGTCTGCAGGTGGCGGCAGACCCGTTCGATGCGGTCATCGAGGGCGGTGGTGGCGGTACTGTCCATGGCCGGATTCTGGCACGTGCCGGTGCTGCGGAAACTCCGTTTCCTGCACTCACCTGTGAGGCCCGGAAACGGAGTGTTGGCGGGCCGAAGGCACGGCATCGTGGCGGCCACTTCACAACCGGTACCACGACCATGCGCCTGAACAACAAGATCGCTCTCATCACCGGTGCCAGCGCCGGTATCGGCCGCGCCAGCGCGCTGCGCTTCGCCGCCGAAGGAGCAAAGCTGGTGCTCAACGCACGGCGGCCGGAGCCGCTGCAGGCGCTGGCCGAGCAGATTCGCGCTGCCGGTGGCGAAGCCGTGGTGCATGCCGCCGACGTGGCCAACCCGGGCACGGCGCAGGCGCTGGTCGATCTGGCCCAGCAGTCATTCGGCGGCCTGGACATCGCGCTCAACAATGCCGGCATGCTCGGCCCGGGCGTGCCGGCGGCGGAGTTTCCGGTGGATGCCTGGCGCGAGGTGATGGCCACCAATCTCGACGCCGCCTTCCATGCGGCACGCGCGCAGCTGCCGGCACTGCTGGCGCGCGGCGGCGGCTCGCTGGTGTTCGTCGGTACCTTCGTCGGCCACACCGTGGGATTCCCGGGCATGGCGGCCTATGCGTCAAGCAAGGCCGGGCTGATCGGCCTGAGCCAGGTGATCGCTGCCGAATACGGTGCGCGCGGCGTGCGCAGCAACGTACTGCTGCCCGGTGGCACCGATACGGAGATGGGCCGGCAGGCCGCACCGACCGGCGATGCCCGCGACTTCGTGCGCTCGCTGCACGCACTCAAGCGCCTCGCCGAGCCGGAGGAGATCGCCAATGCGGCGCTGTTCCTGGCCAGCGATGAGAGCAGTTTCGTTACGGGCACCGCGATGCGCGTGGAGGGTGGGGTGTCGATCACCCGTACCTGAGCGCGGTCACGTGCGTGGTGAGTAGCGAATGCCGCTGCTGGCCATGAAGCCTTTCGGATCGAAACGGGCCCAGGCTTCGCCCCAGTTGAACCGGGCGCAGCCGCCGGCCAGTTTTCGCCCCAATGCCGTGGCCAAGGTGCGGCGCATGAACGCGACTTCGGCATCGATCGCTGCCTGGGTTGGCCAGCCGTCTTCCAGTGTTGCACCGGGTAGATCGACGCCCATCGTCACCATGTCGAGCTGTTGCCCGTGGAAGCACAGGCTGATGCCAGCGGGCGCACCACCCAGGCTGAGCCGGTGCAGGCTGAGCCAGTGATAGCCGGTGCCGACGTCGTGCTCCCCTCGCACCAGCGTGGCGAACGCGATACGCGCCTCATCCCGTGACAGGGTGGGGCCGATCAGTGTCGGCAGATTGCCGAGCTGGATGCTGCCGTCGGTCGCATCGAGGCGCATCGGCACGGCGTGTGCTGCGTGCTGGACAGAAGAGGGCATG
Organism: Stenotrophomonas genospecies 3; assembly: GCF_054473855.1. Taxonomy (NCBI): domain Bacteria; kingdom Pseudomonadati; phylum Pseudomonadota; class Gammaproteobacteria; order Lysobacterales; family Lysobacteraceae; genus Stenotrophomonas; species Stenotrophomonas genospecies 3. Next base: position 221,564 of record NZ_JBTMUR010000003.1, read on the forward strand.
GCATACAGGTGGGCGTGGTGCCTCGGATTCTGGCTGCACGGGGGCCGCAGCGGCAAGCCAGTGCCTGCACATGACGTTGGCACAGGACTGACCTGTGGCTTACCCGGCAACCTCTAGCGTGATGGGCAACGTTGGCGTTCCGCCGGCGAGGGAGATTTCAATGAACGAGCGAGGCAAGGATCAGGACCCGAAGCAGGGCATCCAGGAAAGCCGCCAGGACAGGAAGCAGGACGACGTGGCCAAGCAGCGGCCGGGGCAGCGCGATCAACAGGTGCGCGATACGCACTCGCGCAGCCCGCAGCGCAAGGACGGCGGCGAGGAGCCGGCCTGAGCCGCGGGCGCTGAAAAGAAAAAACCCGCAGATCACGGAGATCTACGGGTTCTTCTGAATAGTGGTGGAGCCAAGGAGGATCGAACTCCTGACCTCGTCATTGCGAACGACGCGCTCTCCCAGCTGAGCTATGGCCCCACGGCAGGGCTTCAGTCTAGCCAAGCGCCTGCCGCTTGCCAAGCCGATCAAAGGAATTCCATGTCGAGACGCGAGGCACATCAGCGGGTGACTGTGCCGAAACCGCTTGTTTCGCCGGGTTTGGGTGCTGCGCAACGAAATCGTAACAATTTGGGGGATAATGGCGGCTTGCGCAGTTATCCTCCTTTTTGCCGCCCGGCTCGCGCAGGCCGCACGGACGCCTCCTCAGAGCATTTCATGCCCTCCCATTCCGATTCCCGCCGCCTGTCGGGTATGTCGTCTTCCTTCGTTTCCTTCCGCCGCCATCCGCTGGCCCTGGCCTGTGCCGGCCTGGCCCTGGTCGGCAGCTTCGGCGCCGCCGCACAGGACAGCGCGCCGACCCCGACCGGCCTGGACACGATTACCGTGACCGCCGAACACCGTGAGCAGAACCTGCAGGAAGTGCCGGTCTCGGTGGGCGTGGTGCAGGGCGAGCGCATGCGCGACTTCACCGCCGGCGGCGACGACACCCTGCTGGCGCTGTCCGGCCGCGTGCCGAGCCTGTATGCGGAAACCACCACCGGTCGCATCTTCCCGCGCTTCTACATCCGTGGCCTGGGCAACATCGACTTCTACCTGGGTGCCTCGCAGCCGGTGTCGATCATCCAGGACGACGTAGTGCTGGAACACGTGGTGCTGAAGTCCAACCCGGTCTATGACGTGGACCAGGTGGAAGTGCTGCGCGGCCCGCAGGGCTCGCTGTTCGGCCGCAACACCACCGCCGGCATCATCAAGTTCGACACCCTGAAGCCGACCCAGGACTACACCGGCCGCGTCAGCGCCAGCTACGCGTCCTACAACAGCGTGTCGATCGACGGCGGCTTCGGTGGCCCGATCAACGACATCGCCTCGTTCCGTGTGTCGGCCCTGTACCAGCACCGCGACGATTACGTCGACAACACCTACAAGGGCCCGAGCGCCGACGGCACGGTCAGCCCGAAGAAGAACGCCATGGGCGGCTTCGATGACCGCAACGTGCGCGCCCAGCTGCTGCTGACCCCGAGCGACCAGTTCTCGATCCTGGCCTCGGCCCACGCCCGTGATTACGAAGGCACCTCAACCCTGTTCCTGCGCGGTGCGCTGACCAAGGGCTCGAACAAGACCGACGTGCCGCGCGACAAGGTCGCCTACGACGAAGCCGGCAACAACCCGCAGGCGTACAAGACCTATGGCGGTTCGGTGAAGGCGCGTTATGACTTCGGCGCGATCGACTTCACTTCGATCACCGCCTACGAAACCACCTCCGGCTACAGCCGTGGCGACACCGACGGCGGCGCCGCGGTGAACTTCCCGGTCAACGGCGTGCCGAACGGCTACGGCCAGTCGATGGGCCGCATCCGTGATCTGGACCAGTGGACCCAGGAATTCCGCCTGGCCAGCCATGACGACAGCGCCCTGCAGTGGCAGGCCGGTGCGTTCTACTTCAACGGCAGCGACACCACCGACTTCTACCAGCGCGCGTGGTTCCTGCAGGGCGCCGCCCGCAACCCGAACAACTGGGTGCGCCTGCGCAACAAGAACACCTCGTGGGCCGGGTTCGGCCAGATCAGCTACGCCTTCACCGACAAGTTCACCGTCACTGCCGGCCTGCGCCAGACCAAGGACGAGAAGCACACCCGCCTGCTGAAGACGGCTGACACTGCCGCTGGCGTGGTCACCTACAAGGGCCGCACCGACGTCAAGATGTCCGACACCACGCCGAGCTGGGATCTGAGCGCGATGTATCAGATCACGCCGGACGTGAGCGTCTACGCCAAGGTTGCGCGTGGCTTCCGCGGCCCGACCATCCAGGGCCGTTCGGCGGTGTTCAATGCCGATTTCACCACCGCCGATTCCGAGACCATCCTGTCCTGGGAAGCGGGCGTGAAGAGCAGCCTGTGGGACAACCGCCTGCGCCTGAACGCCACCGCGTTCACCTACACCGTCAACGACATCCAGCTCAACGGCAACGATTCGGACGGCAATGGCGTGCTGTTCAACGCCGACAAGGCCAAGGCCTACGGTTTCGAAGCGGACATGGAACTGCGCCCGATCCCGAACCTGACCCTGAGCGCCGGCCTGAGCCTGCTGCACAGCGAGATCAAGGACAAGCGCGTGTATGCGCAGGTCTGCGGCCTCAACGGCCAGGTGGTGTGCACGGTGAATGACCCGACCATCAAGGTCGGTGCCAACACCTTCGCCCAGATCGACGGCAACCCGCTGCCGAACGCGCCGAAGTACAACGTCAACCTGGCCGCCCGCTATGACTTCCCGGTCAGCGATGCCGGCACCATGTTCGTCTCCACCGACTGGAACAAGCAGGGCTACACCAGCTTCGTGCTGTACGACAGCAAGGAGTTCAACTCCAAGGGTGACTTCGAGGGTGGCCTGAAGATCGGCTACTCGGGCAACTACGGTGCCTACGAAGTGGCGCTGTTCGCGCGCAACATCACCAACGAGAAGAACCTCAAGGGTGTGATCGAGAACTACATGGCCGCGGTCTACAACGAGCCGCGTACCGTCGGTGTCTCGCTGAACATGAACTGGTAAGCCCACCCCGTCGTGTAACGGAAACGGCGCTCATCGAGCGCCGTTTTTGTTGCTGGCCAGGCATCATCCGTGCTCAAGGCGTGGCGCTGACGCCCTTGCCCAGCGCTGCATCGGACGGCGCACTGGGGCCCAGCACCTGCAGCTGCATCGCCTCCATCCGCTCCAGTACCTTGCGCTGCTTGCCGTTGAGGCCGCGCGAGGTGATTGCGATGTGCTTGCGTGCAGCGTCCAACGGCGCGGGTTGGTAGTGCACCCTGAAGCGGCGCAGGGCGCAGCCCGTCAGCTTGTCGACCGGTGCGCAGTCGTTCGCGTTGAAATCGATATCGCCGTCGGCGGCAACAATGAAGGGGCTGAGCAGGATCTGCCCTTCGTGGGCAGTGAACGCCAGTGGCGCGTGGGCCTTGGCGATGACCGCCTGGATGCGTACGGCAGGGATGTCTTCAGGGACGATCCTGTCATCCCAGTAGCCTTCGGTCGGGCGCGAGGTTTCATAGTTCTGGGTGCCCCATGCCACGCAGTTGCCGGAAGCCACGTGCACCGAGATGCAGACCTGCTGGGAGTGCTGATCGGTCAGGACGCCCGGTGGTACCCAGACCTTCTTCCAGGAATAGAAACGGTAGTCGACGTCGGCAAGGCGGGTGGCGCCGATGTCCTTCGATACTTCGTCCATGGTCCCCAGCGGCTTCAGCTTGGCCACGCGGGTGTTCAGGCGGTAGTTCTCCGCACCGTTCAGCAGATAGGTGCCCGGCGGAATCAGATGCACCTCGAACACGTCCATCAACACCGTCCGCTGCGGGCCGGTTTCCAGTTCGTTGGTGTTGAACAGCTGCACATAGCCCTGGGAGGGAATGTCCTTGTGCTGGAAGGACACCCGCGTCGAGAACCCGGGCAGGTCGGTCGAGCGGTTGCCCAGATGAAAGCCGGGGACCGGAGAGCCGACGCCTGGCCCGCCGTTGTGCACGACATACGGGGCCGGCACCAGCACGGCAACCAGACCATCGCGGGTGGCACCGTCAATGATGTCCACCAGCTTGGCTGTGTTCTCCTTTTCCTGTGCATAGGAAAGCGGTGCGGCCTGCCCAGCGCATGCCAGGACCAACGGGGTTAGCAGCAGTGCGCAGGCGGTCGCGATCTTGAGGGTCTGCATCGACGTCTCCTTGTCAGTACCGGCAAACCCTAGCACGGCCCCAGCAGGCCTGAGGTGCACGGCGCCGGCGTGGTCCGGCGCCTTGTGCCATCAACGTGTCGGCAGCAGCGCCTGCAACCGCGATTCCAGTTCCTGCTGGCGCCAGCCGGCCAGTGCTGCCGGCCATTGGCGGCGTTCCAGATAGCTTTCCAGATGCTTGCGGGAGGCCAGCACGCCATCCGGCAGGCCCAGCTCGCGGCTGCGCTCGGCCACCGCGTCTTGAAGCTTCTTCACCGCCTGCTTGTTGCTGTCGTTGGCGGGTAGCGCCAGCGGTGCCCCGGCCTCATCGGCCAGCGGTGTGGACAGCGCCTGCCAGACCGCGCCGGCAAGCTTGCGCGGTGCCTTCGGGAACTGCTCGAACAGCTTGCCCAGCGCAGCCTCGTCGGCCGGTGGCGTGCGCGCCAGGGTGGCGGCCAGTTCGTTGTCCAGGATCCAGCTTCGCGGGCGGTCGCTGTTGCGTGCCTGTACATCACGCCAGCGCAGCAGGCGCAGCAGGCGGTGCTGTGCGGCCGCGTCGAGGAACTGCGCCGAGCGCATCGCCAGATGCGGCCAGCGGTCTTCGTCATTGGCGACGCTGGCCAGCAGGCGCTCGCCATCGTCGTGCAGCCACTGCTGGCGGCCGAGTGCCTGCAGCTTGGCATCAATGGCGTCATGCAGCGCGAACAGGTGCTCGACGTCGTCGGCGGCATACTGCAGCTGCGACTCCGAAAGCGGGCGGCGCATCCAGTCCGAACGGGTTTCGCCCTTGGCCAGGGCGACGCCGGTGATTTCCGCCACCAGCTTCTGGTAGCCCATGCCGCCGCCGATGCCGGCCAGCGCAGCACCGATCTGGGTGTCGAACAGTGGTCGCGGCAGCACGCCGCACGCCCACTTGAAGGCGACCAGGTCTTCGCTGGCGCTGTGCATCACCTTGGTGATGGATTCATCGCCCAGCCACGGCGCCAGCGCCTCGGTCATGCCGGGAATCAGCGGGTCGATCAGCAGGATGTCCTGCCCGATCGCCATCTGCACCAGGGCCAGCTGCGGCCAGAAGGTGCGTTCACGGATGAATTCGGTGTCCAGGCCGATGCGGGTCGGGCGCTGCTGGAAGTACGCATCCAGCTCGGCGGGGGTGGTGATCCAGGTTGCCACGGGTCAGGGCCTACTACTCGGGTTTGCTCAGGCAGGGGAGAATAGCCTAACGTCGGTGCGCGTCCGTGCCGAAGGAGGCTCTGCTTGCGTTTTTCGTTGTCGCCCGTGCTGTGCACCGTCCTGGCCTTGGCCCTGGCCGGCTGCACGCCGTCGCCCCCCACGGCAACGGACCGGAGTGCCGGGGAACAGGCGCGCCCGTCCGCGGACGCAGACAGCGACGAGCGCCCGCAGGCCGGGCAGGGCAGCGTGACCATCGCCGGTGAGGATGCCGCCGAGGATGTACAGCAGTGGACGCCGCCGCTGGTGGACCGCCAGGGCCGCAGCCTGGCCCAGTTGCGCCGCGCCGCCGAGCAGGCGTTCGCCGAAGGACGGCTCTATGAGGATGCCGATGCCGCCATCCCGCTGTGGCTGGCGGTACAGGAAGAGGATCCGGATGACCGCCAGGCTCGCCAAGGCCTGCAGCGCGCCCGCCAGCGCCTGCAGCAGCAGGCGGATGCGTTGCTGGTGCGGCCGCTGAAGCAGCGCGAGGCGCTGGCCGAGGCCAGCCGCCAGGCGCTGGTGTTGCTGACGCTGGCGCCAAAGGACGAAAAGGTGCGTGCGCTGCAGGGACGGGTGGAGCTTGCCCAGCGTGTGGTGGCCTATAACCGCGCCGGCGAAGAGGACCTGCGCTCGGACCGGATCGGTGAAGACGGGGACGGGGCCATCGGCAACTTCCGTGAGGCACTGGCACTGGATGAGGACAACAGCCGCGCACGGCAGGGACTGGCCGCGGCCGAAAGTGGACTGATCCGCCGCGCCGAAGGCGCGGCACGCACGCGTGATTTCGCCAGCGCCGGCACCTGGCTGGCCGAAGCGAGCAAGGTGCGCGACTCGTCGCCCACCATCGCCGACGCGTTCGAGCGCATCGAGCAGATCCGTGCGGCGGCATTGCTGCAGCTGCGCGATGACGGCCTGCGCGACCTGTCCACGCCGCAGGGCCTGAAGCCGGCGCGCGAGAAACTGGCCGAGGCCCTGCGCATCGCCCTGCCGGGAGACGCGGTGGTGGCCCAGCTGCGTGAGCGTATCGACCTGGCCACCCACTACGGCAGCTTCCGCCCTGGACAGGTGTTCAGCGACGCCATGCGCGATGGCGGACGCGGGCCGCAGATGGTGGTGGTGCCGCATGGCGGTTTCCAGATGGGCGCCGGCGATGCCGAGCCGGGCTCGAGCGATGCCGAGCGACCATCGCACTATGTGCGCTTTGATCGAGGCTTTGCGATGGCGATCACCGAGGTCACGGTCAGCGATTTCCAGCGCTACGTGAAGGCGACCAATGCGCGCCCACGGGCGACGCGGCGCGGCCATTCGGTGGTCTATGACGAACGCAGCGGCAACTTCATCCGGCGCAGCGGCGTGGACTGGCGCTCGGATTACGACGGTGGCCGCGCGATGGCCAATTCGCCGGTGATGCACGTCAGCATCCGCGATGCCGAAAACTATGCGGCGTGGTTGTCCGAGCAGACCGGGCGCAGCTACCGGTTGCCCAGTGAAGCAGAGTTCGAGTACGCGCTGCGCGGTGGCAGCAGTGGTCGCTACCCCTGGGGCGATGCCGGCACGCCGCCGCCGGGCAGCGGCAATTTCACCGGCAGCAAGGACGTGTCGCCGTCCGGGCGGCATTGGCACAACGCCTTCATCGGCTATGGCGATGGCTGGTGGGGGCCGGCACCGGTAGGGAGTTTCCAGGCCAATGCCTTCGGCCTGCACGACATGGGCGGCAATCTCAGCGAATGGGTGGCCGATTGCTGGCATGCCAGCTACCGGCGCGCGCCCTCCGATGGCGCCGCCTGGTTCAACCCGGGCTGCCGCGCACGGGTGATCCGGGGCGGCAACTGGGCCAATGCGCCGGAGCAGACCCGTGCCGCCTGGCGGCAATCCCAGGACTCGGATACCACCAACGCGCGCATCGGCTTCCGCCTGGTACGCGGCATCTGATCGGCGGCCGGCTTCACCCGTTGCTGGCATGGGCGCACTAAGATTGCGCCGTGCCCGCCGGCCGGCGGGGCCTGCTGGAAGCCGACCCGATGCGCAATGATCCCTTCTCCCGCTCGCCGCAAGGCCCGCAACGGCGCGGCCTGTTCGGCAACATCCGCTGGTGGGTGCTGTTGCTGGCCGCCGGCTATGCGGTCTTCTACTGGTTTTCCAACCGCACGGTGGATCCGTATACCGGCGAGAAGGTGATGATCGACAGCAGCCTGGATGCGCGGCAGGAGACCGCTTTGGGGCTGCAGGCCTACCAGCAGATCCTGTCGCAGGAACGGCCGATGGATCCCAATGCGCCGATCGCGCGCGATGTGCGCGACATCGCCCAGCGGCTGATTGCCAAGGTCGATGTGGTGGAGACCGCGCTGGCCCAGGAGCACGGCGTGCAGCCGGCGCATTTCGCGCGGGATTTCCAGTGGGAAGTGAATGTGATCCCGTCCGAGCAGGCCAACGCGTTCTGCCTCCCGGGCGGCAAGATGGCGGTCTACACCGGGCTGGTGCCGGTGGCGCGCACCCGCGATGCGATGGCGGTGGTGATGGGCCATGAGATTGCCCATGCGCTGCTGCGCCACGGTGCACAGCGGATGGCCCAGCAGAAGCTGACCCAGATCGGGCAGGTGGCCGGCGCCGCCAGCGGCATGGATGCACAGCAGCAACAGATGATGATGTCGGCGATGGGTTATGGGTATCTGCTGCCGTATGCGCGCAGCCACGAGACGCAGGCCGATGAAGTGGGGCTGATGCTGGCCGCAGCGGCGTGCTTCGATCCACGCGAGGCGGTGCCGCTGTGGCAGCGCATGGGCCAGGCCAGCGGTGGCCAGGCGCCGCCGGAATTCTCCTCGACCCATCCCAACCCGGGTACCCGCATCCAGAACCTGCAGGCGTTGATGCCGAAGGCGCTCGAGTACCGGCAGAAGTTCTGCGAGCAGGCAAAGTAGAGGGTTGTTCGGCAGGGCTGCGCCCTGCACCTGCCGAAGCAACAGCAACAGCGTGCATTCCGTGGGATGGCGGGGTGGGTCCGGTTGCGGGGGCCGCTGCAAGTCCCCCTCCGGGGCCCGGCCCAGCCGCTGGCGGCTGGGCGTTCGGGCGCTTGCGAAGCAGTGCTTCGCAAGCAGAGCGCCCTCACCCATGTAAGCTCGGTCGCCGCTTGCTCGTGTGCGCAGTCCTGCGCACACGGCAAGACCGGGGTTGGGCGTCGTGCCCAACCCGCCCGAGGCATGCCTCGGGCCCATGCGGCTCACGCCCCCGCAACCGGACCCACCCCGCCTTCGACAGATTCTCGCAATCTGTTCGCTCTTCTGTAGAGCCGAGCCATGCTCGGCTCAAATCGTTCCGATATCGAAATATTCGATTCCGATGGAGATTCATCCACGCATGCGTGGATCTACCGTGTCGACCAAGGTCGACAACTACCAACAGCCTCCGGAATCTGTCAGAGGCGGGGCGGTGTCGGAGTGCGGGGTGTCAGCCGCATGGATGCGGCTGCCAAGCTTACAGGGACGTACTTGCAGCGTCCCCGCACTCCGACACCGCCCCGCCATCCCACGGAATACTCGCTTTTGACGTTGACGTTGACGTTGACGTTGCCTTGGCTTGAAGCCTCTGCAGGTGCAGGGCGCAGCCCTGCCGAACAACCCTTTACTTGACCTGCACGTCGATCACGCCGTCGCCAACACGGGCCTGCAGGGCGTCACCCGGCTGCACCTGGTCGACGTGCCGCACCAGGGCACCGTCGTCGCTGCGGGTCAGGATGCTGTAGCCACGTGCCACAGTCGCCAGCGGGCTGACCGCTTCCAGCGAACGCGCCAGCCCGCGCAGGCGCAGTGCATCGCGTTCCAGCAGACGCTGCATCGCAATCTGCGGGCGCCCGCGCAGGGCTGCCAGGCGGCGCTGCATCGCGTCGAGCTGGCGCTGCGGATGATGCCCGCGCAGCACTGCCGCCGCATGGCGCAGGCGCGCGGCACGGCGTTCCTGTTGCTGGTTGAACGCGGCATGCAGGCGCCGGCCCAGATCGAGCTGGCGGCGGCGCAGCAGGTCCAGCCGCGCCTGCGGGCTCTGTGCGTTCAGGCGCAGCAGGGCACGATCGGCGCGCTGCATCGCCTGCTGCATCGCATGCCGTTGCAACTGCACCATGCGCGCTGCAGTCCGGCGCAGGCGCAGGGCCAGTTCGCGCTGGTCGGGTACCAGCAGTTCGGCCGCCACCGACGGCGTCGGTGCGCGCAGGTCGGCGGCAAAATCGCTGAGGCTGAAGTCGGTTTCGTGTCCCACCGCCGACACCACCGGGGTGCGGCTGGCGGCGATCGCTCGGGCCAGCGCTTCATCGTTGAAGGCCCACAGGTCTTCCAGCGAGCCGCCACCGCGGGTCAGCAGGATCACGTCGTAGCGGCCACTGGCGTCGGCGGCCTGCAGCAGGCGGGTGATCTGCGCGGCGGCGCTGCTGCCCTGGACCAGGGTCGGCAGCAGGTCCACTTCCAGCAGCGGGAAGCGGCGGCCGAGCACGCTCAGCACGTCGCGTACGGCGGCACCGGTGGGCGAGGTGATCACTGCCAGGCGCTGCACGTGCGCCGGCAGCGGCCGTTTGCGCGCCGGGTCGAACAGGCCCTCGGCCTCCAGCCGTGCCTTCAGCTCCTCGAAGGCGCGGCGCAGCGCGCCTTCGCCGGCTTCTTCCATGTGGTCCAGGACCATCTGGTACTCGCCACGGGCGTCGTACAGGGTCACCTTGCCGCGCACCAGCACGCGCATGCCTTCGCGCGGCACGAACTTCAGGTACTGCGCCTTCATCCGGAACATTGCCGCGCGCAGCTGCGCACGTGCGTCCTTCAGGGTGAAATACAGGTGCCCGGAGGCAGGGCGCGCCACGCTGCCCAGTTCGGCCTCGACCCAGACCGCCGGGAAGCTGCCTTCCAGCAGGTCGCGGGCCAGGGTGTTGAGCTGGCTGGGGGTGAGGATGTCGTCGTTGCGTGGCTGCATGGGAACGGCGTGCTGCGGGCGGAACGGGGGCTCAGGATCGCACGTCAGCGCACCGTGTGCTGGCCCAGCGCCCACTGCACGTGTTCACGCACCAGCGGCGAGGGATCGTCGACGCGGGTGTGCAGGGCGGCAAGCGCGTCGGCCGAGGGCGGTGCATTACCCAGCGCCACGGCGATGTTGCGCAGCCAGCGCTCGTGGCCACTGCGCCGGATCGGGCTGCCTTCGGTGCGGCGCAGGAACTCGGCTTCATCCCAGGCGAACAGCTGGTCCAGCCGCGCGGTATCGAGGTTGTTGCGCGCGCGGAAATCGGCTTCGTCGGTACGCTTGGCGAACTTGTTCCAGGGGCAGACCAGCTGGCAGTCATCACAGCCGTAGATGCGGTTGCCGATCAACGGCCGCATCTCTTCGGGAATGGCGCCGTCGTGCTCGATGGTCAGGTAGGAGATACAGCGCCGCGCGTCCAGCCGCTGCGGGCCGGTGATGGCCTGGGTCGGGCAGACATCGATGCAGCGCGTGCAGGTACCGCAGTGTGCTGTGGCCGCTGCATCGATCGGCAGCGGGATATCGATGTAGATCTCGCCGATGAAGAACCAGGAGCCGCCATGGCGGTCGATCAGGCAGGTGTGCTTGCCGATCCAGCCCAGGCCGGCATTGCGCGCCAGTGCGCGTTCCAGCACGGGGGCGGAATCGACGAATACGCGGTAGCCCAGCGGTGCCACTTCATCGTTGATCTGCGTGGCCAGCTTCTGCAGGCGGTTGCGCATCAGCTTGTGGTAGTCGCGACCCAAAGCGTAACGGGCCACGTAGGCGCGGCCCGGGTCGGCCAGGGTTGCCCAGGCTTCGGTGTCGTCCTTGTGGCTGTAGTCCATGCCCACCGAGATCACCCGCACGGTGCCGGGCAGCAGTTCGGCCGGGCGCGCGCGCAGGGTGCCGTGGCGCGCCATCCAGTCCATCGTGCCGTACAGGCCCTGGCCCAGCCAGTCGGCCAGGTGCGCTTCATCCTCGCCCAGCTCGATGCCGGCGATGCCACAGCGCTGGAAGCCATGCGCACGGGCGAGTTCGCGGATGCGCTGCACGGCCTGGGCCGGATCGACAGGGGCGGGGACGGGGGACATGTGCACCAGTATAAAATCCCCGCATGGCCAACCTTGCCGATCTGTTCGATTCCGCTGCCGCGCGTGCGCTTGATGCGCAGGCCTCGGCGCTGGCCGCCGAGGGCGGTTGGGGCCTGATGGCACAGGCCGGCCAGGCCGCCTGGCAGTGCCTGCTGCAGCATTGGCCGCAGGCGCAGCGGATTGGCGTGGTGGTTGGTGCGGGCAACAACGGCGGCGACGGCCATGTGCTGGCCCGCCATGCGCTGCAGGCCGGACGTGAGGTGACGGTGATCGCCTTGCCGGGGAAGTCGCCGTCAACCGTGCTGGCACAGCGTGCAGCATCGGAATTCACGTCCGACGGCGGCACCACCACCGATTTCGACGGCATGCTGCCCGAGGCCGATATCTGGGTTGATGCTCTGTTCGGTCTGGGCTTCGATCGCGTGCCGGAGGGCGTGGCGCAGACGCTGATTGCTGCGCTCAACGCGCAGGCCGCACCGGTATTGGCGCTGGACGTCCCCAGTGGCGTGGATGCCGACCGCGGCGCCGTACCGGGCGAGGCGGTGAGAGCGGCGCTGACCGTGCAGTTCATCGTGCCGCATCGCGGGCTGTATACCGGCGATGCGCTGGACCATTGCGGGCGGAAGGCGCTGGCGCCGCTGCAGCTACCCGCGGCCGCATGGCAGGGCGTGTCACCCGCTGCGCAGCTCTGGACGCAGGTGCGCCTGCCAGCCCTGCTGCCGCCGCGCCGCACCAATACCCACAAGGGCGAATCCGGGCACGTGCTGTGCGTCGGCGGCAACCATGGCAGCGGCGGCGCCATCGCGATGGCGGCCGAAGCCGCCTTGCGCGCGGGTGCTGGATTGCTGAGCCTGGGCACCCGCCGCGACCACGTTGGCCCGTTGCTGGCTCGGCTGCCCGAGGCCATGACCCATGCACTGGAAGATGGTGACGCGCTGCCGGCACTGCTGGACAAGGCCAGGGTGGTGGCGATCGGCCCCGGTCTGGGCCAGGACGAATGGGCGCGCGCACTGTTTGCGCGGGTGCTGGCCAGCGCCAGGCCACTGGTGGTCGATGCCGATGCACTGAACCTGCTGGCGCAGGATCCGCGCGCGCTGCCCGACGCCATCCTTACGCCACACCCGGGCGAGGCCGCGCGCCTGCTGGGTTGCAGCACGTCTGACATCCAGGCCGATCGCTTCACCTGCGCGCAGGCACTGGCCGAGCGCTTCCACGCCGTGGTGGTGCTGAAGGGCGCCGGCAGCATCGTCGCAGCGCCGGGGCAACGGCCACGACTGATTGCGGCTGGCAATCCCGGCATGGCCGTGGGTGGCATGGGAGACCTGCTGACAGGCATCATCGCCAGCCTGCGTGGGCAAGGCCTGGCCGCCTTCGATGCCGCCGCCGCTGGTGCGCTGCTGCATGCGCTTGCCGGCGACGTCGCTGCCGCCGACGGCGCGCGCGGCCTGCTTCCAACTGATCTGCTGTCGCCGCTGCGGCGACTGGCCAACCCGGAACTTTCCCGATGATCGATTTCTTCCTTGCCGACAGCGATGCCACTGAACTGCTCGGGCAGTGGCTGGCCGCCACCCGACCGCCGCAGGCGCTGGTCGAACTGCGCGGCGACCTGGGCGCCGGCAAATCCACCGCCGCCCGTGCACTGCTGCGCGCACTGGGCGTGCAGGGGGCGATCCGCAGCCCGACCTACACCCTGGTCGAGCGCTATCCGCTGGCCAGCGGTGGCGAGGCCTGGCATCTGGATCTGTACCGGATCGGCCAGGCCGGCGAGCTCGATTTTCTCGGACTGGACGAGGGCAGCGCGGTGTTGTGGCTGGTGGAATGGCCGGAACGCGGCGCTGGCGCGCTGCCGCCGACCGACCTGGTGGTGGCGCTGGAGATCGAGGGGCAGGGGCGTCGCGTCCGTCTCACTGGAGCCAGCGACGTCGGACATGAATGGCTGGAACGGCTCCCCCAAGGGGGCGACTTGCAGGCCATTTCTGTCGGCTGACGAGAACAAACACCGGCAGGTTACGGATTATTAAGGAAAAAGGTGTTGCATTCCGTTCAGCGCGGTGATTGAATCCTGAGCCATGCGCCCGGGGAACCGTCTCATTGCCATCTGTGCCGCCGTCGGACTGAGTCTGGCGAGCTTCAGTGCGTGGGCCGGTGAAGTCCGTCAGGTCCTGCTGAATACCGGCGCCACCGGCACCCGTGCCGAGATCTCGCTGGTCGGCAGTGGAGGTTACAAGACCTTGTCGCTGGCCGGACCGAACCGCCTGGTGGTCGATTTCCCGGACTCCAGCGCCATACGCAACCTGAAGATGCCGGCTGCACAGGGCGTGGTCACGGCCGTGCGCACTGGACAGCCGGTGCCGGGTACCTTCCGTGTCGTTTTCGACCTCGCTGAATCCGTGGCGCCGTTCCGCCCGCAGATGCAGCGCGAGGGCAATGAATCCAAGCTGGTGATCGAATGGCCGGGTGATGGCCCGGCCGTGGCCGCCAGCCGCCCGCCAGCGACGCCGGCGGTGCAGCCGCAGGCACCGGTCAACACGCCCGCACCGACGCCGGCCGAGAGCGCGCAGTCGCGCAACGACGCCGCGCGCGCCACCGCGCTGTTGACCGCGCAGGTACAGCAGCAAGCCAGCGCCGCCGCTGCCACACCGGCCACACCGACCCCGGCCCCGTCCACTGCACCGGCCCAGGTCGCGGCAGCGGGCACGGCTGCCAGCAGTACGCCGTCCGCATCGCCGGCTGCCATCCTTGCCGGCCAGCGTACCGCCGCCGTGGTGACCACGCCGCCGGCCACAGCGCCTGCACCGGTTCCAACCACGGTGGTGCCACCGCGTCCGGCCATGCCCAGCGATGCCTCGCGCATCCGCATGCAGGCTGGCATGCGCCACCTGGTGGTGGCCATCGATCCGGGCCACGGCGGCCAGGACCCCGGTGCGATCGGCCCGACCGGCAAGCGCGAGAAGGATGTGACCCTGGCCGTAGCGCGTGAGCTGGCCCGCCAGGTCAACGCGACGCCGGGCCTGAAGGCCTACCTGACCCGCGACAGCGACGTGTTCATTCCGCTGCCGATGCGCGCGCAGAAGGCGCGTGCGAACAAGGCCGACATCTTCATTTCGATCCATGCCGATGCGGCGGAAAACCGTTCGGCCACGGGCTCATCGGTGTACGTGCTGTCGACCAAGGGCGCTTCTTCGCAGCGCGCCCGCTGGCTGGCGGACAAGGAAAACGCGGCCGACCTGGTCGGTGGCGTGCGCCTGCAGCAGACCGAAGGCACGCTCGCCAACGTGCTGCTGGATCTGGCCCAGAGCGGCTACATGAAGGCGTCCGAGGACGCGGCCGGCCATGTGCTGGGCGGCCTGAAGCGGATCGGCAACAACCACAAGCCGAACATCGAGCGCGCCAACTTCGCGGTCCTGCGTACTTCGGACATGCCGGCGATGCTGGTGGAAACCGCGTTCATCTCCAATCCGGATGAAGAGCGCCGCCTGATCGACCCGGCCTACCAGCGCAAGATCGCCGGTGCGGTGCTGGACGGCGTGCACACGTTCTTCAGCCGTCAGCCGCCGCCGGGCACGTTGTATGCCGCCCGGGCCCAGGCCGAGATCGACGCCGCCGGCACCATGGCCGGCGGCAGCAAGTAACCCGCCGAAGGCGGGTTACTGCTTTCTGTAGAGTCGAGCGGCGCTCGACTGGGCCTTACCGGTAGCCCGTCAGTCGAGCATGGCTCGACTCTACCCTCGGACGCTCCGTTATCATCCCCGCATGACGTCTGCTACCCATCCGCGCCCGATCCGGCCGTTGCCGGAGATCCTCATCAACCAGATCGCCGCTGGCGAAGTGGTCGAACGTCCCGCGTCGGTGGTCAAGGAGCTGGTCGAGAACGCGATCGATGCCGGCGCCAGCCGCGTTGATATCGATCTTGAAGAGGGCGGTGTCCGCCTGATCCGCATCCGCGACAACGGCAGTGGCATCGCGCCGGAACAGTTGCCGCTGGCGGTGTCGCGCCACGCCACCAGCAAGATTGCCGATCTGGACGATCTTGAATCGGTGGCCACGCTCGGTTTCCGGGGTGAAGCGCTGCCGTCGATCGCCTCGGTCAGCCGCTTCACCCTGTCCTCGCGTCGCGCACATGACGAACACGGTTCGGCGCTGCAGATCGAAGGCGGCAAGATCGGCGAAGTGACGCCCCGCGCGCATGCGCCGGGCACCACGGTGGAAGTGCGCGAGCTGTTCTACAACGTACCGGCGCGGCGCAAGTTCCTGCGCGCCGAGCGCACCGAGCTGGGCCATATCGAAGAATGGCTGCGTTCGCTGGCGCTGGCGCGGCCGGATGTCGAACTGCGCGTCTCGCACAACGGCAAGGCCTCGCGTCGCTACAAGCCGGGCGATCTGTATTCCGATGCGCGATTGGCCGAAACGCTGGGCGAGGATTTCGCCAACCAGGCCGTTCGCGTCGACCACAGCGGTGCCGGCCTTCGCCTGCACGGCTGGATCGCGCAGCCGCATTATTCGCGCGCCAGCGCCGACCAGCAGTACCTGTACGTCAACGGCCGCTCGGTGCGCGACCGCAGCGTCGCCCATGCGGTGAAGATGGCCTATGGCGATGTGCTGTATCACGGCCGCCAACCGGCCTACGTGCTGTTCCTGGAGCTTGACCCGACCCGCGTCGACGTCAACGTGCACCCGGCCAAGCACGAGGTGCGCTTCCGCGACTCGCGGCTGGTGCATGATTTTGTCTACCGCACGCTGAAGGATGCGCTGGCCGATACCCGCGCCGGCATGTCGGTGCAGGACATCGGCGCCGGCTCCGCGCATCCGGTGGATGCAGGCGCGGCACCGATGCTCTCCAGTGCGGGTGCCTCCGGTTTCGGTCTGGTACGCGGTGCCGCACCGGGTGCCGGTTCGAGTGGTGGCGGTGGTGGATTCTCGGGTTGGCGCCCGCAGCAACCGCTGGGATTGCAGGTGGCCGATGCACCGGCGGCCTATGCCGCGCTGTATGCCGCACCGGCCGGCGCCGAACGCGGTGCTGCGCTGCCGCCGATGCCGACCGAGAACGGGCTGCCGGTCACCAGTGCCGACGCTGGCGTGCCACCGCTGGGCTACGCGATCGCGCAGCTGCATGGCATCTACATCCTGGCCGAGAACGCCGAAGGCCTGATCGTGGTCGACATGCATGCGGCACACGAACGCATCGGTTACGAGCGGCTGAAGAACGCGCACGATGGCATCGGCCTGCAGTCGCAGCCGCTGCTGGTGCCGATCACGCTCGCAGTGGGCGAGCGCGAAGCCGACACCGCCGAGAATGAAAGTGAAACCCTGGCCGCACTCGGCTTCGAAGTGACCCGTGCCGGTCCCGGTGCGCTGCACGTGCGCAGCATTCCGGCGCTGCTGGCGCATGCCGAACCGGAAGGCCTGCTGCGCGACGTGCTGACCGACCTGCGCGAACACGGCCAGAGCCGGCGCGTGGCCAGTGCACGCGACGAACTGCTGTCGACCATGGCCTGCCATGGCGCGGTGCGCGCCAACCGGCGCCTGACCGTGCCGGAAATGAACGCGCTGCTGCGCGACATGGAAATCACCGAGCGGTCCGGCCAGTGCAACCACGGCCGACCGACCTGGGCCCGTTTTTCGCTGGCGGAGATCGACCGCTGGTTCCTGCGCGGACGTTGAGGGGAGCACCGATGCGTTATCGGGGAATGGGCGGCCTGCTGGCCGCTTTGGTGTTGGCCGCCTGCAGCCCGGCAACGCCGCCGGCACCAGCCTCGGCCGCGGAGGATCCGTCCTATGCCGCCGAGCAGCAGCAGTGGCGGGTGGCACGCTATCAGGACCTGACCCGGCCCGATGGCTGGACCGCGCTGGTCGGCCTGCACTGGCTGCAGAACAAATCCCACTTCGTCGGCAGCGGCGCGACCAATGGCATCCGCCTGGCGGTTGGGCCGGACAAGCTGGGCCTGCTGCGCCGTGAAGGCAGCCAATGGTGGTTCACGCCCGAAGCCGGTGTGGATGTCAGCCATGATGGCCAGCCGGTGCGCGGCCGCATCCGCATCGACACCGACAAGGATGCGCAGCCGACGCTGCTGGCGTTCGATGGCGGCAAAGGCCAGCTCAGCATCATCCGCCGCGGTCCGCGCGATGCGCTGCGGGTCAAGCACGCCGATGCGCCGGCACGTCGCGATTTCGGTGGGCTGGAGTACTGGCCGGGCGGCCCAGACTGGCAGGTGCAGGCGCGCTTCATCGCGCACCCGCCGGGCAAGACCCTGCCCATCGTCGACATCACCGGCCTGACCACCGAAATGCCCAATGCCGGCGCGGTCGAGTTCCAGCGCGATGGCCGCAGCTGGCGGCTGGAGGCGATCGGTGCGCCGGGGCAGCCGCTGTTCCTGATATTTGCCGACCGCACCAGTGGCCGTGGCAGCTATCCGGCCGGGCGTTACCTGGACACCGACGCGCCGGGCGCCGATGGCACGGTGCGCATCGATTTCAACCATGCCTACAACCCACCGTGTGCGTTCACCGCTTACGCGACCTGCCCGTTGGCGCCACCGGAAAACCGGTTGGACCTGCGCGTGGAAGCGGGCGAGAAGGCCTACCACCTGCCTGAAGGAGAAGGCTGATATGCCGATCAGATCCCTGTTGCGTGCCACCGTTCTGTTGGCGGCCTGTGCGCTGGCACCGCTGGTTGCGGCGCGTACCGTGCAAGCCGATACCGCTGGCGCAGCGGCGGCCAAGCCGCCGGTGCCGTTGCTGTGGAAAGTGACCGGCCCGGGTGACTCGCGCCTCTACCTGCTCGGTTCCTTCCACCTGCTGAAGCCGCAGGATTACCCGTTGTCGCCCGATGTTGAACAGGCGTTCGAGGCCTCGCAGCGGGTCGTGTTCGAACTGTCGCCGGAAGACATGCAGTCGCCACAGCTGGCCAGCCGCTTGGTGCAGGCTGCGGTGCGCACCGATGGCAGCGAGCTCAAGCGCGATCTGGATGCTGCGACCTGGCAGAAGCTGCAGGTGTTCGCCACCGAAAACAAGCTGCCGCTGGCGCAGATGCAGGGGATGAAGCCGTGGTTTGTCGGCCTGAGCATTTCGGTCGGGCAGATGCAGAAGCTGGGCCTGGACCCGGCACTGGGCCTGGACCGTCACTTCATGGAGCGTGCGCAGAAGACCGGGCGCAAGACTGCGGGACTGGAAGACATCGACACCCAGATCGGCATGCTCGACGGAATGACGCTGCAGGAACAGCGGCAGATGCTGGCCGAAGCGCTGGACCAGGCCGGCAAGGCCGACGAGCAGGCACGCCAGCTGCACGACGCCTGGCGCCGCGGTGACGAGCGCGTGCTGTGGACCCGGATGGCGGCGGAAATGCGCCAGCAGTATCCGCAGCTGTATCAGCGCATCAATACCGGCCGCAATGACGCCTGGGTGCCGAAGCTGCTGCCGTACCTGCAGGCAGGGCAGGGCGGTACGCTGGTGGTGGTGGGCACGCTGCACCTGCTGGGCAACGACGGCGTGGTCGAGAAGCTGAAGGCGAAGGGTTACAAGGTCGAGCGCGTATGCACGGGGTGCAAGGCGAAACGCTGACGTATCGTTGGCGCGATGCCAAACAATACGGCGCGCCAGGGGCGCGCCGTTTTCGTATCAGCCGTTGCAGCAGCTCAGCGGCGGGTCTTGCCGCCGGTGCCGGTGCCCGGTTCGTTCGGCTTGTTGCCGGTACCTGCGCCGGTTCCCGTTCCGGTGCCGCCCGGACGCGGGCCACCGAAGCCGGTGCCCATGTTGCGCTGGAATTCCTGCCACAACTCCAGGTTGCGCTCGGTCAGCTGGTTCATCATCGCCCACGGGGTCTGCCCCAGCAGGTTGCCCATCTGCTGGCGGAACTGCTGCTGCTGGTCGAGGAAGACCTGCATGCTGCGCTCCAGGTAGTTGCCCATGAAGCCCTGCAGGGAATCGCCGTAGAAGCGGATCAGCTGGCTCAGCAGCTGGGTGGACAGCATCGGTTCGCCGTCCTGTTCCTGGTCGGCGATGATCTGCAGCAGGACCGATCGCGTGAGGTCGTCGCCGCTCTTTGCGTCGCGGACTTCGAAGTCTTCACCGTCCAGGATCAGCTGGCGCACGTCCTCGATGGTGATGTAGCTGGAGATCTCGGTGTCGTAGAGACGGCGGTTCGGATACTTCTTGATGATGCGGGTCGCAGCCATGAAGCGGTACTCGTCACAGTAGACGCGCAGCATGGCGCAGTGCAGCAGCCGTTGCAACCGCCTCAGCCCCCGCCAGGCTTGGCTTTCGGCGGCGATCATGTTGCGCAACAAGGGTTTGCGTGCTGCGCAGCATGACTCTTGGCAGGGGCCGGCGGCGTTCGCCGCGATGGCCCGCTGCGCGGCTTACCAACCCATATGGTGGCCGCCGTTGATGTCCAGGTTGCTACCGGTGATCCACGAGGCTTCATCGGCGACCAGGAACGAGACGCCGTAGGCGATTTCCTCCGGCTTGCCCAGGCGTCCGGTGGGGATGTCGGCGATGATCTTGGCACGCACCTCCTCCGGCACCGCCATCACCATGTCGGTAGCGACGTAGCCGGGCGAAATGGTGTTGACGGTGATGCCAAAACCGGCGTTCTCGCGGGCCAGCGAGATGGTGAAGCCGTGCATGCCGGCCTTGGCCGCCGCGTAGTTGGCCTGACCGTACTGGCCCTTCAGGCCGTTGATCGAGCTGATCTGGATGACCCGGCCCCAGCCGCGGCGGCGCATGCCCTCGATGACCGGACGGGTGACGTTGAACACCGAATTGAGATTGGTGTTGATCACATCGTGCCACTGGTCTGCGCGCATGCGGTGGAAGGTGGTATCGCGGGTGATGCCGGCGTTGTTGATCAGGATCTCGACCGGACCCAGTTCGGCCTCGACCGCGCGCACCAGCGCTTCGGCGCTGTCCGGATCGGAGACATCGCCCGGGAAGATCGACACGCTGTAGCCGCGTTCGGTCATCGCCTGCTGCCAGGCGCGGGCCTTGGCCTCGTCGCGGTAGTTGGTGGCGACCCGGTGGCCCTGGTCGGCCAGGCGTTGGCAGATGGCGGTACCGATGCCGCCGGTTCCGCCGGTGACCAGTGCGACGCGAGATGTCATGGAGTGCTGTCCGGGTATCAGGTGGGGGAAGGGTGATTCTGCAACATCGGCGCGGAAAGTGCGCCGGCCGGCAACAGGATGTCGCTACGCGGCAACCGCGCCGGGTCGAAGGCCCGTTGCGCGGCGGCGAGCAGCGCGTCCAGCTCCTGCGCGTGGTCCAGCGCCTCAGGGGCTTGGCCGAGCAGCTGCCAGAGCTGGCGCAGCACCGGCATCGGGCGTTCGCTGTCCACCGGCAGCGCCGCCAGTGACTTGGACAGCTTGTGGCCCGGCGTATCCAGCAGCAGCGGCAGGTGCCAGTAGCGTGGCACCGCCAGACCCAGCGCCTGCTGCAGCAGGATCTGCCGCGCGGTGGAGTCGAGCAGGTCGGCACCGCGCACCACTTCGGTCACGCCCTGCGCGGCGTCATCGACCACCACCGCCAACTGGTAGGCCCAGCAGCCATCGGCGCGGCGCAGCACGAAGTCGCCGACCTCGGCCTGCACGTCCTGCTGCTGCGGGCCGCGCAGGCCATCGTCGAAATGCACGATGCTGCGCGGTGGCACGCGGAAACGGACGGCGGGGTCCGGTCGTGGTTGCCGCGCTACGCAGCGGTGATGGATGCCGCCGCTGGCAGCCAGCTCGCTGCGGCTGCAGTGGCAGACAAAGGCCTGGTCGCTGGCGAGCAGTACATCCAGCGCGGCCTGGTAGGCCTCGCCGCGCGTGCTCTGCCAGAGCACCGGGCCATCGTGGGCCAGGCCGAACGCGGCCAGCGCCTGCAGCTGTGATTCCGCCGCACCGGGCACGGTGCGCGGCGGGTCGACGTCTTCGACGCGCAGCCGCCACAGGCCGCCGTGATGGCGGGCGAGCAGCCAGCTGCCGAAGGCGGCGAGCAGGGATCCGGGGTGGAGCAGGCCGGTCGGCGAAGGGGCGAAGCGGCCGCAGGGAATGGGGGAGGTCATGCTGGCTGAATCGTCGGTCAGGTTGGCGCTTGAATTCAAGCTGACCGCACCGCAAATTGATCGATATCGACCCCTTCCGAGCCGGAATTTCCCATGTTCACCCGTATTGCCCTCTTCCTGGCCACGAACTTTGCCGTGCTGATCCTGGCCAGCATCGTGATGTCGCTGTTGGGAACCGACCCCAGCAAGATGAGCGGCCTGCTGATCATGGCCGGCATCTTCGGTTTCGGTGGCTCCTTCATCTCGCTGCTGCTGTCCAAGTGGATGGCCAAGCGCTCCACCGGCGCGGTGGTGATCACCGAGCCGCGCAACCAGACCGAGCGCTGGCTGCTGGCCACCGTCGAGCGCCAGGCCAAGGCGGCCGGCATCGGCATGCCCGAAGTGGCCGTGTATGAAGGTCCGGAGATCAATGCCTTCGCCACCGGTGCCAACCGCAACAACGCGCTGGTGGCGGTGTCCACCGGCCTGCTGCACAACATGAGCGAAGACGAGGCCGAAGCGGTGCTGGGCCACGAGATCGCCCACGTCGCTAACGGTGACATGATCACCATGGCCCTGCTGCAGGGTGTGCTGAACACCTTCGTCATCGTACTGGCCCGCGTGGTCGGCGGCATCATCGACAGCGCACTGTCGGGCAACCGCGAAGGTGGCGGTCGTGGCTTCGCCTACTACATCATCGTGTTCGTGCTGGAGATGGTGTTCGGCCTGTTCGCGACGATGATCTCGATGTGGTTCTCGCGCCACCGCGAGTTCCGCGCCGACGCAGGCGGTGCCTCGTTGGCCGGCCGCCAGAAGATGATCGCCGCGCTGGAACGCCTGCAGCTCAACCACGGCCAGAGCACGCTGCCGACCCAGATCGCGGCGTTCGGTATTGCCGGTTCGACGGCGAAGAAGCTGTTCATGAGCCACCCGCCGCTGGAAGAGCGCATCGCCGCGCTGCGGGCGTCGACGGTGGCGTAAGCCTCCGTACTTCCACGGTAGTGCAGGAACGCCTGGCCTCGCGCCGGGCGTTTTTGTTTGCGCGCGCACGCATGGGTGGTGCCGGGATCATTTCCGCGACCGCGGAGGGGTGTCACTTTCTTTGCTCGTGCAAAGAAAGTAACCAAAGAAACACGCCGCCGGGGCGCGAGCCGATGCTGCGCATCGGTACCCTGCGCTCCTCGGTCCGTCGAGGGACGGTGCGGGAACTCGCTGCGCTCAGACACCCGCACCTCTTCGCCCTCGCCGGACCTGCGGTGCTCGGCTCGCTCAAGGCGGACTGGAAGGTCAAGATCAACGGCAACGGCAACGGCAACGGCATCCACGCATGGCGTGGACCTACTGGGTGCAGCTGTGGCATTTGACCTTGGGTCCGCCTTCAAGCGAGCCGAGCATCGCAGGGGAATCAGGGGCGAAGAGGCGCCGATGTTTGAGCGCAGCGAGTTCGGCGCCGTCCCCTGATTCGCCGAGAAGCGCAGGGTACCGGCGCGTAGCGACGGCTCGCGGCTGGCGGAGCGTTTCTTTGGTTACTTTCTTTGCGCGCAAAGAAAGTGACACCCCTCCGCGGTCGCGGAAACGAATCTCCGTGCGCACAAACGAAAACGGCACCTTCGCAGGTGCCGTCTCCAAGAACCGCGTCTACGCGCAGATCAGAACTTCGCGTCGAACTCCGCCGCGTAACCGGTGTTGACCAGTACCTTCTGCAGCGACTCGGCCACCTTCAGGTTGCCGGCCACGATCTGGTGGGTCTCCGGGCCACGGTTATCCATGCGGCCCAGGGTCGCGCCCTTGAAGTCGCAGACCTTGCCACCGGCCTCGCGGACCAGCAGCAGGCCGGCAGCGATGTCCCATGCCTTTACGCCAGCTTCGAAGTAGGCGTCGGCGCGGCCGCAGGCCACGTAGGCCAGGTCCAGTGCCGCCGAGCCGGTGCGGCGGATGTCTTCGCCGTGTACCAGCAGGGCGTCGACCGCCTTCAGCTGGGCGCTGGCGCGGTTGCGCTCACGCGGCGCGAAGCCGGTGTGGATCATGGTGCCTTCCAGATCCTTGCGTTCGGCCACGCGGATGCGGCGGTCGTTCAGCACGGCGCCGGCGCCACGGCTGGCGGTGAACAGTTCATTGCGCAGCGGGTCGAAGATGACCGCATCGGTCGGCTCGCCGTTCTCGACCAGGGCGATCGACACGCAGTAGTGCGGCACGCCGCGCAGGTAGTTGCTGGTGCCGTCCAGCGGGTCGATGACCCACATGTGGCGACGCTCGCCCTGCACGCCGCCTTCCTCGCCGAATACACCGTATTCGGGGTAGGCGCGCTTGAGTTCCTTGACGATGACCTTTTCCGCGTCCGCATCCACTTCGCTGGCGTAGTCCATCCGGCCCTTCTGCACCACGTTCAGTGCCTCGAGCTTGTTGATGTTGCGCAACAGGACGTTGCCGGCGAGGCGGGCGGCCTTGACCATGACGGTTACGGCGGGTTTCTGCATGGCGTGGGCTCCCGGAAAGGCAGAAGAGATGGACTGGCGGGGGAAAAGAGCGGGTCCGGCGCAGTGGCCGGCTGCACAGTTTACCATTGGTCATCGTCCAGCTCGACCTTTTCCCTGTTCATGTCCCAGTTTCCTGCCGCCACCCGCCTCCGATTCGTCCTGGTCGGTACCCAGCACCCCGGCAACATGGGCGCCGCCGCCCGCGCCCTGAAGACCATGGGCCTGGCCCGCCTGGTGCTGGTTGCCCCCGAAAAGCCACTGGACGAGGAGGCCTTCCGCCGCTCGGCCGGTGCCGAAGACGTGCTGGGGGATGCCCCGGTGGTGGCCACCCTGGCCGAGGCGGTGGCCGATTGCCGCCTGGTACTGGGCTGCACCGCCCGTGCACGCCGCGTCCAGCTGGAGGAGTACCTGCCCGCCGATGCCGCTGCCCGCGCGGTGGCCAAGGCCGGCGAGGGCGCCGAGGTGGCGCTGGTGTTCGGCCGTGAGCGCACCGGCCTGACCAACGAGGAACTGCAGCTCTGCCATGCAGCGGTGCACATCCCGTCCGACCCGGAGTTCAGCTCGCTCAACCTGGCTGCCGCCGTGCAGGTGCTGGCCTATGAAACGCGCATGCAGCTGCTGGGCGCGCAGCCGGCCACCGATGCCGAGCCTGGCTTCCGCGAACAGGCGGCCAGCCACGAGCAGATGGAGAGCTTCTTCGCCCAGCTTGGCGACACGCTGGACGAGATCGATTTCCACAAGGGCCGCGCCCCGGAATCGGCGATGCGCAAGCTGCGCCGCCTGTTCCTGCGCAGTGAGCCCAGCGAGCAGGAAGTGCGCCTGCTGCGCGGCATCCTCGCCGACACCCAGCGCATGGCGCGACTGGCCCAGGCAGGCGGCAAGGGCAGCTGACGACGTTCTCATTTTTTCGGGTAGTCTGTCCGGATACCCAGGGGGGATGAAGCCTGTGTCGGGTCTGCGAAAGGCAATGCAGGGGGGACTGCTGAGCCTGGCCATGGTCCTGCTGGCCGGGACGGTGCGTGCAGCACCGGACCCGGTGCTGGTGCTGGGCCGGATCAGCGATGATCCCAAGGCCCATTACGAGCAGCTGCAACCATTGCTGGACTACGTGGTGGCGCGCATGCACGACGTTGGCATCAAGGAGGGGAGGATCCTGATGGCACGCGACCCGCAGCAGATGGCCAGCTATCTGCGGCGGGGCAGGGTCGACTGGGTCACGGAAACCTCCGGTACGGCGGTGGCGCTGGGCCAGCGCAGTGGCGCCCGTCCACTGCTGCTGACCGAGCGCAACGGCGTGCGTGATTACCAGACGGTGTTCTTCGTGCGCCGCGACAGCCCGATCCAGCGCGTTCAGGATCTGCGGGGCCATCGCCTGGCCCTGCAGAACACGGCGTCCACCAGTGCCTATCTGGTGCCGGTGATGACGTTGCTGCAGGAGGGCCTGTCGCCCCAGATCCTGGCCGGTGCATGGGACATGCCGGGCCGGGACAGTGTGGGTTACGTATTTGCACGCAGCGAGCTGAACATCGCGACGTTCGTGCACAAGGGGGTGGTTGACGTGGGGGCGGTGAGCAGCGTGGACTGGAACGACGAGCGGCGGATGCCGGCAGCGTTCCAGCGCGACTTCCGCGAGCTGCTGCGCACCGAGCCCTACCCGCGTGCGGTGGAGATGGTCCGCGCCGACCTTGATCCACGCGTGCGCGATCGCCTGCAGGAAGTACTGCTGCAGGCGGCCAGCGACCCGCAGGCACAGGGGGCGCTGCATCGGTTTTTTGGCACTTCCGGGTTCCACCGCGTCGATGCGCATGCGCAGCAGCGGTTGGATGAATTGAAACAAGGATTGACGCGCGTGCGGATGGAAGTGGAATGAAGTGGCTTGGCTCGGGGATGCAGGCCCGGTTCCTGCTCGCGATGGGCGGGGCGATGGTCGTGGTGATCGCGATCCTTGCGGTGTTGTTGGGGCGGCAGGCCGCGATGCAGGGCGAGGTGCGCAACCTCAGCGGCGGCGTCATCCATGAATTGTTCGACCGCAGCGTGCGCAGTCGCGGCGAGGCGATGGCGCGTGAGCTGTCCGACGCGCTGGCCAACCCGTTGTACTACCGTGACCTGGATCAGGTGGGCGTACTGGTGCGCAGTACCGCGCGCCAGCCCGTGGTGCGCTATGTACTGGTGTTCGATGAACGCGGCCGGCTGGTACACGATGGCTCGGTCGAGGTGTCCGGATTCGGTCAGCCGATGGCCGATCCACTGGCACCCAAGGCCGCGGCCGCGCAGATGCTGGTCGTGCAGGAGTCACCGAAGGTGCTCGACAACACCATGCCGATCATGATCGGCAACCAGCGCATTGGCGGCGTCCGGGTCGGCATGGCGCTGGATGAGGTGCAGCAGCGCGAGCAGGCGGCCAACGCCACCCTGGGCGAGCGCCTGCAGCAGGTTGGCAGCCGTCACCTGGGCTGGCTGCTGCTGATGCTGGGCCTGCTGGTGGTGATCGGCGTGGTGGTGATCCTGTACGTGCAGCGCACCCTGGTCGCGCCGATCCGTGATCTTGCCGTCGCCGCCCGCCGCATCGAGGCCGGTGACTACCAGACACCCCTGGCCGAGAACACCCGCGACGACGAGGTCGGCGAACTGGTCCGCGGTTTCGCCCGGATGCGCGATGCGATCGCACGCCATGACCGCGAAGTGCGGCGCATGGCCTATACCGACGCGCTGACCGGGCTGACCAACCGGCTGGCATTCCGCGAGGCGCTTGATCATCGGTTGATGGCGGCCCGTGCCGCCAATCACCGGCTGGGCCTGCTGTTCGCCGATATCGACGATTTCAAGCGGGTCAATGACACCCTTGGCCACGAGGCCGGCGATGAGGCATTGCTGCAGTTCGCCCAGCGTATCGGCCGTGCGGTCACCGAGGCCGGGGGCGATGAAGCCCTGCTGGCCCGCTTCGGCGGCGACGAGTTCGTGATCCTGGTCGGCGACGGTGATGTGGCCGCCAACGCGCGGCTGCTGGCCGAAGTGCTGGTGCGCGAGCTGGGCAAGCCGCTGGTGGTGCAGGGCAGGGAACTGTTCCTGGGCACCTCGATCGGCGTGACCCTGTTCCCCGACGATGCTGCTGATGCGACCACGCTGCTGAAGAACGGCGACATCGCCATGTACCAGGCGAAGATGGCCGGCAAGAACTGCTATCGCTATTACAGCCGGGCGATGGACCATGCGGTCGAGCGTCGCGTGCATATGGAACAGGAGCTGCGCGGCGCCTGGGAGCGCGGTGAGCTGCGCCTGGCCTACCAGCCGATCTTCCGCATGCGCGACCGCCGCATGGTCGGCGTTGAAGTACTGCTGCGCTGGCAGCATCCGACCCTGGGCACGATCCCGCCCTCGGTGTTCATCGAGGTGGCCGAGCAGAGTGGCCTGATCGAGATCATCGGCCCGAAGGTGCTGCGTGCGGCCTGCATGGAGGCCTCGCAGTGGCCGCGCGGGGCAGCGGGCGATGAGCTGTTCGTGTCGGTCAACGTGTCACCGCGGCAGCTGCGTGGCGGCGAACTGCCGGCACTGGTCGCGCAGTGCCTGCATGAGTCCGGGCTGCCGGCGTCGCGCCTGCACCTGGAGCTGACCGAAACCGCCGTGATCGGCGACGAGATGGTTGCCGCGCAGCTGCTGGACAAGCTGCACCGCACCGGCGTGAAGGTGTGGCTGGACGATTTCGGTACGGGCTTCTCCGGGCTCAGTCATCTGCGCCAGGTGCCCGTGGACGGCGTGAAGATCGACAAGAGCTTCGTTGCCGACATGCAGCGCGATCCCGACGACCTTGCGCTGACCACGGCGATCATCGCCATGGCCCACGCGCTGGGCATCACCGTGGTGGCCGAGGGCATCGAGCAGCAGGCACAGTTCGAGCTGCTGGCGCAGCGCGGCTGCGACCTTGGCCAGGGCTACTGGCTGAGCCACCCGGTGACCGCCACCGAAGTGGTGCGGATGATCGAATCGGGCGTCTGACCCCAAAAAAGGGGACGGAGGGAATTAAGTCGCAAATGCATAAGCGACTTAATTCCCTCCGTCCCCTTTTTTGTTACAGCGGGCGCTTGCTCGGGTCGCCGGGCAGTTCGCGCACCAGCTTGGGGATCAGGTAGCCGGACAGGCGTGCGGTCAGGCCGGCAATCAGCGCCTTGGCCTGGGTGTCGTCCACTTCGAAGTGGGCCACGCCCTCGACCCGGTCCAGCTGGTGCAGGTAATAGGGCAGCACGCCAGCAGCAAAGCTGCGCTCGCTCAGGTCCTGCAGGGCCTGCACGCTGTCGTTGACCCCGCGCAGCAACACCGCCTGGTTCAGCAGCTGGGCGCCGGTGCCGCGCAGGCGGGCCATCGCTGCGTCCACGCTGGCGTCGAATTCATTGGCGTGATTGGCATGGACCACGATCGCCAGCGGCCAGGGCAGGCTGCCCAGCCAGGAGACCAGTTCATCGTCCACGCGCTCCGGCAGCACGATCGGCAGCCGGGTATGGATGCGCAGGCGGCGGAGATGCGGAATCGCGCGCAGGGCGTCGGTCAGCTCCACCAGCTTGTGCGTGGCCAGTGACAGCGGGTCACCGCCGGACAGGATCACTTCGTCAATGTCCGGGTCAGCGGCGATGGCGGCTACGGCCTCCTGCCAGCCGCCCTTGGCGGCGTTTTCCGCGCCATAGTCGAAGTGGCGGCGGAAGCAGTAGCGGCAGTTGATCGCGCAGCTGCCGGTGGCGACCAGCAGGGCGCGACCGCGGTATTTCTGGATGACCCCGGTGGCCTTCTTGGCAGCGCCATCGCCCACCGCATCGAAGCTGAACCCGGGTGCCGGACGCATTTCCTCGTCGACCGGCAGCACCTGGCGCAGCAGCGGGTCGGCCGCATCGCCCACGCGCATGCGCGCCACGAAGCCCTCGGGCACGCGCAGCGCGAACTGGGCCATGGCCGCCTCCGAGACGCCCAGCGCGGCCGGGTCCAGCTGCAGCCGGGCCAGCAGGGCGTGCGGGTCACGCAGCGCCTGGCGCCAGAGCTGCTGCCAGCGCGCGGGCGTACCTGGCGACTGGGGCCGTGGGAAGGCGGAAAGCTGCATGGAGAGGGGGCCTGCGGTTATCATGGGGGCAGAAAAACAGTCGCCCACCGGCATCCGGTGGGCTTTCCATTCTAACGGCTCGCCGCACCCGCGGCGTTTTTGCCACTCAGGAGTTTACGCATGGCCAGCTACGGCATGAACGACGTCAAGAACGGGATGAAGATCCTGGTCAACAACCAACCGGCCGTCATCATCGACACCGAATACGTCAAGCCGGGCAAGGGCCAGGCCTTCACCCGCGTGAAGTACCGCCTGATCAAGGACGGCCGTACCCAGGAAGTCACCATGAAGTCGACCGACTCGCTGGATGCAGCCGACGTCGTCGATACCGACATGAACTTCATGTACAGCGACGGCGAGTACTGGCACTTCATGGACCCGGAATCCTTCGAGCAGGTCCAGGCCACCAAGGCCGGCATGGGCGGCGCCGAGAAGTGGCTGAAGGGCGAAGAGTCCTGCGTGGTCACCCTGTGGAACGGTGAGCCGATCTTCGTGCAGCCGCCGAACTTCGTTGAACTGAAGATCACCGAAACCGATCCGGGCGTCCGTGGCGACACCTCGGGCGGCGGCGGCAAGCCGGCCACCCTGGAAACCGGCGCCGTGGTCCGCGTGCCGCTGTTCGTGAACCAGGAAGAAGTGATCCGCGTCGACACCCGTTCGGGCGAATACTCCGCACGCGTCAAGTAATCCGGCGCAGCCGGATCATGGTAGTGCCGGCCGCTGGCCGGGTACGCGCCATCGCATTCGCGCTGGCGCTCCCATGATCTGCTTCGGCAGATCATGGGCCCCGCTTCACGAGTCTCCAGACCCCGCCGCTTCGCGGCAGCCCCTGACTCAGGGGCGTGTCCCCCAGAAGTATCTCGCCCCACAGCCAGTGAGCCCGCATGAGCGATAGCCCGCACCTCCCTGAAGCCTGCGACCTGCTCATCGAAGCCGGTTACGTCGTTCCGATCGAGCCGCACGCGGTGGTGCTGGAAGACCATGCCGTTGCCGTGCGTGGCAGTGAAATCGTGGCCATCCTGCCGCGTGCCGAGGCGCGCGCGCGGTTCCGCGCCACCCAGGTGGTGAGCCGCCCCGAGGCTGCCCTGATGCCGGGCCTGGTCAATGCGCACACGCACAACCCGATGACGCTGCTGCGCGGCGTCGCCGACGACCTGCCGCTGATGACCTGGCTGCAGCAGCACATCTGGCCGGTGGAAGCGGCGGTGATCGGCCCCGAATTCGTTGCCGACGGCACCACCCTGGCCATCGCCGAGATGCTGCGCGGCGGTACCACCTGTGCCAACGAGAACTACTTCTTCGGCGACGTGCAGGCCGCGGTCTACAAGAAGCACGGTTTCCGCGCGCTGGTGGGCGCGGTCATCATCGATTTCCCCACCGCCTGGGCCAAGACCGATGACGAATACTTCGCCAAGGCCGGTGAACTGCACGACCAGTGGCGCACCGATCCGCTGATCGGCACCGCGTTCGCGCCGCATGCGCCCTACACGGTCAACGATGCCAACTTCGAGCGGGTGCGGATGCTGTCCGACCAGCTCGACATGCAGGTGCACCTGCACACCCACGAGACCGCGCAGGAGATCAACGATTCGATCAAGCTGCATGGCCAGCGCCCGCTGGCGCGGCTGGATCGGCTCGGCCTGGTCAACGACCGCCTGATCGCGGTGCACATGACCCAGCTGACCGATGCGGAAATCCACCTGTGCGCCGAACGTGGCGTCAGCGTGGTGCACTGCCCGGAATCGAACCTGAAGCTGGCCTCCGGTTTCTGCCCGGCCTGCGCCCTGCAGCGCGCCGGCGTGAACCTGGCGATCGGCACCGATGGCTGCGCCAGCAACAACGACCTGGACATGTTCAGCGAGAACCGCACCGCGGCGATCCTGGCCAAGGCCGTGGCCGACGATGCGACCGCGCTCGATGCAGCGACCACGCTGCGCGCCTCCACCCTGAGTGGCGCCCGCGCACTGGGCTTCGGCGACCGCATCGGTTCCATCGAAGTCGGCAAGCAGGCCGATCTGGTCTGCGTCGACCTGTCCGCGCTGGAAACCCAGCCGCTGCACAACGTCCTGTCGCAGCTGGTGTACGCCACCGGCCGCCAGCAGGTCAGCGACGTCTGGATTGCCGGCAAGCCGAAGCTGGTGCAGCGCGAGCTGGTCGGCATGGACCTGCCGGGCATCATCGCCAACGCGCGCCAGTGGCGCGAGCGCATCCGTCATATCCGCGCCTGAACCCCGGCGCCGCAAGGACCCCTCATGACTGCCCCCCACGCTTCCTCCAATTTCGATCAGGCCGAGCTGGACAAGTTCGCCGCGCTGGCCAACCGCTGGTGGGACGCTGACGGCCCGCAGAAGCCGCTGCATGCGCTGAACCCGGTGCGCCTGCAGTACGTGGCCGATCGCGTGCCGCTGCGCGGTGCGCGCGTGCTCGACATCGGTTGTGGTGGCGGCCTGTTGAGTGAAGCGCTGGCCCAGGCCGGTGCTGACGTCACCGCCATCGACCTGGCCCTGGAACTGGTCAAGGTCGCGCGCCTGCATGCGCTGGAAAGCGGCGCCCAGGTCGATTACCGAGTGCAGGCTGCCGAAGATCTGGCCGCCGAGCAGCCGGGCAGCTTCGATGTGGTCACCTGCATGGAAATGCTCGAGCACGTGCCCGACCCGGGCGCGATCATCGAGGCCTGCAAGCGCCTGCTGAAGCCGGGCGGCCACCTGTTCCTGTCGACCATCAACCGCACCGCCGCCGCCTTCGCGGTGGCGATCGTCGGCGCCGAGTACGTGGCGCGGCTGCTGCCCAAGGGTACCCACCACTACCAGGAATTCATCAAGCCTGCCGAGCTGGCGCGCTGGCTGCGCGAGGCCGACATGCAGCTGGTGGATGTCAGCGGCATGGCCTACGAGCCGTGGCGCAACCAGGCCCGCCTGAGCAGCCGTACCGACATCAACTACCTGGCCTACGCGGTGAAGCCGGCATGACCGCGGCCCGCTTCCCGCGCGCGGTGCTGTTCGATCTGGACGGCACCCTGCTGGACAGCGCGCCGGACTTCGTCGCCACCTGCGACGCGATGCTGGCCGAGCGTGGACGCGCACCCATCGATCCGGCCGCGCTGCGCCCCGTGGTGTCGAAGGGCTCGCGGGCGATGGTCTCGGCTGCGTTCCCGGAACTGGACGTTGCCGCACGTGACGCGCTGATCCCGGAATTCCTGCAGCGCTACGAAGCATTGATCGGCCAGCACGCAGTGCTGTTTGATGGCGTGGCCGGCATGCTCGCCGCGTTGGACGATGCCGGTACGGTGTGGGGCATTGTCACCAACAAGCCTGAATACCTGGCGCGCTTGATCCTGCCGCAGCACGGCTGGCAGCAGCGCTGTGCGGTACTGGTGGGTGGTGACAGCCTGGCCGAACGCAAGCCGCATCCGCTGCCGTTGCTGCACGCCGCGCAGGCCATCGGCATTGCCGCCGAAGACTGCGTGTACGTGGGCGACGACGAGCGCGACATCATCGCCGCGCGTGCCGCGGCCATGCCGTCGGTGGCGGCGTTGTGGGGCTATCGCCTGCACAGCGACGATCCGCTGGCCTGGCAGGCCGACGTGCTGGTCGAGAACGCCGAACTTCTGCAACTGGCCAGCCTCTGGCCGACCCGGCCGGCAGCCCCGGCCCAGCCGTAAGGAATCACGTAGTGAGCAGTACCGCGCTGGACAGTTTCCTCGACAAGTGGCGCAGCCGTTGGCCGGAGTGGTCGGTGGCCGCCCCGTTCGTGGCCGAATCGCAACGCGAGCTTGCGGTGGCGTGGTTCGCGCTGCTGCAGGAATTCGACGACATGCTCAACACCAGCGGCGACCCGTTGCCGGCCGACGCCAAGCTGGCGTGGTGGGGCGAGGAGCTGCGCAGCTGGGCCGCGCATCGTTCGCGCCATCCGCTGGGCCGCCTGCTGGAGCCGGTGCGTGCGCCGTGGGCACAACTGGCCGAAGCGCTTCCGGATCTGGTTGAAGCGCGTACCGTCGCGCTGGATGCAGCCGGTGCCGAGCGTGCGCTGGCCCATTACGCTGAAGCCGTGGCTGCGGTGGAGGCAGCCCTGTTCGCGGACAAGCCGCGCACTGGCGCCGGTCGTGCGGTGCAGCTGCAGACCCTGGCCCAGCGCCTGCAGGATGCCGGCGCAGCCGGTGTGCCGCGCAGCCTGCTGGACGGTGATGCCAGCACGGCCGCACTGCGCTGGGCGCAGCATCTGTTGAAGGGCTGGGGCAGCCGCGTGCCCGGCCCGCGCCCGCGCCGCGTGTGGTCCAGCCTGGCGCGTGCACGCGTTGCCGCGCAGGCGGCAGGCAAGCCGATCGAAGCCACGCCGGTACGCACCCTGCTGCGTGTGTGGTGGGCTGCGCGCGGCTGATCCAACGTACCTGGTAGTGCCGGCCGCTGGCCGGCATCCAGCAGGGCGCCGAAGAGGATGAGGTTGCCGGCCAGCGGCCGGCACTACCGTTACTTGCGTTCCAGCACCAGTAACGGATCGATACGGGTATCGAACCAGTTCATGCCCCAGTGCAGGTGCGGGCCGGTTGCACGGCCGGTGGCGCCGACCGCAGCGATCACCTGGCCCTGTTCCACACGGTCGCCAACTTTTACGTCGATGCGCGACAGGTGCAGGAAGTTGGAGCTGACACCGAAACCGTGGTCGAGCAGCAGCGTGCCGCCGGTCAGGTACAGGTCGGGGCCGGCGAAGGTGACGATGCCGGCCGCCGGCGCCTTCACCGGCGTGCCGGTCGGTACCGCGATGTCCATGCCGGAATGACCTGCGCCGGGCTGTCCGTTGTACACGCGTGCGTTGCCGAAGCGGCCGCTGATGCGGCCCTGCACCGGCCAGATGAAGGTCTGGGTGAAGTCGGTGCGATCGTCATCGCGGGCACGCGCGGCGGTCACCTGTGCCTGTTCGCGCTTGATCCGCTCGGCAATCGCCGGCGGCGGGTTGACCGTCTTCGGCGGCACGCCGTTGACCCGCTCGGTGGGCCAGTCGCGCGGGGTCACCGCAATGGTCGCGGTCTCGCTGCCACCATCAGGGCGCTGCACCTGCACGCGCAGCGGACCCTTCTCGTCGCGGCCGATGCCGAACACCACGCTGCCATAGCCGCTCACCCGCAGTTGGCGGCCGGCGTACTGCACGCGGCTGCCGGCGGGTACCTTGCCGATCACCAGCGCACCCTGCGACGCGCTGGCCGGGAACACCACGCGGCTGTCGATCAGGCTGCCGATGCCGTCCTGTGCCTGCGCCGACGGTGCGGTGAACAGGGGCGCGGCCACCAGCAGCGCCCCGATCAGAAGTGCGGAGCGCATCAGCGGTCGTAGGTCATGCGCTGGCCGGCCGGCTCGCCCACCAGTTTGCTACCGTCCCACACCAGTTGGCCATTGACCCAGGTGGAGGCCACGCGCGAGCGGAAGGTGGTGCCTTCAAACGGCGACCAGCCGCACTTGGACAGCACGTCCTCGCGCTTGACCGTGAACGGCACGTCCTCGACCAGCACCAGATCGGCGAAGTAACCCTCGCGCAGGAAGCCACGTTCTTCCACGTCGAACAGCTGTGCCGGCGCATGCGCGAACTTCTGCACCACCTGCTCGCGGGTCAGCTTGCCTTCGTGCACGCGTTCCAGCGCGGCCACCAGCGCGTACTGCACCAGCGGCAGGCCCGACGGCGCCTGTGCGTAGGGCTTCTGCTTCTCTTCCCAGGTGTGCGGCGCGTGGTCGGTGGCCAGGACGTCCAGCACGTCATCGGCCAGCGCGGCGGTGATCGCCTCGCGGTCGGACACTTCCTTGATCGCCGGGTTGCACTTGATCAGGTTGCCCTTGGTCGCATAGTCCGGGCGCGCGAAGTGCAGGAAGTGCACGCAGGTTTCGGCGGTGATCTGCTTGCGGCTGCCGTCGGCGCGGATCAGCGGACCCTTCTCGAACAGCGCCAGCTCATCGGCGGTGGAGATGTGCAGCACATGCAGGCGGGTGCCGTGCTTGCGCGCCAGCGACATCGCCAGGCGGGTCGACTTGATGCAGGCCTCGCGCGAGCGGATGTCCGGATGCATGTCCGGGGTCAGCGCGTCGCCGTATTTCTCCTGGAAGGCCTTCAGGTTGGCGTCGATCATCGGCGTGTCTTCGCAGTGCGTGATGATCGGCGTCGGGCATTCGCGGAAGATCGCGTCCAGCGTTTCCGGATTGTCCACCAGCATGTTGCCGGTGGAGGCGCCCATGAACACCTTCACGCCCGGGGCCTTCTTCGGGTCCAGCGCACGGATGGCATCCAGGTTGTCATTGCTGGCGCCGTGGTAGAAGCCGTAGTTGGCCCAGGCGCGGCCGCGCGCGAGCTCGTATTTGGCTTCCAGGATGGTCGAATCCAGCGTCGGCGGATTGGTGTTGGGCATGTCCATGAAGCTGGTCAGGCCACCGGCCACCGCAGCCGCCGATTCGCTGGCGATGTCGCCCTTGTGGGTCAGGCCCGGTTCGCGGAAGTGCACCTGGTCGTCGATCATGCCAGGCAGCAACCAGCGTCCGGCTGCGTCCACCACCTGCTCGCCGTCGCGCGGCGCCAGCCCGTTGCCGATCTGCGCGATGCGGCCGTTCTCGATGCGCAGGTCGCCGTCGAAGGTGCGGCCTTCGTTGACCATGCGGGCGTTGGTGATGAGGGTGGAGGACATGTCAGTGTTTTCCTGTGCAACGGCAAGAGGGGGCGTTGGGGGACTCGGGCACGGGGTCGAAGCCGCCGGGATGGAACGGGTGGCAGCGGCCCAGCCGGCGCGCAGCCAGCCAGCTTCCGCGCAGCGGGCCGTGCCGCGAGATGGCGTCCATCGCGTATTCAGAACAGCTCGGCACGAAACGGCAACGTGGCCCCAGCAGGGGGCTGATGAAGCGCTTGTAGAAGCGCAGCAGGGCAATGAGCAGGCGCGAGATCACCCAGTCATCTTATGCCAGTTGGCATGAAGGCCGCATTTGTGCAGGATGGGCCGTTGGTCGCATGTCGCCGATGGCCTGCGACCGGTACCAGTACCTTCGGGTGCTGGCCAGGTTCCGTACCGCGCAAGGCGGTCCGTGTTCGTCGGACTGCCTCCAAGGGCGCCTTGACTCCAGGACTGAATGGAGCAGGGGGTCGAGGTTGCTGCTGCGGGTCGGGTAGGCTATAAAGGCCCGCTTTCCCGGGCCCCGGGGAATCCAAGGAAGAGCGTTTCGTGGCTGCTAAAAAAACTGCAAAGAAGGCCGCAACGGCCGCCAAGAAAACCGCCAAGCCTGTTGTGAAGAAGTTGGCGGCAAAGCCCGTTGCCAGGAAACCGGCCAGCAAGCCGGCGACCAAGGCAGCGTCCTCGCAACCGGCGGCCAGGAAGGCCACCGCAAAGAAAACGCCGGTCAAGGCAACCAAGCCGGTGGCGAAGAAGGCTGCTGCGCCCGCCAAGGCCAAGCCTGCTGCTGCCAGCAAGAAGGCGCCGGTGGTGAAGAAAGCCGCCAGCAAGGCCGCGCCGGTGAAGAAGGCCGCCGCCAAGCCGGTGGCGAAGAAGGCAGCAGCCAAGCCGGCGCCGAAGGCGGCGGTGAAGAAGGCTGCGGCCAAGCCGGTCGCCAAACCTGCAGCGAAGAAGGTTGCTGCGGCTAAACCGGTGGCCACGCCTGCCGCTGTAAAGAAAGTCACCAAGAATGTTGCCGCGCCGGCCGCAAAGCCGACCCCGGCCCCCGTAGTGAAGTCCGCACCGAAGCCTGCCCCCAAGCCGGCTCCGGCCAAGCCTGTCCCGGCCAAGACCGTGGCAGTGGCAGCAGCCCAACCGGCCCCCAAGCCGGCCCCGGCCGCCGCTCCTGCTGCTTCGAAGGCCCCGCAATCCAAGAATCCCGTGCCCGTTTCGAAATCGCCTGCCAAAACCGCCGTGAAATCCGATTCCGCCCCGAAGACCGTGTCGCGCCCTGTCGGCAAGGTTGCCGTGGCCGTCGCCGCCCGCTCGGCGGCACCGGCCCCGCGCAGCAAGTACAAGGTGGTCGAGTACAAGACCGACGAGGCCACCGGCCGCCCGATCCTGCCGGCTGGCTACAAGCCGTCCTCGGAGGAGGAATACATGAGCCCGCTGCAGCAGGAATATTTCCGTCAGCGCCTGCAGAACTGGCGTGCGGACCTGGTGGAAGAGTCCAAGCAGACCATCGAGAACCTGCGCGAGGAAGTGCGTGACATCGGCGACGAAGCCGAGCGTGCGACCCGCGAGACCGAGAACTCGCTGGAACTGCGTACCCGTGACCGCTACCGCAAGCTGATCGGCAAGATCGACAGCACCCTGAAGCGCCTGGAAGCCGGCGACTACGGTTACTGCGTCGACACCGGCGAAGAAATCGGCCTGGAGCGCCTGGAAGCGCGCCTCACCGCCGAACGCACCATCGACGCCCAGGAGCGCTGGGAGCACCTGCAGAAGCAGCAGGGCGACTGATTCCTGATCGTTGTCTGGTCATGCGAAAAACCCGGCCTCGGCCGGGTTTTTTGTTGGGTGTGGTTGGCTGGGTAGAACGGGGCCTTCCGGGTATAGGAGGGAGCCTGTGTGCGCGGTTGCTGTAAAGCCTAGCCCGTGCCCGGCTCGGGTCGAAGGCGCGGGCAAAGAAGAGCAAAAGCAAAAGCAGCCAAGCATGGCTTGGCTCTACCAAGGGCGGTCATGCGTGCGCTCGCGGCTGTTGGGTCCGCCTTGTAGCGAGCCGAGCACCGCAGGGGATTCAGGGGCGAAGAGGCGCCGCTGTTTGAGCGCAGCGAGTTCGGCGCCGTCCCCTGATTCACCGAGGAGCACAGGGCACCGGCGCGTAGCGCCGGCTCGCGGATGGCGGCGCGTTTCTTTTGGTTACTTTTCTTTTCGCGCGAAAAGAAAAGCGACACCCCACCGCGGTCACGGAAAGAGCCCGCCGGGCATGGCCCGGCGCTACCGGCGCGTGGGCGCACGGAAATACGCAGCCGAGCATGGGCTCGGCTCTACAGGCTCACTGCAGGTCGCGAAGATTCAGCTTCCGCAACGTCGGGTTCTTCCACGCCGTGATCCCGGCCACGCTCAGCACCGCGAACCCACCCAGCACCACTGCCGGCACCAGGCCGAGCAGCTTTGCCATCGTGCCGGCATAGAACGCGCCCAGTTCGTTGGACGAACTGATGAAGATGCCGTTGATCGACGACACCCGCCCGCGCATCTCTTCCGGCGTGGCCAGCTGCAGGATGGTCGAGCGGATCACCACCGACACGCCATCGAAGGCCCCATAGAACAACAGGATCAGCGCGGACAGCCAGAAGTGCTGCGACAGCCCGAAGCTGATCACGCACAGGCCGAAGCCGGCCACCGCGAACAGCAGCACGCGGCCGGCATTGCGGTGCAGCGGGTGGCGCGCCAGCCACAGGCCAACGCAGACCGAGCC
The DNA here is from genome assembly GCF_054473855.1 of Stenotrophomonas genospecies 3. Taxonomy (NCBI): domain Bacteria; kingdom Pseudomonadati; phylum Pseudomonadota; class Gammaproteobacteria; order Lysobacterales; family Lysobacteraceae; genus Stenotrophomonas; species Stenotrophomonas genospecies 3. Next base: position 259,977 of record NZ_JBTMUR010000003.1, read on the forward strand.
CAGCGCCGGCATCGCGCGCAGGATGCCCAGGCCTTCCGGGCCGTGGTGCAGGATCTCGTGCAGGAACGCCGGCAGCATCGCCACCACGCCGCCCAGCAGCACCGAGAACATGTCCAGCGCCATCGCCCCGACCATGATCCGGTTGCCGACCACGAAGCGCGCGCCTTCAGCGATGCTCTTGAAGATCGGGGCGGCTGGACCGGTATGCACCGGTTCTTCCACCTTCAGCGTGGCCAGGCAGGCCATCGCCACCAGCGCGAAGCCCGTGGCCACCGCGTAGGACAGGCCCTTGCCTCCGAAGCCGACCAGCACGCCACCCAATGCTGGACCGGCCACCATGCCGGCCTGGAACACCACGGCGCCGAGGCCAGCGCCACGCGCGAACTGGTCACGGGCCAGCACGCGGGCGAACAGTGCGTTGTAGATCGGCGACAGGAAGGCGCGGACCATGCCGGTCAGCGCAATGGCCGCATAGATCGGCCACACGCCTTCGAACGGCAGCCAGCCCTTGGCCACGCCGGTCAACACCAGCGCGGTGGCGATCAACCCGGAGCAGGCGACCATGCCGAGCCGGCGGCGCGGCAGGTGGTCGACCAGATAACCGGCGAACGGTGCGACGCAGAAGAACGGCAGCACCTCGGCCAGGCCAACCAGGCCCAGCGAGAAGGGATTGCGGGTGACTTCGTAGATGTGCCAGCCGACGGTGACCGCGACCACCTGGTAGGACAGCATCGCGAAGATGCGGTAGGCCAGCAGCTTGGCGAAACCGGGCCGGGACAGCAGCCCCAGCGCGGTGTCTTCGGCCGTGGCGGGTTCGCTCACGACGGGTCGCGCTGCAGCTGGGCCTGCGCGGTCTCGCGGATGAAGGCCAGCATCGCCGCCACGCCGTTGCTGCGGGTGGGCGAGAGGTGGCGGGCCAGGCCGATGTCCTGGATGTAGCTGGGCTCGGTATCCAGGATCTCCTGCGCCGAGCGCCCGGAGTACACGCGCAGGGCCAGGAAGATCAGGCCGGAAACGATGGCCGAATCACTGATGGCGTGGAAGCGCAGCGACTGCGCATTGCCTTCCGGCACGATCCAGACCATCGACTGGCAGCCGAGCAGGCGGTGCTCTTCGGTCTTCCATTCGTCCGGGAAGGCGGGCAGCTTACGGCCGAGGTCGATCAGATACTGGTAGCGCTCGGACCAGTCGCCGAAGAAGCCGAATTCCTCGGCGATGGCGGTCTGGGCCTCGGCGGCGGTGGGTTCAAGCGGGAACGGGGAGTCGGTCACAACAGTCTCTACAGTGGAGCGTGGCCGGCGGACCGGCCACGGGGCAGGGTGGGTCAGCCGCGCTTGCGCGACCAGCGCACGCCCTGCGGGGTGTCTTCCAGCACGATGCCTTCGGCGGCCAGCTGGTCGCGGATGGCGTCGGAACGGGCGAAGTCGCGTGCCTGCTTGGCGGCGGCACGCTCGTCGATCAGGCCCTGGATGCGGGCATCTTCGCCATCATCGCTGGCCGCGGTGCCGAACCACTGCGCCGGATCGGCCTGCAGCAGGCCCAGGGCCAGGCCGGCACCGAGCAGTTCGCCCTTCAGGCGGCTTAGCTGTGCCAGCTTTTCACCCTCGCGGGGATAGTCCGGGCCGCCCGCCGGGGCACCTGCGTGCCTTAGCTTTCGAGCCGATTCAGCGAGTATTGCCAGCACTTTCGGAGTGTTGAGGTCGTCATTGAGCGCGTCCTCGACTGCTTGCGGGATCACTGGGGTGGCGTCGACATTGGCAAATTCCCTGATAGCTCGGTAGAGGCCATCCAGGGTGCGCACCGACTGCTCGATGAGGCCATCGGACCAGTCCAGCGGCTGCCGGTAGTGGGCCGACAGCAGGGCCAGGCGCAGCGCTTCCGGCGGGTGCTGGCGGACCAGGTCGTGCACGCGTTCGATGTTGCCCAGCGACTTGCTCATCTTGGCGCCGCCGAAGTTGAGCATGCCGTTGTGCAGCCAGAAGCGGGCGAAGATCTTGCCGCCGTGGGCGCATTCGCTCTGCGCAAGCTCGTTCTCGTGATGCGGGAACTGCAGATCGACGCCGCCGGCATGGATGTCGATGGTCTCGCCCAGGTGGGCGGCGGCCATCGCCGAGCATTCGATATGCCAGCCCGGGCGGCCACGGCCCCAGGGAGACTCCCAGCCAGGGAGGTCGTTGCTGGACGGCTTCCACAGCACGAAATCGCCTGGGTCGCGCTTGTACGGGGCCACGTCGACGCGGGCGCCGGCCAGCATCTCTTCCGGGTCGCGGCGCGAGAGCTTGCCGTAGCCTTCGAAGCTGGCCACCGCGAACAGCACGTGGCCTTCGGCGGCGTAGGCATGACCATTGGCGATCAGCTGCTCGATCATGGTGATGATCTGCGGGATGTGCGCGGTCACTTCCGGCTCGATGTCCGGCGGCACCACGCCCAGCGCGGCCATGTCTTCACGGTAGGCGGCGGCGAACCTGTCGGTGATGGTGCTGATCGGCACGCCCTGCTCACGCGCGGCGTTGTTGATCTTGTCGTCCACGTCGGTGATGTTGCGCGCGTAGCGCAGGCCACCGAAACGGCGCCGCAGCAGATCGGCCAGCACCCCGAACACCACTGGGCCACGGGCGTTGCCGATGTGCACGTAGTTGTAGACCGTCGGGCCGCACACATACAGGGTCGGACAGGCCGGGTCGAGCGGGGTGAACGGTTCGAGCTGGCGAGTCAGGTTGTTGTGCAGGCGCAGGGTCATGGGGCTGTGGCTGGGGGACAAGCCTGTGATTTTAGAACGTGTCGGCCCCCTTTGGGGGCACCGCCTGCCACCGGTGGACGCCGGGTCCAATCAGGGTGGGGTGGGCAGGAGCAGCGTGGACGGGTAATGTTCAGCCCCTTGCGCTCGCCACTGCCTACACTATTGCCGTGTCCTTGCTCCCTTCGCCAATGAAATCCACCGCGTTGCTGACCCTGGCCTGCCTGTCGGCGCTGGCCGCCGTGGCCCAGGCGCAGGAGGCCGAGCCCCGCAACCGGGTGGTGATCGTGGAGAACGTGAAGTTCGACTACGCGCAGGTACTGAACGTCGAACCCGTGTTCCAGACCCTGCGCGCGACCCGTACCGAAGAACACTGCGAGCCGGTCTCGACCCGGACCCTGGCGCCGGTCAATGTCACTGGTGAGGAGCCGGTCGAGGACAAGGGACGGATCAGCCGCTTCTGGGACTCGGTACGCTCGATGTTCAAGCGCAGCGATGAAGAGGTCTCCGAGGACACCGCCGCCGAGTCACCGGCCCCGGCGCCGGCACCGGCCAACAATGGTCCGATGCTGACCCGCGACTGTCGCATCGTGCCGGTGGGACGTGAATTCCGCCGGCCCATCGCCTACGACGTGGACTACGTCTACAAGGGCACCAAGTACCGCTCGCGGCTGCCGGAAGACCCCGGCAACCGGCTCAAGATCCGGGTGTCGATCACCCCCTGGGTCGGCCCCGAGCAGGGCGCCGCCGGCAATCCCTGATTCTGCGACCCCGGCCCCTTGCGTCGGCCCCGGCCGCATGCAAAGATGGTTGACCATGAAGCTCACCGACTTCCAGCACGACAGCAGCGCAGCCCGACAGGCGTCGGGCATGACCTCGCGTGCGCGTCGACCGGAACCCCACATCCTCGCTGGGTAACCGGAGCTTTTTGCTGTTCGTCCGAAAAAAACCCAGCCCGCCGGCTGGGTTTTTTCGTTTCCGCGTCATGAAAGCTGCAACTGCAACCTTTTCGTTCCACCTTTGCTTCCTGTTTTCCCTTCCACCGCGTCGAACCCGGCGCCGCCACGCAAGGAAAGATGATGTCCCCCAAGCACTTCCTGAACACCCAGGACTGGAGCCGCAGCGAGCTCGACGCGCTGCTGACCCAGGCCGCGCTGTTCAAGCGCAACAAGCTCGGCGACCAGCTCAAGGGCAAGTCGATCGCGCTGGTGTTCTTCAATCCGTCCATGCGCACCCGCACCAGCTTTGAACTGGGTGCGTTCCAGCTGGGTGCCCACGCGGTGGTGCTGCAGCCGGGCAAGGATGCGTGGCCGATCGAGTTCAACCTCGGCACGGTGATGGACGGCGATACCGAAGAGCACATCGCTGAAGTGGCCAAGGTGCTGGGCCGTTACTGCGACATCATCGCCGTGCGTGCGTTCCCCAAGTTCATCGACTGGGCCTACGACCGCCAGGACATCGTCCTCAACAGCTTCGCCAAGTACTCGCCGGTGCCGGTCATCAACATGGAGACCATCACCCACCCGTGCCAGGAGCTGGCCCACATCATGGCCCTGCAGGAGCACTTCGGCACCCAGGACCTGCGCGGCAAGAAGTACGTGCTGACCTGGACCTACCACCCCAAGCCGCTGAACACCGCAGTCGCCAATTCGGCGCTGACCATCGCCACCCGCATGGGCATGGACGTGACCCTGCTGTGCCCGACCGCCGACTACATCCTCGACGACCGCTACATGGGCTGGGCCGAGCAGAACGTGGCCGAGAGCGGCGGCTCGCTGAAGATCAGCCATGACATCGACAGCGCCTACGCCGGTGCCGACGTGGTCTACGCCAAGAGCTGGGGCGCGCTGCCGTTCTTCGGCAACTGGGAACCGGAAAAGCCGATCCGCGACCAGTTCAAGCACTTCATCGTGGACGAGCGGAAGATGGCGCTGACCAACAACGGTGTGTTCAGCCACTGCCTGCCGCTGCGCCGCAACGTGAAGGCCACCGACGCGGTGATGGATTCGCCGCAGTGCATCGCCATCAACGAAGCCGAGAACCGCCTGCACGTGCAGAAGGCGATCATGGCGGCGGTTGCCGGGCGCTGAATCAAACAAGGGGTAGAGCCGACCGTTGGTCGGCTGCTCCCGCAGCGGCGCATCCAACATTTCAGCCGACCAGCGGTCGGCTCTACCGAATTCCCATCCCCCAAGTGGACCTGATCCCCATGAGCAACAAAGACGTCGTTCTCGCCTTCTCCGGCGGCCTGGATACCAGCTTCTGCGTGCCGTACCTGCAGGAGCGCGGCTACAACGTGCACACCGTGTTCGCCGATACCGGCGGCGTGGATGATGAAGAGCGTGATTTCATCGAGAAGCGCGCCGCCGAGCTGGGCGTGACCAGCCACGTCACCGTCAACGGTGGCCCGGCCATCTGGGAAGGCTTCGTCAAGCCGTTCGTGTGGGCCGGTGAGGGCTACCAGGGCCAGTACCCGCTGCTGGTCTCGGACCGCTACCTGATCGTCGATGCCGCGCTGAAGCGTGCCGCCGAACTGGGCACCAACATCATCGCCCACGGCTGCACCGGCATGGGCAACGATCAGGTCCGCTTCGACCTGGCGGTGAAGGCCCTGGGTGACTACCAGATCATCGCGCCGATCCGCGAGATCCAGAAGGAACACACCCAGACCCGCGCCTACGAGCAGAAGTACCTGGAAGAGCGCGGCTTCGGCGTGCGTGCCAAGCAGCAGGCCTACACCATCAACGAGAACCTGCTGGGCCTGACCATGTCCGGCGGCGAGATCGACCGTTGGGAAGCTCCGGGCGAGGGCGCCCGTGGCTGGTGCGCACCGCGCAGCGAGTGGCCGGAGCAGGCGCTGAACGTGACCCTGAAGTTCGTCGAGGGCGAAGCCGTCGAACTGAACGGCAAGGCGTTGCCGGGCGACCAGATCCTGGCCCAGCTCAACAAGCTGTTCGCCCCGTACGGCGTTGGCCGCGGTGTCTACACCGGCGACACCGTGATCGGCCTGAAGGGTCGCATCGTGTTCGAGGCCCCGGGCCTGGTGTCGCTGCTGGCCGCGCACCGCGCGCTGGAAGATGCCGTGCTGACCAAGCAGCAGAACCGCTTCAAGCCGGACGTGGCGCGCAAGTGGGTGGAGCTGGTCTACGAAGGCTTCTACCACGACCCGCTGAAGACCGACATCGAGGCCTTCCTGAAGTCCTCGCAGGCCAAGGTCAACGGCGAAGTGGTGCTGGAAACCCGCGGCGGCCGCGTCGATGCAGTGGCGGTGAAGTCGCCGCACCTGCTCAACACCAAGGGCGCCACCTACGCGCAGTCGGCCGACTGGGGCGTGGAGGAGGCCGAGGGCTTCATCAAGCTGTTCGGGATGAGCTCCACTGTCTATGCGCAGGTCAATCGTGGTTGACCTGTGACGGGGTGCCGGCCGCTGGCCGGCGCCTCGCAACATCGATGGAGGGTAGTGCCGGCCGCTGGCCGGCTCGTGGCACGGCTGGATCATTGCGGAGCCGGCCAGCGGCCGGCACTACCGATTTCGAACCCTACGGATATTCAGACACATGCTTGAACAGACGCTCGATCACCTGCAGGCCCTGGTGTCCTTCGACACCCGCAACCCGCCGCGTGCGATCACCACCGGTGGCATCTTCGATTACCTGCGCGCGAACCTGCCCGGCTTCAACGTCGAGGTGATCGACCATGGCGCCGGTGCGGTCAGCCTGTACGCCGTGCGTGGTACGCCGAAGTACCTGTTCAACGTGCATCTGGATACCGTGCCGGATTCGCCGCACTGGAGTGCCGACCCGCACGTGATGCGGCGTCTGGACGACCGTGTGGTCGGCTTGGGCGTGTGTGACATCAAGGGCGCCGCCGCTGCACTGGTGGCCGCGGCCAACGCCAGTGATGGCGATGCCGCGTTCCTGTTCTCCAGCGACGAAGAAGCCAACGATCCGCGCTGCATCGCCGCGTTCCTGGCCCGTGGCCTGCCATATGAAGCGGTGCTGGTGGCGGAGCCGACCATGAGCGAAGCGGTGCTGGCGCACCGTGGCATCAGTTCGGTGCTGATGCAGTTCGCCGGCCGCGCCGGGCACGCGTCGGGCAAGCAGGATGCGGCCGCCAGCGCGCTGCATCAGGCCATGCGTTGGGGCAACCGCGCATTGGACCATGTGGAATCGCTGGCCTCGGCGCGCTTCGGCGGGCTGACCGGCCTGCGCTTCAACATCGGTCGCGTGGAAGGTGGCATCAAGGCCAACATGATCGCGCCGGCCGCCGAAGTGCGGTTCGGGTTCCGTCCGCTGCCGTCGATGGACATCGATGGCCTGTTGGCGACCTTCGCCGGTTTTGCCGAACCGGAAGCGGCACTGTTCACCGAAACCTTCCGTGGCCCCAGCCTGCCGGCCGGTGACATCGCCGAGGCCGAGAACCGCCGTCTGCTGGCACGCGACGTGGCCGATGCGCTGGAACTGCCGATCGGCAACGCGGTGGACTTCTGGACCGAAGCCTCGCTGTTCTCGGCCGGCGGCTACACCACGCTGGTGTTCGGCCCGGGTGACATCGCCCAGGCCCACACCGCCGATGAGTTCGTGACGCTGGAGCAGCTGCAGCGCTACACCGACGCCGTGCACCGCATCATCGCCGCCGGCGCCTGATCGACCCCACAACGCCGCCCGGCCCTGGCCGGGTGGAACTGCAACGCGGCGACCGCCGCCTGTGACGAAACCGAAATGTCTCCTGCCCTCCAGCCCCACCGCCAGACCCGCCAGACCATCGTGCGCCTGCTTTCCAGCATGGCCAGCGCGAAGGAGATCAGCCAGTACCTCAAGCGCTTCTCGCAGCTGGACGCCAAGCGCTTTGCCGTGGTCAAGGTCGGCGGCGCGGTGCTGCGCGACGATCTCGACGCGCTGACCTCTTCGCTGTCGTTCCTGCAGGAAGTCGGCCTGACCCCGATCGTGCTGCACGGCGCCGGCCCGCAGCTGGATGCCGAGCTGTCGGCCGCCGGTATCGAAAAGCAGACCGTCAACGGTCTGCGCGTGACCTCGCCGGAGGCGCTGGCGATCGTGCGCCGGGTGTTCCAGCAGTCCAACCTGCGCCTGGTCGAAGCGCTGCAGCAGAACGGTGCGCGCGCCACTTCGATCACCGGCGGCGTGTTCGAGGCGGAGTACCTGGACGTGGACACCTACGGCCTGGTCGGTGAAGTGAAGCGGGTCAACCTGGCGCCGATCGAGGCCAGCCTGCGCGCCGGTTCTATCCCGGTCATCACCAGCCTGGGCGAAACCGCGGGTGGCCAGATCCTCAACGTCAACGCCGACTTCGCCGCCAACGAGCTGGTGCAGGAGCTTCAGCCGTACAAGATCATTTTCCTGACCGGCACCGGCGGCCTGCTGGACGAGCAGGGCAGCGTGATCGATTCGATCAACCTGTCCACCGAGTACGACCACCTGATCGCGCAGCCGTGGATCCACGGTGGCATGAAGGTGAAGATCGAACAGATCAAGGATCTGCTCGACCGCCTGCCGCTGGAATCGTCGGTGTCCATCACGCGCCCGGCTGACCTGGCCAAGGAACTGTTCACCCACAAGGGCTCGGGCACGCTGGTGCGCAAGGGCGAGAAGGTGCTGCGCGCCACCGCGTGGAACGAGCTGGACCTGCCACGGCTGAAGGGCCTGATCGAATCCAGCTTCGGCCGCACGCTGGTGCCTGACTATTTCCAGAAGACCAAGCTGCTGCGCGCCTATGTCAGCGAGAACTACCGCACCGCGGTGATCCTCACTGACGAAGCCGAGGGCGTGTACCTGGACAAGTTCGCCGTGCTCGATGATGCACAGGGTGAAGGCCTCGGCCGCGCGGTATGGAACGTGATGCGGGATGAAACGCCGCAGCTGTTCTGGCGTTCGCGCAATGGCAACCCGATCAATCACTTCTACTATGCTGAATCCGATGGCTGCTACAAGCAGGGCCATTGGAAGGTGTTCTGGTACGGCGCCGATGGCATCGACCGGATCAGCACCTATGTCGACCACTGCGCCCAGCGCGCACCGAGCCTGCAGGGCTGAATGATGGACCATTCCGATCACTGGACTACGATTCCCACCCTGCGCGGCCAGCACGTGACACTGCAGCCGCTGCAGCCCGAGCATGTGCCTGGCCTGCGCGCCGCCGTGGAGGGCAGCGGCCTGGACCAGCTCTGGTATACCCAGGTGCCTTCGCCGGAGCGGGTCGAGCACTATGTGCAGGCCGCGCTGCAGGCGCAGGCGGAAGGCAAGGTGCTGCCGTTCGTGATCCTCGATGCGGCGGGTGACATCGTGGGTACCACCCGCTTCTACGACCTGGATGCCGGCGTGCCCAAGCTCAGCCTGGGCTACACCTGGTATGCACCGCGCGTGCAGCGTACCGGCGTCAACACTGAAACCAAGCTGTTGCTGCTGCAGCACGCCTTCGAAACCATGGGCTGCATCAGCCTGGTGCTGGAAACCAGCTGGTTCAACTTCACCTCGCGCACCGCCATCGCCCGCCTCGGCGCCAAGCAGGACGGCGTGCTGCGCAACCACAAGCGGCACGCCGACGGCACGCCGCGCGACACCGTCATCTTCTCCATCATCGATACGGAATGGCAGGGCGTGAAGCGCCACCTGCAGTACCGCCTGGACAGCCACGCATGAACGATTCGACTTTCACCCTGGGCATCGTCGGCGCCCGTGGCCATACCGGTGCCGAGCTGATCAAGCTGGTGGCCGCACATCCGCGGCTGAAGCTGGCCTTCGTGTCCTCGCGCGAACGCGCCGGGCAGCGCCTGTCCGACCACCATCCGGAATTCCAGGGCGAGCTGCAGTACGAGAACCTGGACGCCGACGCGGTGGCCGCCAAGGGCGTGGACGCGGTGATCCTGGCCCTGCCCAACGGCCTGGCCGCACCGTTCGTGGCCGCACTGGAAGCGGCGAAGCCGGACACCGTCATCGTCGACCTGTCGGCCGACTACCGCTTCGACAACAGCTGGTACTACGGCCTGCCGGAGCTGACCCGAGGCCGCTACAACGGCCAGAAGCACATCAGCAACCCGGGCTGCTATGCCACGGCGATGCAGCTGGCGGTGCATCCGCTGCTGGACCTGCTGGCCGGCCCGCCGCAGTGCTTCGGTGTGTCCGGCTATTCCGGCGCCGGCACCACGCCGTCGGACAAGAACAACGTCGAACTGCTCGCCGACAACCTGATGCCGTATGCGCTGACCAACCACGTGCACGAGCGTGAAGTGTCGGTCCAGCTGGGCGTGGCGGTTGAATTCATGCCGCATGTCGCGCCGCATTTCCGGGGCATCACGCTCACCGCCAACCTGTGGCTGAACCGCGTGCAGACCCGCGAACAGATCGTCGAGCGCTTCCAGCAGGCCTATGCGGGCGAACCGCTGATCGAGGTAGTGGATGAAGCGCCGTGGGTCAGCCGCATCGCCGGCCGCCACGGTGCGCAGGTCGGTGGCTTCACCCTGGCCCCGGGCGGCAAGCGGGTGGTGGTGGTGGCGACCCTGGACAACCTGCTCAAGGGCGCGGCCACCCAGGCCATGCAGAACCTCAACCTCGCGCTGGGCATCGACGAACTGACGTCGATCCCGCACTGAACACGTATTCCGGAGCCCCCATGGCAGACCTTCTTTGGCAGAAGCCCGGCGTCGCCGTCGACGCCCAGATCCAGACCTTCCTCGCCGGCGATGACGTGATCCTCGATCGCGAATTCTTCCTGCACGACATCGCCGCCAGCGCCGCGCATGCACAGGGCCTGCAGCACATCGGCATCCTCAGCGCCGATGAGCTGGCGGGCCTGCTGCGCGAGCTCGACGTGCTGGCGCAGGACTTCCGTGAAGGCCGCTTCGTGCTGGACACGCAGTACGAAGATGGTCACTCGGCGATCGAAGCGCGCCTGACCGAACGCCTTGGCGATGCCGGCCGCAAGATCCACACCGGCCGCAGCCGCAATGACCAGATCCTGGTTGCCACCCGCCTGTGGCTGAAGGAGAAGCTGCTGCGTGTGGCCCAGCTCAGCGCCGAGGTTGCCAAGGTCGCGCTGGACCGCGCGCGGGCCGAGAAGGACCTTCCGGTTCCCGGCTATACCCATATCCAGCGTGCCGTGGTGTCGTCGGCCGGCATGTGGTGGGCCGGCTGGGCCGAGGCCTTCATCGACAACGCCATCCGCGCGCGCGACACCCATGCGCTGGTCGACGCCAATCCGCTTGGCACGGCTGCCGGCTACGGTGTGAACCTGCCGCTGGACCGTGAGCACACCACGGCCGCGCTCGGTTTCGCCCGCATGCAGATCTCGCCGATCTACGCGCAGCTGTCGCGCGGCAAGTTCGAGCTGGCCGCGCTGGAAGCGCTGGGCGGCGCCACGCTGGACCTGCGCCGCATTGCCTGGGACCTGTCGCTGTTCACCAGCGCCGAGTTCGGCTTCGTCGCGCTGCCGGCGCAGTACACCACCGGCAGTTCGATCATGCCCAACAAGCGCAATCCGGACGTGATCGAGCTGATGCGCGCGACCCACGCCAGCGTCGCCGCCGCGCGTACCGAGATCGAGCAGCTGCTGTCGCTGCCGTCGGGCTATCACCGCGACCTGCAGTCGTCCAAGGGCGCCATCTTCCACGGCTTCGGTCGCGGCTTGTCGGCGCTGGAACTGCTGCCTGCGCTGCTGGCCAACCTGGAATGGCGCGACGACAAGGTTCGCGCGGCAATCGACTCGGGCATGTACGCCACCGATGTGGCGGTGGAAGCGGCCGTGGCCGGTGTGCCGTTCCGCGAGGCCTACAAGGCTGCTGCCGCCGGTGCCGACAGCGCAGGCCAGGGGCGTACCCCGGAAGGCAGCCTGGCCGCACGCGTATCGCCGGGTTCGGCCGCCGACCTGCGCCTGGACGAACTGCACGCGCGCTGGCAGGCGCTGTCCTGATGGCCGGCACCGTCTACCTGGTGCTGGCCATGCGCCGGCCCGATTTCAACGCCGCCGCCGTGCAGCCGCACCGTGACTTTCTCGATGCGTTGCAGGCACAGGGCAAGCTGCAGCTGACCGGCGGTTTTGCCGATGGCAGCGGTGGCGCCTATGTGCTGTGCAATGTGGACAGCCTGGCGCAGGCGCAGGCCATCGTCGCCACCGATCCGCTGGTGACGATGCAGGCCTCCGCGCTGACCGTGCACGAATGGAACACCCGCTGAGAGTCTGACCGATGATCCAGCACGCTGCCCACGTCGCCTCGCCGTTCCCCGAACAAGCGCTGCCGCCGTGGCGGCGTGCGGTGCTGAAAGTCGGCAGCAGCCTGCTGGCGGCCGATGGCGGCGGCCTGTCGCCACGCCACGCGCTGGGCCTGGCCCAGTTTGTTTCCGCCAACGTCCTGGCCGGACGCGAGGTGGTGATCGTGTCTTCCGGCGCGGTTGCGGCGGGGCGCGCGATCCTGCCGCGGGCCGATGAACCCGGTGCGGCGATGGCGGCGCGGCAGGCCCTGGCCGCGCTCGGCCAGGCGCAGCTGATCGGGCTCTGGCAGCGCTTCTTCGAGCGCCCCGTGGCGCAGGTGCTGCTGACCCACGACGACCTGCGCAACCGCCGCCGCTACCTCAACGCACGCGCCACGCTCAATGAGTTGCTGCGGCTGGGCGCGTTGCCGGTGGTCAACGAGAACGATACCGTGTCGGTGGACGAACTCAAGCTCGGCGACAACGACAACCTGGCCGCCACCGTGGCCGCGCTGGTCGATGCCGATGCACTGTTCATTGCCACCGACATCGACGGCCTGTACAGCGCGGACCCGCGCACCGTGGCCGATGCGCGGCCACTGCACGACGTGCCGGAACTGAGTGACGAGGTGCTGGCGATGGCCGGCGGCGCAGGGTCGCGCGCCGGCACCGGCGGCATGCGGACCAAGCTTGAGGCGGCGGCCAAGGCGGGTCGTCTCGGCATCGAGACCTACCTTTTCAACGGCCGCAGCAGCGACGTGGTGCGTGCACTGGCGCAGGACCGCCTGTTCGGCACCCGCATCCACGCCGCGCGCAGCCGCGAGGCGGCCCGCAAGCACTGGCTGCGGCATGCACCGCTGACCGAAGGCGCGATCGTGATCGATGCCGGTGCGGCACAGGCCATGCGCGAGAAGGGCGCCTCGCTGCTGCCCGGTGGCATCACCGGTGCGGAGGGCGCGTTCCGGCGTGGCGATATGGTGCAGGTGTGCTGGAATGCACCACAGGGCCGTGTCTGCATCGCCCGCGGTGTCAGCCAGTACGCCGCCGATGATGTGCGCCGGATCGCCGGTCGCCATTCGCGCGACATCGAGGCCGTGCTGGGCTACAACTACGGTGGCAGTGTCGTCCATCGCGACGATCTGGTGCTGCCATGACCGGTTTGAAGGACACCCCGATGAGCGAAATCGAAGCGCAGGCGCGTGCCTGCCGTGACGCGGCCCAGATCGTTGCCGGCCTCGACAGTGCGGCCCGCCGCACGCTGCTGCTGGCAATGGCGCAGGCACTGGAAGTGAATGCCGGGCTGATCCTGGCCGGTAATGCACGTGACCTCGCCGCCGCGCGCGACAAGGGCGTTGGCAGTGCCATGCTCGACCGCCTGGCGCTGGACCCGGCACGCCTGTTCGCGATGGCCGAAGCCGTGCGTGAGGTCGCTGCGCTGCCCGATCCGGTCGGCCAGGTCACCCGCGACGATGTGCGTCCAAACGGCATCCGTGTGCAGAAGGTGCGCGTGCCGCTGGGGGTGATCGCGATGATCTACGAGGCGCGCCCGAACGTGACCGCCGAAGCGGCCGCGCTGTGCCTGAAGGCCGGCAATGGCGTGATCCTGCGCGGCGGTTCCGAGGCGATCCACTCCAACACCGCCATCGCCCAGGCGCTGTCCGGCGCATTGAAGGCCAACGGCGTACCGCCGGCTGCGGTGACCGTGCTGACCGACCTGCGCCGCGAAGCGATGCTGGGACTGCTGCAGTTGCATGAGCTGATCGACCTGGCCATTCCGCGTGGCGGCGAAGGCCTGATCCGCTTCGTCGCCGAGCATGCGCGGGTGCCGGTGATCAAGCATTACAAGGGCGTGTGCCATCTGTTCGTGGATGCCAGCGCCGACCTCGGCAAGGCCATTGACCTGCTGGTGGATGGCAAGTGCAGCCGCCCTGCAGCCTGCAACTCGCTGGAAACGCTGCTGGTGCACCGCGAGGTGGCCGAAGCGTTCCTGCCGCGCGTGGCGCAGGCGCTCGGCGAGCGCGGCGTGCAGCTGCGCGCCGATGCGCAGGCGCAGCCGCTGCTGCCGGGCAGCATGTTGGCCACTGAAGACGACTATGCCGCCGAGTTCCTTGATCTGGTGCTGGCGGTACGCGTGGTTGACGATCTCGACGCTGCCATTGCGCACATCCGTGCCTACACCTCAGACCATACCGAAGTGATCGCCACCGAAGACGCCGGCCATGCCGAGCGCTTCATCAACGCACTGCGCTCGGCGGTGGTGATGGTCAATGCGTCCTCGCGTTTCTCCGACGGCGGCCAGCTGGGCCTGGGCAGCGAGATCGGCATCTCCACCACGCGCCTGCACGCGTATGGCCCGATGGGGCTGGAGGCACTCACCGTCGAGCGCTTCGTTGTGCGCGGCGAAGGGCAGACCCGCACGTAGATCCACGCCATGCGTGGATGCTCTTCGCGGTAGACCCCGGTGCCGACCAAGGTCGGCACCCACCAGAGCGAACGCCGACCAAGGTCGGCATCTACCAAAGCAAGTGCCGACCAGGGTCGGCACCCAGGGCAATCGAGTTACACCACCTCGCGGCGGATGCCGATCGGCCGCGCATGATCGTCCATGTGCAGCGTGGCGGCCTTGCAGCCCAGCAGGCGCTCGGCCAGCCCGGTGCTGGCCCCCAGGTCGGCGGCCACTTCGTTGAGGCTGGCCAGCGGCCGCGGCAGGCGCCGGTCGTGGCCGCGGAAGCGCGCGCGGTTGTACTCGGCCCAGCCGATCAGCAGTACGCTGGCGCACAGCAGCATCAGCGGCAACGCCACCAGCACATAGGGGTCGAACTGGCTTTGCCGTTCGTACAGCTGCTGCCAGGCCAGCTGGCCGCCGACCAGCCACGACACCAGGGTGACCAGTGGGGCCCACAGGTAGAAGTAGAACCCCCAGAACGCGAGGGTGACGAAGCCCCAGGCGGTGCGCTGGAAGCGTGGTTGGCGATGCGGCTTGCGGATCATCCGCGAGTCGAAGCGGTTGGACGGGCGTTGTGCGTTCATCGGATCCCCCGATCGGGACTGGTCCAGGTGGCGCGCTTGCTGCGACGGCGCAGCAGGGTTTTCGGCAACGCCACCAGGGTGGTGGAAAGGCTGATCAACCAGTACGCCATCGGGTACCAGATGACCCAGAAGTAGTTGCGTCCAATCTGTGTTTCGTAACGACGGTCGATGATCAGACTGCTGGCGAACTGCAGCAGGCAGACCAGGGCCAGGATCACGCCATGCCACTCCGGCAGCAGGCTGGCGATATGCAGTTGCGGGGGCAGTTCGATGAACTTGCCCAGCGCCCACAGCACCACGATGAACAACATGGTGTAGGCCCAGATCACGCTGAGCACGTACTCCAGCAGTACGCCCCACATGCGCCGCTCCTTCCAGTGCAGCAGCGAGCGGGCGTGGCGCAGCATCACCTCCACGCCGCCCTGGGCCCAGCGCAGCCGCTGCCGCCACAGTCCCTTCAGGGTTTCCGGCATCAGGATGAAGCATAGTGCGTTGGGTTCGTAGCGGATGTCCCAGTGCGCGCGCTGCAGGCGCCAGCTGATGTCGATGTCTTCGGTCACCATGTCATCGGACCACCAGCCGACCTGGTGCAGGGCGGTGCGGCGGAAGCCGGCGATCACGCCGGAGATGGTGAAGATGCGCCCGTACACCCGCTGCGCGCGCTTGATCATGCCGATGATCGAGGAGAATTCGGCCACCTGCAGGCGTCCGAGCAGGGTGGAGCGGTTGCGGATGCGCGGGTTGCCGGTGACCGCGCCGACCCGGTTGCCGCTGACCAGGTGCCAGATCATCCAGTGCAGCGCGTGTTCTTCCAGCATCGCGTCGCCGTCGATGCACACCAGGTATTCCGAGCGTGCGGCGAGCGCCCCCATGCGCAGCGCATTGGCCTTGCCGAGGTTGCGGTCCAGGTGCAGCACGCGCAGCCGTGGGTGCTTTGCCGCCAGGGCGTCCAGCCGCGCACCCGTGTCGTCGCTGCTGCCGTCGTCGATGGCGATCACCTCATAGTCGGCCGGGTAGCGCTGTGCCAGCGCCGCGCCGAGTGTATCGTCGAGGTTTGCCGACTCGTTGTGGCAGGGAATCAGCAGGCTCGCGAACGGTGGATCGACCATCAGCGGCGGGTCGTTGCGTGGGCGCGAATGGCGTTCGCGCCGGAAGTAGTAATACAGGCCGCCCGACATCCAGAAGAATGCCATCACCATCGGGTAGTAGAAGGCGAACTGGAACAGGACCTGCAGCAACGGATGCATGTCCATGTCACTTCTCCGGGTACGGGAAGTTGCCGGCGGACATTGCCGCGCGGGCATCGCGGGTGGAGGGCTGGTCGGCGATGAAGTCGTCCGGGTACCAGGCGAAGTGGTGCACGCCCTGCGCCTGCAGCTGGCGGATCTGCGCGCGCAGTCGCTCGGCGGGAATCGGTTGCCCGCTGCGCCAATCGACGGTCTGCAGTTCGAACAGGGTGTGCTGCAGCTGTGGGTCATGTGCACGCACCGCGGCCAGCAACTGGTCGAGCCAGCGCTCCGGATGCTTGCTGCCTTCCATCCACGGCATCGCCATCAGTGCGGTCTGGTCGTAGGCCTTGTTGAACAGGTCCAGGCGCTGCGCGAACCAGGCTTCGCTCTGCGGGCGCAGCACCGGCTCCGCGTACAGGTTGCGCACCGTGGCCAGCTTCGGCCGCCAGCGCTGCGCGCTGTTGCGCAGCGCCAGGGTGAAGTCGATCAACGCCTGCGTGCGTGCGCTGCCCCCATCGCCGGTTGCCAGCGTGGGCAGCTCGGTATCGCGCAGGTACCCATCGTCATGGAACAGCAGGCCCTCGAAGTAGGAGTTGACCGCCAGATCCTCGTAGAGGTCGAGCATGACCTGGCGCGCCTGGGGATTGGTGAAGTCCAGCCGGTACATGCCATCGGCATCGCCGTTGCGGATCGCCAGCGCCTTGCGCTGCACCGGGTCGGGCAGCTCGAAGCCGAGTACCGGCAGCCATGCGTAGACCTTCACCCCCGCACGCGATTTCAGTTGCCAGGCGACGCGACTGAACAGGTCCGCGCGCATCGGCATGTGGCGGTTGGGGAAGTACAGTGCATCGGCGGTGTTGTTGCCGTCCGGATCGGCGAACGCCTGCAGGTAGACGTGCGTCGGTGCGATGCGCTTGACCCGCTCGATCAGTGCATCCAGATTGCGCGCCTGCTGTGCGGGCTCCGGATCGTAGACATCATCCAGGTCGATCTGCAGGGCACGGATGCCATCGAGCGCGACGTCGCGGCGCAGCTCGTAGGCCAGCCCCTCCACGGTCGGGTTGTCGCTGACCAGGAAGCGCGCCAGGCCATGCAGGTCGCTGGCCACCGGCGTGCTGCGGCCCTCCAGATCGAAGGACACCGGCATGCCCAGCTGCTCGGCGATGTCGTTGCTCAACTGGTTGTAGGCCGCGTATGGCCAGACGATGGCGCGCGGGCGCACGCCCAGATGCTGCTCGATGCGCTGCACGCTGCGCGAGAGATCGGCGCGCAGGCGTTGCGCGTACTGCGCCTCGCTCTCATAGCTGCGCGTGGCGGGGTTGTAAACGCGGGTCACGACAGCCGGGGTGGAGTTCCCCTGTGGGTTGGCGAGCACCCCGTGGTGCAGGTCGTCGGTATGGCTGGCCACTTCGATCAGGCCGCTGTCGTGCATCTGCTTCAGCTGTGCCCAGGTGATGAAGTCGTCGCGGCCGAACGGCCGGTAGCCATAGTCGATGGTGCGGCCAGGTGCCATGTCCACGTAGTCGGTGATCACCGCCACCAGCGCCGGATAGCGGTAAGCCTGCAGCAACGGGAAGGCTTTGTCGTAGACGCTGCGCAGGCCGTCATCGAAGGTCAGCAGCACCGGTTTCGGTGGCAGCGTGGCGCGTCCCCGGGAGGCGTCGATCACCTGCGACAGCGACACCGGGTGGTAACCGTGTGCCCCCAGCCAGTCCAGATGGGCGGCGAAGTTCTGCGTGCTCACCGCATAGGTATCGGCATCCCCCTTGGCTGCGACCTGATCGCGGATGTCGTGGTAGCTGAGGATCAACAGGCCGTTGTCGATCGCATCGAGATGCAGGGCCTGCTGCGCGAAGGCCGGCGGCGCAGCCGACAGCAGCAGGAGCACGATCAGGCGCAGGATGCGGGTCATGTCAGTCTCCCCAGCGCAGTGCGGCTTCGAAGCCGATATGGCGTTCGCGATGGCCGTCGTAGACCGGCCGCGACCAGCGCACGCCATACTCGAACACGCGGCCCTGGCCCAGCTGCCACTCGTGCATGTATGACACCGACGGCACCAGTGCACTGCCGAAGCCGTCCTGCCAGTAATCGCCCAGCGAGACGGTCAGCCGGTGGCGGAAGTGGCGTTCGTAGTGGCGCCACAACTGCTGGTCGATGCGCAGGCCGATCTCGACCATGCGATCACGCTTCGGGTTGAAGTAGGGAGCATCATCGCGGCTGCCTCGACTGGTGTAGGCACTGCCCAGGCCATCGATCAGCCACCGTGGGCGGGTCAGCAGCCGCTGCTCGACGCTGGTGCTGAACAGTTCGCGATGGTTGCCATCGTCGTAGCGGAAGCGGCTGGCGCCGAACATCCAGTGCGTGCGTTCGCTGCGCCGGTAGTCGACCTGCGCGCTGACGCTGTCGGCAGTGATGCCGGCCACGCGCGCCTGCATTGATGCATCCGGATCATTGCGTGCGGCGGTCAGTCCGGCATGCCAGTAGTCGTTGAACTGCCAGCCCACGCCGACGCGCAGGCCGGTATCACCGATGTGGTCGTTGGCGCGCAGCACTGCAGCTTCCGCATCCAGACGGCCGAATCGGTAGCGTACGCCCGCGCCCAGCCACAGCGGGTCGATGCGCTGGTCCTGGAAATCGACCGAGCGCCGGTCAGCGAAGGCGAACAGCCGCCAGCGATCGTCGAGTACGGGTGTCTGGACTTCCATGCCATAGCGGCGGTCGTCGTTGCCCAGTGGCGAGGTGCCACCACCGCCGGAACTGCGTCCGATGTCGGTCCATGCCTTCAGCTGCCAACCGCGGTGCGCGCGCCAGGCCTGGTCCATGCGTTCGACGGCGGGCTGGGTGGGGTAGCGCGCGACCAGATCGTCGTGCAGCGGTCGCGCCAGGTCATCGCGCTGCAGGGCGACGTAGGCTTCCTGCATGCCCAGCCGTGGCTCGATGTCGCGCGGGTCCAGCGCATGCGCCATCTGTTGCCGTTGCAGCGCCCTGCGTGGCCAGCCGCGCATCATGTACACGCTGCCCAGCGCGCTCTGCAGGCCGCCGTTGCCCGGTGCGATGTCGACCATCGATTCCAGATCGCGCTGCGCGGTGGGCAGGTCACCGCTGTAGGCGCGCACCATCGCCAGGTTGAGGTCGGCTTCGTAGCGCGACCAGTTTGGATACGGCGACTTGCCGTTGCTCCAGCGCCAGGCAGGTTCCTTGTCGCGCCACGCCTGCAGCAGGTCGACGGCCTTTTCCTGCTGCTCGCTTTCCAGGTAGGCGTAAGCCAGTTCCGAATGCGAGGCGTCGCGCGTCGGATCGCCTGCGACGGCCGCCTGCAGCACCGGAATGGCTTCTTCCGGATGCAGCGTGCCCATCAGCGAATCGCCGACCGCAGGCAGAACATAGTCGGGCAGGGCATGGCCTTCAGCCTGCAGTGCGCGGGCTTCCTCTCGCACCTGCGCATGGCGGCCCAGCCGGTTGAGCAGGATCAGCCGGTCCATGCGGATGCGCAATGGCGCCTGCACAGGTGGGGTGCCTTCGCTGCCCAGATAGCGCTGCATGCGCGCCAGGGTCGATTCGGCTTCTTCCAGCCGGCTGTCTTCGCTGCTGCTGTAGGCCAGGCTCCAGACCACCAGCTTGGCCAGGTAGTCGCCTTCGATGCGTTGCTTCTGAGCAGCGTCGAACAGTTGCGGGCGCTGCTGGTACAGCTCCCAGGCGCGCCAGGCATTGCCGATGTCGCCCAGGGTCAGGACGCGCAGCTTGAACAGCAGGTCGTCGTTGGGCTGCTGCTGGCTGGCGCGCTCGATCGCGCCGAGCGCATCCAGCCAACGGGCCTGGTCGCGGTAGCGGCCGATCTCGGCCAGGGCCGCCTCGCGGTCAGGCGGGGCAGCGCTGCTGGCCCAGGCCAGGGCGGTACAGGCAAGGCCGACGCAGAGCGCCAGCCGGCGGTGGACAACCATTGGGGACCCCCTTGGCTTCCGAACCAGACAACCTGAAAAATGTGACGCACATCACATGCCAGATTTTGGGATGGCCGTGGCCTGCGTCACTCCCCTCGCGAACTCCCATCCAGCAGGGATGGGCGAAACCAGGACAGCGACCTGCAATGTCTTGTCTGAAACGAGAGTCCCCCGCACACCGAGTGGTGGCCTGGGCGGCGCTGCCGCCCCCATGCCCGATGCCGGCACGCGGCAAGGATGGGCATTCGTGGGCACTATCCGCCCGGAATTGTCAGCCCGGCGTCAAAATGCGCAGACGGGCTGACGAGCGGTAGGTGGGGCCGGTTGCGAGGCCCCACGTGGCTTACCAGAGGTCTTCCAGCTTGCGCGGCTTGCAGGCCACCCAGGAGGCGCACAGCATCAGGGTGGCGCAGCCGAACAGGAAGCTGAATGGGATCGTCCAGCCGTCGCTGACGGTGTGCAGCCAGCCGACCAGGAACGGCCCCAGGCAGCTGAAGCTGTAGCCCACGCCCTGCATGAACCCGGACAGCGCGGCCGAGCCGGTGGGGGTGCGGGTGCGCAGGTTGATCAGGGTCAGCGCCAGCGGGAAGGTGGACGGACCGACGCCGAGCAGGCAGGCCCACAGCAGCGGCGCCTTCATCGGGGCCACAAGCAGGCCGGTGAAGGCGATCACGAACGAGAAGAAACCGATCAGCACCAGCGGGAACGGGTTCTGCAGGCGCACCGCCATCGACGGAATGACCAGCGACGGCAGCAGGCCCAGTGCCGAGAACACGGCGACCATCACGCCGCCGAACGCGGGCGTGCCACCGGCCTCGACCACGATGCGCGGCAGCCAGGTGAACATCGAGTAGGTCATCAGCGATGTCATGCCGAACATCAGCGTCATGCTCCAGCCCAGCGACGTGCGCCAGACCTTGCCGTGCGGCTGCGCGGTCGGATCGGACGCGTTGGACTGCGGCTTCGGCGCGCGCGTGGCCAGCACCAGCCACGGCAGTGCGGCAGCCAGCGCCAGCAGCGCCCACATGCCCAGCGACACGCGCCAGCCTGCGGCGTTGGCCACTGGCACCGCCAGCAGCGCCGGCAGCATCGTGCCCAGCTGCAGCACGCTGATGTAGAGCGTGCTCATGGTGCCGACCTTGTTGGCGAAATAGCGCTTCACCAACGGCGGCACCACCACGTTGCCGATGCCCATGCCGGCCAGTGCCACCACCGAACCCAACAGCAGCGTGCCGACGTTGCCGGCGCTGGAACGCAGCAGCAGGCCGGCCATTGCCATCACCATCGCCAGCAGCGTGGTGCGCTCCAGCCCGAGGCGCCGGGCCAGTGCCGGCGTGGCGACGCCGAACAGCGCGAACGAGGCGGTCGGCAGCATGCCCAGTACACCGGTCATGGTGGTGCCGAAGCCGAACTGCTGGCCGAGCACGTCCAGCAGCGGGGTGATCGAGGTGACCGCGGTGCGCAGGTTGATCGCTGCCAGCAGGATCGCGGCGAACGCGAGGACGCGCCCGTGCAGCAGCGACGGCGAATCGGAAGTGGAGGAACTCATCGGTGGTCCTTGCAGGTGTCGCACGCCGGGGCAATGGCATGCAGCGCCGGCATCGGTCTACGCCGAAGCGGCAGGTGGGGAAGGGGCTGCTGGCGGGCCGGCAGCGCGGCCATTGTACGTGCGGCCTCCGGCAAGGTCCCGTCATGCGGGCGGCCGGGTGCCTGATACAAAAAAACCCGGAGGACAGTGATGTCTTCCAGGCTTCTTGGTGACCACCGAAGTGGT